>CAYYSY010000418.1:0-11893 GCA_964474355.1 uncultured Spirochaetaceae bacterium | reverse complement strand
CCTCGATCCAGATCGTCACGCCGCCCGGCAATGGCAGCATCACCGTCAACGCGGACGGCACCGTCGACTACGACCACGACGGCACCGAGACGAGTACCGACACCTTCACCTACCGGATTCGAGACGTCGCCGGTAGCTGGTCGAACGTCGCCACGGTCGACCTGACGATCACGCCGGTCAACGATCTGCCCCAGGCCAACACGGACGCCGCGGTGGTCGCCGAGGGCGGCAGCGTCACGATCGACCTGGCCGCCAACGACAGCGACGACGACGATGGGCTCGACCTCGCCTCGATCCAGATCGTCACGCCGCCCGGCAATGGCAGCATCACCGTCAACGCGGACGGCACCGTCGACTACGACCACGATGGCGGCGAGGGTCTACTCGACTCGTTCACCTACACGATCCGGGACGCCTCGGGCCAGCTCTCGAACGAGACCACCGTGCTGATCGGCATCATCCCCGTGAACGACCTCCCGACCGCGACCGACGACTCGGCGGCGGTCCTGGAGGGCGGGTCCGTGACGATCGACCTCGCCGCCAACGACGGCGACGCCGACGATGGGCTCGACCTCGCCTCGATCCAGATCGTCGGCGCTCCGAACAGCGGCACACTCACGGTCAACGCCGATGGCACCGTCGTCTACACCCACGACGGCAGCGAGACCACGACCGACGCATTCACCTACACCATTCGCGACGCAACCGGCCAGCCGAGCAATCTGGCGACCGTCGATCTGACGATCACGCCCGTGAACGACGCCCCGTCGGGTGCGGACTCGACCATCACCATCCTCGAGGACACCAGCCGTACCCTCACGGCCGCCGACTTCGGCTTCAGCGACGCGGCCGAGGACCATTCCTTCGCGGGCGTCGTGATCACGGGCGTGTCTGGCGGGGGCGTCCTCCGCGATGGCGCCACGGTCCTGGGCGCCGGCGACACCGTGAGCGCGGTCTCGATCGCCGCCGGCAACCTCGTCTACTCGCCGGCTGCCGGCGAGAGCGGTGCGGCCTACGCGCAGATCGACTTCCAGGTCATGGACACGGGCGGGCGGCTGAACGGCGGCAGCGACGTCGACCCGACACCGAACAGCCTCACCATCGACGTGACCGCCGAGAACGACGCACCGATCCTCGCCCCGGCCGCCCCGACGCTCGGCGCGATCACCGAAGACCAGCTCGGCAACCCGGGTCAGACGGTCGCGTCGATCCTCGGAGGATCTCTCAGCGACGCCGATCCCGGCGCATCCGAAGGGATCGCGATCACCCGGCTCGCCAGCAGCAACGGCACCTGGCAGTACTCGAGCGACAGCGGCGCGAGCTGGACTTCGATCGGGTCGGTCGGCAGCACGAGCGCCCTGCTGCTGCGAGACGCAGATCTGATCCGTTTCGTGCCGGACGGCGAGAACGCCGACAGCGCGTCGTTCGACTTCCGTGGCTGGGATCGAACCACCGGCGTCTTCGCTGGAACAGCGGACACGACGACCACCGGGGGTACGACGGCCTTCTCGAGCGGAAGCAACACCGCCTCGATCGTCGTGACGGGCGTCAACGACGCTCCCTCCAGCGCCGGCGCGGTGCTCGCGCCGATCTCGAACGACGTGACCGACCCGCCCGGTGCGACCATCTCGGGTCTCTTGGCCGGTCGGTTCTCGGACGTGGACAACGGTGCGGCGCTCTCCGGAGTCGCCGTCGTGGGCAACGGGTCGAGTGCCGGGACCACCGGGGAGTGGGAGTACTCCAGCGACGGCGGGGCGACATGGTTTGCCGTCGGCAACGTCGGCGACGACTCGTCGGCGCTGGCACTGAGTGCCGGCACCCGGCTCCGCTTCACACCCGACGCCTCCTTCGACGGCGCCGCGCCGGATCTGATCGTCCGCGCCCTCGACGACACACACGCCGGCGGATTCTCGTCCACGGTCGGCGGCGAGGTCCGTGTCCAGCTCGACGCGGGCTCGAACGGGGGGACGTCGTCGGTCGGCGGCACACCCTCGACGATCTCGACCACAGTCACGTCCTTCCCGATCCTTCCCCCCCTCACGGACCCGCCGCCAGGGCCGGATGTCGAGCCGGGTCCTTCCGAAGACCCCGACCCCGAGCCCGGCGAAGAAGACCCCCAGACCTCGGACCTGCCTCCCACGGACTCGCTCCCACTCGGCTTCGCTCCCGATGCCGATGACTTGCGGCCGACGGACCCCGTCGGCGGCACCTCCAGTCATTCCTTCACGCCGGGGAGCACTGCGATCACCGAGCCGCGACTCGACGTCCAGACGAGCAAGCTACGGGACCCGAGGCTCCACGACTCGCGAGCCGACAAGGCGGAGACCCGAGCGCAGAACGACGAGCGGGACGGAGCGCCGAGCTTCGCGAACATTGCGTCCGAGCTCGGCCGCGAGCTCGATCGGCTGCGCAGGGCGGTCGAGTACGACGCCGTCGTCGAGCAGCAGATCTTCGGATCGAGCATCGCCCTCACGGCGGGTCTCTCGATCGGCTACGTCGTGTGGCTGACGCGGGGCGGTCTCCTGATCGCCAGCATGGTCTCCTCGATGCCGGTCTGGCGACTCATCGACCCCGTGCCGATCCTGGCGGGGCTGGCCCTGAGCCAGGACGAGGACGACGACGGGGGCGAGTCGCTCGGTTCCATCCTGGACGGAGCGACCACGGAGCAGACCCCGGGAGAGCCCGGAGAAGCGGGCCGAGGAGCGGGCGAGAACGGGGCTGGCGAGCCCGGAGAGCTCGAGCCCATCTGAGCCGCGTGCTCCCCCGCTCGAGGGGTCATTCCGACGCGCCGTTCGGCCGATATGGGGCGTGGGAAGGGGTCAGAGCATGCGAAAGATGAGTGCGGGCGCGCACATCGCGCTGGGGCAGACGTTTCTGCTCGTGAGCCTCTTCCTCGCGGCCATCCTGCTGGGGCTCGTCCCCGACCGCCTGCACGCCGTGCGCGAGGGACGTGCCGCCCTCGCCGAGACGATCGCCATCTACAGCTCCTCGCTGATCACCGAGGGGCGCCTGAACACGCTCGAGAA
Source organism: uncultured Spirochaetaceae bacterium (assembly GCA_964474355.1). GTDB lineage: Bacteria > Myxococcota_A > UBA9160 > UBA9160 > UBA4427 > CAYYSY01. The sequence goes on along the minus strand of CAYYSY010000418.1, from coordinate 8,867 downwards.
CGGGCTGGAGTTCGTGCTGGAGCGCAACGCCGACCTCCATTCGGTTGCGGTTCGACGAGGCGACGGCGTCGTGCTCGCGTCGGTGGGCAACCACGAGCTCGGTTGGATCGAGGGTGAAAACGACGGCTCCGGCGACACTCAGATCAGCGTGCCCATCTGGTCGGGCGCCCGCAGGTGGGGCCGGATGGAGCTCCGCTTCGAGTCCCTCACCCAGGCTGGCTTGCTCGGCCTGCTCAAGACCCCGCGGTCGAAGCTGCTGATCTTCATCGCCGTGACGAGCTTCGTCGTCTTCTACTTCTACCTGCGCAAGATGCTGCAGCAGCTCGATCCCTCCCAGGCCGTCCCCCCACACGTTCGCTCGGCCCTCGACACCCTCGCAGAGGGTCTCCTGGTCGTCGACCTGAAGCAGCGCATCGTGCTGGCGAACGAGGCCTTCGCCGAGATGGTGGGCCGCACCCCGGACGAGCTCATGGGCCGGCGCGCCTCCGACCTCGATTGGACCACGTCCGATGGCTCCGCGGTCGACGCGGAGGCGATCCCCTGGAAGCGCGCCCTGGACGAATGTCAGCCCCAGCGAAACGACATGATCCACCTGCGCGATAGCGAGTCGGCGCTTCGAACCTTCCTGGTGAACTGCTCCCCCGTACTGGTCAGCGGAGGCAGCTACGGCGGCGTGTTGATCAGCCTCGATGACGTCACGCAGCTCGAGGAGCACAAGACCCAGCTCTCGATCGCCAAGGACGAGGCGGAATCGGCCAACCAGGCCAAGAGCGAGTTCCTGGCCAACATGAGCCACGAGATCCGTACTCCGATGAACGCGATCCTCGGCTTCACCGAGCTGCTGCGGCGAGGCCACGGCAAGAGCGAGGACGAGCGACGACGACACCTCGAGACGATCCACGCAAGTGGCGAGCACCTGCTGCAGCTGATCAACGACGTGCTCGACCTCTCGAAGATCGAGTCGGGCCGCGTCGAGATCGAGCTGATCCCCTTCGCCCCGCACACCCTGCTCGAGGAGGTCGTCGGCGCCCTGGCCGTCAAGGCAGCCGAGAAGGGACTGCCGCTGGAGCTCGAATTCGATGGTCCCATCCCCGACACGATCTGCTCGGATCCGACGCGCCTGCGTCAGATCGTCACGAACCTCCTCTCGAACGCGGTGAAGTTCACCGAGGCGGGCAGCGTCCGTGTCGTCGGCCGCCTCGAGGAGGACGGGTCGACGACGCGCTTCCGCGTCGACGTGACGGACACTGGAATCGGGATACCGCCGGAAGCAGTCGAGTCGATCTTCGAGGCCTTCGTGCAGGCCGACAGCTCGGTCACGCGCCGCTTCGGGGGCACAGGCCTGGGCCTCGACATCAGTCGGCGCTTCGCGCAGATGCTCGGCGGCGACATCACGGTATCGAGCACACCCGGCGAGGGCAGCACGTTCACGGTCACCGTCGATCCCGGGCCCCTCGAAGGCGTGAGCCTGCTGTCCCGCGATCAGATCGGAGAGAGCGGCAGCGACGTCGCGGAGTCCGAGCTCACGGGCTGGTCCTTCCCGCCGGCGCGCGTGCTGGTCGTTGATGATGGCGACGAAAACCGCGAGCTCGTGCGTCTGCTGCTCGAGGAGGTGGGGATCAGCGTCGAAGGTGCCGAGAACGGGCGCGTGGGCGCCGACAAGGCGCTGAGCGGCACGTACGACGCGATCTTGATGGACGTGCAGATGCCCGTGATGGACGGCTATGCCGCCACGGAGCTGCTGCGGGAATCAGGCGTCTCGATTCCCATCGTGGCCCTGACCGCGCACGCCATGAAGGGCTTCGAAACCAGGTACCAGGAGGCCGGCTTCACTCGCCACCTGACCAAGCCGATCGACATCGACATGCTCTTCGGGACACTGGCCGAGCTCCTCGGCGGACGACGCACCGCGGGGATCGCACGGAGAGCGGACGCAACCGGACCGGACGAGCACGCGCGCGACGCCGCCAGCTCCAGGGCGCCGGTGGTCTCCCGGCTCGCGTCGATCACGCGGCTGCACTCGGCCATCGAGCTCTTCGTCGTACGGCTGGCCGGCAAGCTCGAGGAGTTGGACGCGAGCTGGGAGGCGCGGAGCTACGACGAGCTTAAGAACCTCGCCCACTGGCTCAAGGGCGCAGCCGGCACGGTGGGCTTCGATGACTTCACCGAGCCCGCCGTCAATCTCGAGCTGCTCGCGCGGGAGAGGAAGGAGGCCGAGATCGGCACGGCCATCGAGGAGATCCGCGACCTGAGCGACCGCATCGTGTTGCCCGGTCACGCGGCAGAGGCCGAGCACCCGGAAGCCGCAGTGGGCATCGCGGGAAATCGCCTCGAGGGACGACATCGGGAGACAGAGGCATCCACCGCGATCCAGGACGGTCCCCTGATCTCCCGGCTCGCCACCATCACGAGCCTGCAGCCCACGATCGAGGGTTTCATGAGCCGACTCGGCCCGAAGCTCGACGACATGAGAGCCCGAGCGCGGGCAGGCGACTACGACGAGCTCGCGAGTCTGGCCCATTGGCTGAAGGGCGCCGCAGGTACCGTCGGCTTCGACCCCTTCACCGAGCCCGCCGAGCGTCTCGAGCTGCTGGCGAAGGAAGGCCTGGAGGACAAGCACGACGAGATCGACGAGGCGATCCGCGTGCTGCAGAGGCTCGCAGATCGCATCGTCGATCCGGAGCACCGTGATGCCTGAAGGACGTCGACGCTCCACCGAAATGCTCGGCCGACGCAACGGCGGGCGGGACACACGGTCCACCTCGACCATCCTCATGGTCGACGACGAGCCGACCACCATCGAGGTCATCGAGGCCATCCTCGAGAGCGACGGCTGCGAGTCGTTCCTCGGAATCACGGATTCGACGAAGGCCCTGGCTGCGATCGCACGGGAGCAGCCAGACCTGCTGCTGCTCGACCTGCTCATGCCGGAGGTCGGCGGCATGGAGATCCTCGGCGCCATGCGCGCCGACGCGTCGCTCGAGCACGTTCCCGTCATCATCCTGACCTCGTCCTCGGACGCGGAGACGAAGCTCCGCGCACTGGAGCTCGGCGCGACCGACTTCCTCGCCAAGCCGGTCGATCCGAGTGAGCTGGTGCTGCGCGTGCGCAACACGCTCGCAGCCAAGGCCTACCAGGACCGGCTCGCCAACTTCGACGCGCTCACGGGACTCCCGAACCGCCGCCTGTTCATCGAGCGGCTCGATCGAGCGCTGCGACAGGCGCGACGCGACACACAGCAGTGCGGCGTCCTCGTGATCAACCTGGATCGGTTCAAGCAGATCAACGACACCCTGGGGTCGGGCGTGGGGGACGCGCTGCTCGAAGCCGTGGCGGCACGACTCGAGAAGTCCGCGAACGACGCGGACGGCTGGAGCGGCGACACCGGCGGGAGCCTCTCCCGCTCGGGCGGCGACGAGTTCCTGATGCTCGTCTCCGGACTCGCCTCGGGCGAGGAGGCCTCTCGAGCCGCACAGGAGCTGCTGTCCTCTCTCTCCGAGCCCTTCTCGCTGGCGGGGCATGACCTCTTCATCTCGTGCAGCATCGGAATCTCGCTCTATCCGGGTGACGGAACGAGCGTCGAGGCGCTGCTCGCGAACGCCGGCAGCGCGATGTCCCACGCCAAGCGCAGGGGCGGAAACGACCTGCAGTTCTACGACGAGGCGCTTCACTCCCGATCGCTCGACCGCCTGCGGCTCGGCAACGAGCTGCGAAGAGCCCGCGAGCGCGACGAGCTCTCGCTCTTCTACCAGCCCAAGGTCGAGGTGCAGACGGGACGGATCATCGGCGCCGAGGCCCTGATGCGCTGGCACCATCCGGAGCTGGGTGAGGTCTCGCCCGGTCGCTTCATCCCGATCGCCGAGGAGAGCGGACTGATCGGCGACCTCGGCGAGTGTGCCCTGCTGGCCGCCTGCAAGCAGGGCAGGTCCTGGCAGGAGGACGGGTGGGACACCCTGCCGATCTCGGTCAACGTGTCCGCCGTGCAGTTCCGTCAGCTCGACCTGCCGGACACCATTCAGCGGGCGCTCGAGCAGACTCGTGTCGACCCCTCTCGCATCGTGCTCGAGCTGACCGAGGGCGCCATCATGGAGAGCCCCGTCGAGACATCGCAGATGCTACGGGCAATCAAGCAGATGGGCCTGCAGATCTCGGTCGACGACTTCGGCACCGGCTATTCCTCGCTGAGCCACCTCAAGCGCTTCCCGCTGGACGAGATCAAGATCGACCGCTCCTTCATGGCAGGCGTGCCCCACGACGCCGATGACGCCGCCATCGTGACCGCGATCATCGTGCTCGGCCACAGCCTCGGGCTGCGTGTCGTGGCCGAGGGGGTCGAGTCGGCGGCGCAGCTGCGCTTCTTGATGGAGCGGGGCTGTGACCAGTACCAAGGCTTCCTCTGCAGCCGGCCGATCCCGGCCGAGGAGTGGTGGGAGCTGCTGCAGGGCTCTGCATCCGAACCCGACCCCAAGTCTTCGCAGAGCGTCTCGAAGGCCGGGCCGCCCTCCAGACGGCCTCGATCGGGTCGGGACTAGGCCTGCCGCCCCGGTCGGGGGCGGCCAGCACAGGCACATTGCAGGATGCACTCTCGACGCACTCGCGGACGTCGAGCAGGAAGCGCACCTTGGTCGCCTGCCCGATCGGCGCGCCTACGTGGCGTCGTCTCGCGATCGTCGGCCTGCCGCTCTGCGGTAGAGCCGGCCGCACATCCCCCCTCAGGTCTCCTTTGTAGATGGCCGATTAGTCGTTGGTCACCGCAATCGGCCTGGCCTGCGCATGCCTCGCCGATCGCGTGGGTGTGGAAGGCGACAGGGGAGACTGCGTGGACGAGACGTCGGCGGCGAGAGGCCGGAAGGCTGGCCTTGCGGGTCTGCTCGGCGAGCGGCGCCATTGGGCGACCGCCGGCCTGCTCGTGCTCGCGCTGGCGTTGCTGTTGCCTGGTGTGATCTCCCTCTGGCGCGTCGAGCCCGAGATCATCGCGTCGGCCGGTCGGTCCCAGCCCGGCCACGACAGCGGCGAATCGGCTCTGGCGGCGCAAGGGCCGTCGGATTCCGCTGCCTATGCGACGCTCGAGCCGGGGCTCTTCGATGCCCCCGAGCGTGCCGAGGGGTGGGCGACCAGCGAGAACCTCAGCGGCGATGAGCTCGAGGGCGACTCCGGGACACTGAACTGCATCATCGAGCCCTCCGAAGTGGTCGAGATCCGAAGCCCGGTCGAGGGCAGGATCGACGCGATCCACGTCGAACGAAGCGACAGCATCGAGAGGGGTCAGGTACTCGTCTCGCTCGACACCAGCGTCGAGCTCGCCGCAGTAGAAGTCGCGGATGCTCGCGCCGCCATGACGGGGAGCGTCCAGTCGCGTGAGGCCAGCCTGCGGCTGATGGCCACCCGCCGCAGGCGCGCGCGAGAGCTCTTCGAAGCCAACGCGGTATCGCTCGATGCCCGCGAGGAGCTCGAGACCGAGACGCAGGTCGCGAAGCTCGAGGTGCAGGAGGCCCGCGAGAACAAGCATCTCGCGGAGCTCGAGCACCGACAGGCGATGGCCATCCTGAGCCGTCGCACGATCAACAGCCCCATCTCGGGCATCGTCATCGAGCGGCTGATGAGCGAAGGTGAGGTGGCCGACGAGGACACGATCCTGCGACTCGCCCAGGTCGACCCTCTGAAGGTCGAGGTGGTGCTGCCGGCCGCGCGCTTCGGCACGGTGAAGAAGGGCATGAAGGCGGCGGTGAGCCCGGAGTTCCCGGGAGATCAGGTCCATGTTGCAGCGGTCACGATCGTCGACCGCGTGATCGACGGCGCCAGCGGCACCTTCGGGGTCCAGCTCGAGCTGCCGAACCCCGACTACGCGATTCCGGGCGGTCTGCACTGCCAGGTCCGCTTTCTCAGCGAATAGCGGGAGGCGAACTTGGGACGCCTGAGCGCACTGCTCCGCATCAGTGTCGGCCTGGTGCTGCTCACCTGCTCGATCCTGGTACTCGTCGATCTGCTCGGCCTGGTCCCCGACACGCGAGACCCCAAGCTCGAGGTGCGCATCCGCTTCTGCGAGACGCTCGCCATCCAGACGACGTCGGCACTGAGCCAGGGCAACATGTCCCAGGTGCGCAGCCTGCTGCAGATGGCGATCGAGCAACATGACGATCTGCTCTCGGCGGGGCTTCGCGATGGCAGTGGAGCGCTGCTGATCCGAGTGGGCGCACACGAAAGGCTCTGGGAGCCGGAAGAGGAGACTGCCTCCACGCCGACCCACGTGCGCATCCCGGTGCTTCGCGGCGGTCGCGAGTGGGCCAAGCTGGAGATGCGTTTCACTAAGCTCGGCCCGGACGGCTTCCTCGCCTCGCTGTGGCATCGACCGGCGGTCCGCGTGCTCGCCTTCGTCGCCGGCACGGGCTTCATCGGCTACTTCGCCTACATGCGCCGAACGCTCCGTCACCTCGATCCCTCGGCGGTGATTCCAACCCGCGTTCAGATGACGCTCGACGTCATGACCGAGGGCGTCGCAGTCGTCGAAGAGAGCGGGCGGATCGTGCTGGCCAACCGCGCGTTCCTGGCGCAGACCGCCATGGCGCGGGAGGCGCTGCTCGGAGCCAATCTCTCTTCTCTCAGCTGGACCGACCTCGATGGATCCTCGCTCGCGAAGGGCTCACCGTGGGCCGAGGCCATCGAGGAGGGGCGCGAATCGACGGGCACCACCCTCGTGCTCGATCGCGATGGCGATGAGTCGCGTACGCTGCAGGTCAACGCGGCGCCGGTGCTCGACGGCTGGGGCCGGGCCAAAGGCGGGATCATCACCTTCGACGACGTCACCGAGCTCGAGCGACGTCAGCAGGAGCTCGAGTCAGCTCTCTCGGATCTCCAGAAGTCGCGTGACGAGGTGCGCCTGCGCAACGAGGAGCTGACGGTTCTCGCTCGGCGCGACCCGTTGACGGGTGTCTCGAATCGCAGGGCCTTCCTGGAGGTCTTCGATCAGGCGTTCCGCAACGCCAAGCTGATCAACGGGCGGCTCTGCGTGCTGATGGTCGACATCGATCACTTCAAGGCCGTGAACGACGAGCATGGTCACGCGGTCGGCGACGAGGTCATCAAGCGAATGGCCGCGAGCCTCGGCGCCAGCGTGCGGGCCGACGACCTCGTCTGTCGCTGGGGCGGTGAGGAGTTCTGCGTGCTGCTCCAGGGAGGCCCCGTCGAAGGCGCAGTGGTGCTGGCGGAGCGCATGCGCCGCACGGTGGCGTCTCCGGGCTTTGCGAGCGTCCCCGTAACGGCGAGCTTCGGCGTCTCGTCGCTCGAATTCGGTGCCGTCGCCGTCGAGGAGATGATCGGCCAGGCCGACGAGGCGCTCTACGCGTCGAAGAACTCGGGTCGGAACCGTGTGACGCGCTGGGACGAGATCGCCTGGACGGACCCGGCCGAGGCCTGAAGCGGCACCGGCGCTGCTGCGCCCCCGCCTACTCGGTCGGACCCGCGAATGCGAGCGCCTTCTCGAGGTACTCCTCGGCTCGCATCATCTGGTCGCGCGCAAGCGTCTGTCGGTGCTCGGCACGGCGTTGTGCCAGGGCGAGGTAGAGCAGCGCGATGTGGCGCTGGGTACGGCCGCCGCTCGCGAGTCTACGCAGGATCCGAAGCAGCCACTCGCCGGCCTGATCGGCGGTCAGTGGATCGTCGATCGAGGCAAAGGTCTCGTAGCTGCCCGGGTCGCCCTGGCGACCGCAGCGGCCGATCAGCTGCCGATCGATGCGCCGGGCCTCGCCCGCCTCCGCGACCACCACGTGCAGACCGCCGAGCTCGGCCACGCCGGGGGCGATCGAGATGTCGGTGCCGCGCCCTGCCATGTTCGTGGCCACGGTGATTCGCCCGAGCTGGCCGGCCTGCGCGACGATCTCCGCCTCGCGGGCGTCCTGCCGTGCGTTCAGCAGCTCATGGGGGATGCCGGCCTCGTGGAGCAGCGCGCTCAGCGCCTCGGAGGTCGCCACTGACTGCGTACCGACCAGGACCGGCTGCCCGCTCTCTCGGCGCTCGCTCACGCGCGCTGCGATGAGCTGGTGCTTCGCCTCTGCGCTGACCGTGATCTCACTGCCGCAGACGACCCGCTGGCGGGGCTTGCGCGGAGGGATCACGACGCTGCGGAGCCCATAGACGCTGCGCAGCTCCCCAGCCACTTCGCGTGCCGTGCCCGTCATGCCCGAGAGGCGCAGGTAGCGCCGATAGAACTGCTGATAGGAGATCCGGGCGAGGGTCTCGCGCTGTCCGGTCAGCTCGCAGCCCTCCTTGCACTCGATCATCTGGTGCAGGCCCGCCTCCCACGACCGGTCGGCCATCACGCGACCGGTATTTGCGTCGACGATCTGCATCTTGCCGTCGCGCACGACGTACTGCTGATCCCGAACGAAGAGGTGCTCGGCCGAGAGCGCCTGCAGGACGAGCTCTTCGCGTCGACGCCGCCCGGACCACACACCGCCCAGCTTCAGCACCCGCGCGGCGGTGCGGCTGATCCCTTCGTCGCTGAGCTCGATTCTGCGGGTGCGTCGATCCACGCGGTAGTCCCGGCCGGCTGTGAGCTCGGCGGCGATGCCGAGGGCCTCGCGGCAGGTCTGGGCGAGCTCGGAGCCGGGGCGCTGCTGCGAGAGGATGAGCGGCGTGCGCGCCTCGTCGACGAGGACGCTGTCGGCCTCGTCGACGATCGCGTAGCACAGCCCGCGCAGCAGCAGGCCGCCGCGCCCTCGACCCGGTTCGAGCACATCGCCGAGGCGCGTGCGCAGCTGGGCGTGCCGGTCGCCGCGGGCCAGGCGATCGCGCAGGTAGTCGAAGGCGATCTGCTTGTTGGTCACATACGTGACGTCACAGGCGTAGGCGGCGCGGCGCGCGTCCGGGTC
>CAYYSY010000417.1:0-12678 GCA_964474355.1 uncultured Spirochaetaceae bacterium | reverse complement strand
CGGCGACACGACCGACGGCAGCGGCGACTACGCCGTGCTCGTGCCCCACGACTGGACGGGCACCGTGACGCCGACGCTGGCCAGCTACACCCTCGCTCCGCTGAGCCGGGCCTACGCGAACGTCACGGCCGACGATCCGGGCGAGGACTACACCGCGACTGCCTGGGAGTGCGGCAACGGAGTGCCCGAGCCGGATGAGCAGTGCGACGACGGCAACACCGTCGACGGCGACTGCTGCTCCTCGACGTGCTCGTTCGAGTCGTCGGCGACCGTATGTCGCGCTTCGGCGGGCACGTGTGACGTGGCCGAGACGTGCACGGGCTCGAGCGGTGTCTGTCCCGCGGACGGCTTCGAGAGCGCTGCCACCGAGTGCCGTGCCTCGGCCGGTCTCTGCGATGTGGCCGAGACGTGCACTGGTGTCGACGCCCTCTGTCCCTCGGACGACTTCGTGCCAGCGGCCACGCTGTGCCGCGGCGCAGTCGGCATCTGCGACGTCGGCGAGGTCTGCACGGGCGCCAGCGCCTTCTGCCCGGCGGACGGCTTCCTGGCTGGGGGCACCGAGTGCCGCGCGGCCGCGGGTGACTGCGATGTGGCGGAGGCGTGTACCGGCGTCGACGCTGCCTGCCCCGCCGTCGCCCTCGAGCCGCCGACCACCACGTGCCGCCCCGCGGCCCACAGCTGCGACGCGACCGAGCTCTGCACGGGGATCGACGTGGCGTGCCCGGCCGACGAAGTCTTCGACGGCGTGGCGTGTCTCGACGGCGACGTCTGCAACGGCGACGAGATGTGCGTGGTCGGTGTCTGCACGCCGGGCACGACGCTCGACTGCGACGACGGCGACGCGTGCACGGCCGAGAGCTGTGACTCGGTGACCGGCTGCGAGTCGACGCCCATCCCGGGCTGCACGCCGGTGCCGGTCAGCACGCCGTTCGGCCAGCTCGCCCTGGCGATGATCGTCATGAGCCTCGGCGCCCTGGCACTCGTCTGGCGCCGCGAGACGAGCGCCTAGGCCCGGCTCGAGCGATGCAGCAGCCTCCCGGGCGGATGGGTCCGGGAGGCTGCGAGCGCGCCCGCCCGACTCGGGTGCGATCGATCGGTTAACGTCGGTCCTCCGAGGACGCTCCGGAGTCGGCACCAGATCGGCTCCGCCGACGGCCCGACCGATCACATCGAAGCATTCGAGAAGGTGCTGGATCTCGTGACTCGCCCCGAATCGATCGTGGCGCGCATGGCTGCGCGCTGGGACGGCCGTTCGCCGAAGGACGTCGCGAACGCCGCGTCGGCGCCGCTGTTCGGCACGGCCGGCGAGTGGGACCTGCCGCAGGGCGTCACGCCGAAGCGGGACATCCTGTATCTCGCGGTCGGCATTCCCGACGTCGCCTCCTTGCCGAGGGAGGAGCTCGCGCAGGCGCTGCTGCGCACGCTCGAGAAGCCTGGTGATCTCGCCCTGCGGTACGGCTTCGGCAAAGGGCCTTCGGGCATCCGCGAGTGGCTCGCTGCTCGCCGCAACGAGCTCGAGGGGAGCGCCATCGATGCGGAGTGGTTCCAGCTGACCAACGGCTCGGCCGGCGCGATCGATCTCGTCGTGCGTTCGCTCATCGACCCCGGTGACGTGATCGTGGCCGAGTGCCCGACCTACATGGGCACGCTCCACAACTTCCGCGGCGTGCGCGCCGACGTGCGCTTCGTGCCGATGGACCGCGAGGGCCTCGATACCGACGCGCTGGCCGAGCTGCTCGCCGCGCTCGCCACCGAGGGCCGACGGGTCAAGCTGATCTACACGATCTCGGCGTTCCACAACCCCACAGGCGCGACGCTCTCGCTCGCACGCCGCGAGCGACTGCTCGAGCTCGCGTACCAGCACGACGTGCTCGTCCTCGACGACGAGGCCTACCGCGATCTGTCGTTCGACGCGCCTCCACCGCGGGCGCTCTCCGCGCTCGCGGGTGGCCACGGTGTCATCACGACGGGGACGTTCTCGAAGACGGTCGCCACCGGTGTTCGCGTGGGCTGGCTCCACGCCCAGCCCGAGCTGCTCGCGCTCTTCGGCCGGATGCGCTTCGACATGGGACAGAACCAGATCGGCCTGCGCGCGTTCGACGAGTTCCTCGCTGCGGGCCGGTTCGAGCCGCATCTCGAGCGCGTGCGCGCGATCTACCGCAGCAAGCGCGATACGCTGCACGCGGCGCTCGAGCGCGAGGCGAGCGAGTATCTATCGTGGGACGTGCCCGAGGGCGGCTTCTATCTCTGGGCGACGCCCAGGGGCGGTGTGCGCGCCGAAGATCTCTGGCGCACGGCCGTGGAAGAGGGCGTGGCCGTGAACCCCGGCTCGGGCTTCCTGCCGCCAGGCGTCAGCGACGACCAGCGTATCCGCATCGCCTACGCGTGGACGCCCGAGGAGCAGCTCGAAGAAGCGGTGCGCCGCCTGCGGGTCGCCTGTGAGCGGGCGGCGGCGGGGGACGTCGCATGAGGCGGCGTGCGCTTCGGTTCACGAACGAGTCACCCATCCGCGAGGAACGAGAGGAAACGGTCATTGGCTGAGCTGGAGGTGCTTCACGAAGCCGTCGTGGGCGAGGACGAGATCGACGAGCTCGGTCACATGAACGTGCGCTTCTACCTCGTGAAGGCGCTCGCGGGGACGCGCGCGCTGTCGGATCGAGTCGGCCTCTCGGCCGACGAGTGCGCGGACCTCGGCTGCGTGCTCGATCTGCGAGACGCGTACACGCGCCACAAGGCGGAGCAGATGGTGGGCGCCCGGCTCGAGGTGCGAGGCGGCGTGCTCGACGTGCGGGCGGACGGGATCCGCCTCTATCACGACCTCGTGAATCCCGAGCGGGGCGAGCTCGCCGCGAGCTTCGTCCACGAGCTCGTCCTGTGTGATCGCGAGTCGCGTGCGCCGCGTCCGCTGCCCGAGAACGTTGCCGAGCGCGCGGGCGCAGGGCGCGTCGACTGGCCCGAGCACGGGCGGCCCCGCACGATCGATCTCGAGAAGGCGCCGCCCGCGCCGCCACTCTCGCTCTTGCGCGACCGCGACCTCGCGATGCGGAAGGAGCGCGTCATCGGGGCCGACGAGTGCGACGCCGACGGCAGCTACGTCGCGAATCGCTACCAGGAGCTCTTCTGGGCCGGTGAGCCGGCGAGGCCTCGCGAGAGCGAGAGCTGGCTGATCGAGCTCGAGAACGGGAGCAAGATGGGCTGGGCCACGCTCGAGAGCCGCGGCGTGCTGCACCGGCTGCCGCGGGTGGGCGCGCGCATCCAGAGCTTCGGTGCCGAGGTGGAGCTCGCAGCGAAGACGTCGTACAGGCACCACTGGGTCTTCGACGTCGATTCGGGCGACCTGCTCTGCACGAGCTCGATCGTGAACCTGGCCTTCGACATCGGCGCGCGCCGAGCGATCGAGATCCCCGACCACGTACGGGCGGGGGTCGAGGGCATCTACCACCCGGACCTGCTCTGAGGGCGGTTCGGGCCGCCGCGCAAGGCGCAGGCGGCGACCCAGGAGTGCCGGCCCTCGACACACGAGGCTCGGTTATCGTTTCGAGCCCGCCCGTCGCGCGAGAGCGACCGCCGGCGGATGCCCGACATGGACGACGACGAAGAAGACGAGAGGACGAGAGAGATGGCCGAATCGAACGAAGAGCTCGAGGCATTCCGCGCCGAGGCGCGCGCCTGGATCGAAGAGAACTTTCCGAAGTCGCTGAAGGGCCGCGCCGGCGCGGTGATGCGCTCGGAGACCATCGACGCCTCGGAGACGGACGCGCTCGAGTGGGGCAAGGCGCTCGGCGCCAAGGGCTGGGCGACGCCGACCTGGCCGGTCGAGTACGGTGGCGGCGGGCTCAGCCAGCGACAGGCCAAGGTGCTCGAGAAGGAGCTCGACGCGGCCGGTGCCTTCAACCCGCTGATTCGCACCGCGGGCATGGGCATCACGATGGTCGGCCCGACGATCCTCGAGTACGGCACCGAGGAGCAGAAGAAGCAGCACATTCCGCCGATCTGCCGCGGAGAGGTGTTCTGGGCGCTCGGCTACAGCGAGCCGAACGCGGGCAGCGATCTCGCCTCGCTGCAGTGCAAGGCCGAGGACATGGGCGACCACTGGAAGGTCAACGGTCAGAAGACGTGGACCTCTGGCGGCGACGTCGCGCAGTGGATCGGCTGCCTGGTGCGCACCGACTTCGACGCACCGAAGCGCGACGGCATCAGCTTCCTGATCCTCGACATGGACCAGCCCGGCATCGAGACCCGGCCCATCGAGCTGATCGGCGGCTCGTCGCCCTTCTGCGAGACGTTCTTCAACGACGCGGTGACCGGCAAGGATCAGATGCTCGGCCCGCTGAACGGCGGCTGGACGGTGGGCAAGCGCCTGCTGCAGCACGAGCGGCAGAGCCAGACCACCGCGGGTTCGGGCATGGCTGCCGGCGGCACGAAGAAGTCGCTGCGAGAGATCGCGAAGGACTACGTCGGCGTCGACGAGCAGGGTCGTCTCGACGATCCCGAGCTGCGGACGAAGCTCGCCAATCACATGATGGACGCGAAGGCGCAGTCGCTCACGATCGAGCGCGTCTTCGCCGAGTCGCGTGGCAACCAGAAGGTCAGCGCAGCTGCCTCGATCCTGAAGAACGCGGCGGCGGCGGTGGCGCAGACGCGCGCCGAGCTGACGGTCGAGCTCATGGGCCATCAGGGTCTGGGCTGGGAAGGCGAAGGCTTCACGCGCGAAGAGCTCGCGACCGTCCGCGGCTGGCTGATGGGCAAGGCGGTCTCGATCTACGGCGGGTCGTTCGAGATCCAGAACAACATCATCGCGAAGAACATCCTCGGCCTGCCCGAGAACACCCAGCGCGGCTGAGTCCGGCGACCGAGGGAGGAAAGAAACAATGGCGGCATTGACCGAAGATCAGCAGCTCCTGAAGGATCAGGCGAGCACCTGGGCGCGCGAAGAGTCGCCCGTCGCGAAGTTCCGCGAGATGCGTGACAGCGGCAACGAGCAGGGCTTCGACGCGGGCACGTGGTCGCAGGTCGCCGAGATGGGATGGGCCGGTGTGCTGGTGCCCGAAGAGTTCGGGGGCGTCGACATGGGCTTCCTGACGTTCGGCGTCGTCGCCGAAGAGCTCGGCCGGCAGCTCGTCGCGTCGCCGCTCGTCGCCTCGGGGCTGGCGGGTGCCACGGCGCTCGTCGTCGCGGGCAGCGACGCCCAGAAGAAGGCGTGGCTCCCGAAGGTGGCGGAGGGGTCGGCCATCGTGACCCTCGCGATCGACGAGGGGCCACGGCACGCCCCCGACGGCGTCGCTCTGACCGCGAGCAAGAGTGGCGACGGCTACACCCTGTCGGGGACCAAGTCGCACGTGCTCGAAGGGCTGGCCGCCGATGCCTTCATCGTGTCGGCGCGCACCGGTGGTGCGCCCGGCGAGTCGGAGGGCATCAGCCTCTTCCTCGTCGACGCCGGCACGTCGGGCGTGGAGCGCAAGCGCCTCGCGACGGTAGACAGTCGCGGCTACGCGAACGTGACGTTCGACGGCGTGCAGGTCGAGGCCTCGGCGCTGCTCGGTGCCGAGGGCGAGGGCGGTGCGCTGCTGGGCGCCATCCTCGATCGCGCCCGTGCAGGGCTCGCCGCCGAGATGCTCGGCGTCGCGGTGGCGAGCTTCGACATGACCCTCGACTACCTCAAGAACCGCGTGCAGTTCGGCCAGGTGATCGGCGGCTTCCAGGCACTCGGTCACCGCGCCGCGGGGCTCTACACCGAGATGGAGATGGCCCGTTCTTGCGTCGAGGCGGCGCTCCAGGCGATCGACGCGGGATCGGACGACGTGCCGATGCTGTGCTCGCTCGCCAAGGCGAAGGCTGGCGACTTCCTGCACCACATGTCGAACGAGCTGATCCAGATCCACGGCGGCATCGGCATGACCGACGAGTTCGATGCGGGGCTCTACCTGAAGCGCGCTCGCGCGCTGGAGGCGACGTGGGGGAACCCCGCGTTCCATCGGGATCGCTTCGCGTCGCTCCACGACTTCTAGCGGAGGCGGATGAGATGAGCACGTTCTGCGAGGATCGCGTCGCGATCGTGACGGGGGCCGGCCGCGGTATCGGTCGCGAGTACGCGCTGATGCTGGCCGACCACGGCGCCAAGGTCGTGGTGAACGATCTCGGCGGCGACCGGTCGGGTGAGGGCGAGGACCTCGGGCCGGCCGACGAAGTCGTGTCCGAGATCAAGAGTCGCGGCGGCGAGGCCGTGTCGAACGGCTCCAATGTCGCCGACTTCGAGCAGGCGAAGGCGATGATCCAGCAGGCGATCGACACGTACGGTCGACTCGACGTGCTGGTCAACAACGCCGGCATCCTGCGCGACCGCATGCTCGTCAACATGCAGGAGAGCGAGTGGGACGCGGTGATCAACGTCCACATGAAGGGGACGTTCGCACCGGCGCACCACGCGGCCGCGTACTGGCGCGCGCAGAGCAAGGCCGGTCAGCCCGTCGATGCGCGACTCATCAACACCACGTCGGTCTCGGGCATCTACGGCAACGCGGGACAGACGAACTACGGCGCCGCCAAGGCGGGCATCGCCGCGTTCTCGATCATCGCTTCGCGCGAGCTCGGCCGATACGGCATCACCGTGAACTGCATCGCGCCCGGCGCGCTCACACGCTTGACGGAGGACTTGCAGCCGGGCGAGATCACCGACGCCATGCGCGAGGCCCAGAGCCCGCGCTGGATCGCGCCGATCGTCACGTGGCTCGCGAGCAGCGAGTCGAGAGACGTTACGGGTCGCATCTTCGAGGCCTCGGGCAGCGTGCTCGCGGTGGCCGAGGGCTGGCATCGCGGGCCGACGGTCGAGCCGGTCGACGACCCGACGACGCTCGGCCCCATCGTGCGCAAGATGGTGAGCGAGGCGCGGCTCAACGCGGGCATGAACGGGGCCGATCTCGACGGCGGATTGGTGAGCTAGCTCGTCCGGGCATCACACAGCGTGACGCGCAGCCGGGTCCTGCCGGTAGAACCGCTCGAGCACCTCGTACAGATCGGGGTGGTGCGAGCGCAACGCCTTCGGCCGGTCGAAGAAGAGCTCGGTGGCGACGGCGAAGAACTCGGCCTCGTTGGTCGCGCCGTAGGCATCGAGCAGGTCGTGCCGACCCTGTCGCGACCGCTCCCGCAGCGCCAGGTACTCGCGCGAGCAGACCTCGACCCAGCGCCGGTACTCGGCGCCGTCATGAAGCGGCGGCGTGCCGTCGGCCGCGCCGTCGAGCATGTCGAGCTTGTGTGCGAACTCGTGGAAGACGACGTTGTGCCCCTTCTCGGGGTGGCGCCCGGCACGCTTCACCGCGTCCCACACGAGGATGACCGGGCCACGCTGCTGGGCCTCGCCGAGGATCGGCATCGGCCCGCGCGCCGGCGCACGCGGCACCTCGAACGCGCCGATGGGGCGCGGCGGTGAGACGACGGTCGACGGATAGACGAGGATCGACTGCACGTTGCGATAGAGCTCGCCGGGGAGCTCCAGGACGAGCAGGCAGGCGTGCGCCGCGATCGTGACGCGGATCTCGTCGTCGAGCGCGAGGCCGCCACACCCCTCCCAGTACTTGTCCGCGATGAACACGCGGATCAGGTCGCGCAGGCGCCGCTGCTCGTCCCGGTCGAGCACGGCGAAGTGCGGCACGTTGCGCCGAAGGATCGCGTCCCAGCCGGGCGGGAAGGGCTCCCTCAGGAGCTTCTTGCGGCGGCGCGAGCGAAGCCAGTGGAGCAAGCTAGCTGCCCTCGACCTTGCGCTCGCCGAGCAG
Organism: uncultured Spirochaetaceae bacterium; assembly: GCA_964474355.1. Taxonomy (GTDB): domain Bacteria; phylum Myxococcota_A; class UBA9160; order UBA9160; family UBA4427; genus CAYYSY01. The sequence continues at coordinate 4,909 of CAYYSY010000417.1, read as the reverse complement.
GTTGAGCTTGAAGCGCCGGATGACCGCGGGCTCGATGCGCTCGCCGGCCTCGTCCTGGAGGAAGAGCGCGTCCTTCGGGCACTGCACGACGCATGCGCCGCAGCGGATGCAGCGCTCGTCGTGGGCGAGCACGACCTTGCGCTCGGCCTCGCGCTTCTCGAAGCAGGCTTCGGGGCACACCTCCCAGCAACGGAAGACGCCTTCACAGGCCGCCTCGTCGAGCGTGATGCGCCACTTGCGCTCTTCGAAGTGGCTGCCGCCTTCCAGCGGCGTCGAGCCCGCATAGTCGAACGTGAGCAGCAAGGTGAGGAGCGCCGGCGCGGCGACGGCCGCGGCGAGGGCGGCGCCTCCACCCCCGGCCATCCACGTAGAGAGCGTGGCGGCGAGGACGGATGCTGCGAGCAGAAGCGGGCGCCGCCGCGGCCCCGCCTTGTCATAGAGCGTGAAGACGCCGATCGACATGGCCGCGATCAGCAGCAGGAGTGGCCCCGCCCACGTGGGTGCCCACCACGCGGCAAGCCCACCCACGACGAGCGCGGTCGGGGCGCCCCACATGAGGGCCATCTGCAGGCGCTCACGCAGGGGGAAGCGCACCCGGCGCATCGCGTCGGTCTTGTCGCGCGTCGCGAGATACTCGGGGATGTCGTGCATGTCGACCGGTCCGAAGCGCACCTTCCAACGGCTTCGGCGAAACACGTCGAGTGCGAGGACACCGGTCGCGGCGAGCTGGGGAAGGATCACCTCCCGGTGGCCCACCTCGTCGGCGATACCCGACGTCTTGAGCGCCGTCACCACCTGATGCGTCCCGAGATGGCCGCCGGACGAAGCGCACCAGACGTTGATGCCGCCCGACGGTGCAACGAGCAGCCAGGCATCGATGCCGGTGAGCGCGCGCGTGAGTCGACGCACCGTGAGGTCGTAGTTGCACGTGAGCAGCACCGGGCTCGACGCATCGGGCCGGCCGATCGCCCTCAGCCCAGGCTCGGTCGGCCAGGGGAGCAGCCGCAGCGCCGTCTGCACGAGATCCAACACGAGATCCGAGGCGAAGGCGCCGTGCCGCGATGCGGGGCTCATCGGGCCGACTCCGCGATCACGAGCGCCAACGCGCCCATCATCCAGCGCCGCTCGCCTGTGATCTCGAAGCCCGCCGCGCGGATCTCGCCGCTGAGGTCGCCGATCGGTCGAGAGAGGTGGCCCGCGAGCAGCCAGCCGAGGATCGCTTGCGGGACTCGCCAGCAGCGTTGCAGCGCGCGGCGCCAGCCGCCGTTGGCGCGCACCTCGTCGCCGATGACGAGCCGCCCGCCCGGGACCAGGACCCGCGCGATCTCACGGAGCACGTACGTGCGCTCGCTTCGCGACATGTCGGTCAGGCACAGGCTCGACGCGACGGCGTCGTACGATGCGGCGGGCAGGCCGTCGATCTCGGACGCGGTCTGCTCCAGCCACGTGACGTCCGAGTCGGCGCCGAGCCCGGGGCGCTGCTTCGCCTGCTCGAGCATCTCCGGGGACTGATCGATCGCCGTCACCCGAGCTCCGCGGGCGAGCATCAGCGAGGTCACCGCACCGGTGCCGCACCCGATCTCGAGCACGCGATCTCCCCGGCTCACGACGGCCGCCGCGGCGACCGCGTCGTGCAGCTTCCCGACGGCCCCGAGCGTGATCACCCGCATGCCCGCGTCGTAGCGCTCTGGAGAGCCTTCGAGCCAGCGCATGAGGGCCAGCGAGCTCATGGTGCGCTCCTTCGTCGAGGCGGCACTGCGAGAGGCTCATCGATCTGGCTGGCATTGTCGAGAAAAGGCTCACCCGGCGGCGTGTTCTCAGCGCGGCCCGCGAGGATCGCGCCTACTGCTCGGCGATCTGCCGGCGCTTCAGCTTGCCGTCCTCGTAGTGCGAGATGACGTCCGGGCTGCCGTCGCCGTCCTCGTCCTCTTCGCGGCGCTCGATCACCGACTCGCCGCCCTCGACGGCGAAGACCTCGACGGTGTCGGGCACGCCGTCGCCCTTTCGGTCTCGCTCCTTGCGGCCGACGCGCTCCGCGCCGGTCTCGGGATCGGCGACCCAGGTGGTCCAGGTGTCCATGCGGCCGTCGCGATCGAGGTCTTCCTCCGAGCGCTCGCGGCGGCCCTCGGCGTAGTGGATCACGAGGTCGACGCGGCCGTCGTTGTTCGCGTCGTGCTTCTCTTCGACCAGGCCGGTTCCCGCGTAGCGGTAGAACACGTCGCGCACGCCGTCGTCGTCACGGTCACGCTCGCGGCGCACGGCTCGGCCGTTCTCGAAGTGGTCCCAAGTGTCGGGGTTGCCGTCGTCGTTCTGGTCGAGGCGCCGGCGTACGACCTCGCCTCCGCCGTAGACGTTCCAGGCGTCGACGTTGCCGTCGTAGTCGAGGTCGGCCTCCTGACCGAGCAGCGCGCCGGTCGCGCGGTCGACCCAGCGCACGAGCTCGGGCCGACCGTCGCCGTCCGCGTCGAGCACCTGGCGGATCGCGTCATAGGGGGGATGTTCGCCCCAGGTGTTGGCCGGCACGGTCACGCGCTCGGCGTCGAAGATCTCCTCGGGCAGATCGCGATCCCGGGGCGCCTGGGGCGCGACGCGTGGGTCGAGGAAGGCCTCGGCGATCGGGTCGTCGGTCGGGACGAGGAGCTCGTCCGGCGCCTCGCCACGGCCCGTGGCCTGGTAGAGCAGCTTGCTCTGTGCGGCCATCTCGTCGGCGATGAGCGAGCCGTAGGACTTCTGGACCCGCCGGACGGCCTCCGCCTGGGCCGCTTCCTCGGCGCGCAGCTCGGCCTCCTTCTCGGCGCGAGCCCGGTCCTTGGCCGCCTTCCGCTCGGCATCGAGCTCGGCCTGGAGCCGGGCCTGCTCGGCCAGCTCGCGCGCGATCACTTCGTCGGCACTCTCGGCCGAGGGCGTTCCGGGCGCGAGCAGGGCGAGCGCGGCCAGCAGGCGCGCGAGCGGCCGCGACCAATGCGGGCACCTCGGGCGAGGGCCGTCCGGCAGGTGCGCCCCCGATCGGGCTCCATCGATTCGCGGCTCGAGGCTCGGCACAGGGTCTTCCAGTGGCGGGGGGCGCGAGGCCCGAGGATGTCAAAGCTGGCCGAGACGTCCAGGGTCGGTCTCGATGGCGCAGCGCGGCAAGTCGGCATGCTGCATGTCTCTCTGGGGCACCGGCGCCGCCACGCCCGTTCACTGGTGGGTTTTCGGGGAATTCTGGGGGGTTTGTGGTGGATTTCGGGTGCATGCTCGCGATGGGGTGAAGTTCCTGCCGGTATCTGGCCGATGAGTCATACTGGCCCCCCGATCGCCCCCCCGGCTATCCTGACGCAGCGCGGCGAGCGCTACGCGACTGCACGACCGAGGAGGAGTGGTGGGACTCACGCTCATTCGGAAGAGCAACAAGAAGAAGGGCCTCCGCCCGGGGGCGAAGGTGGCCCTCGTCCTGGCCGGCGGCGCGGTGTCGGGCGGTGCCTTCAAGGTCGGAGGGCTCAAGGCCCTCGACGACTTCTTCGTCGGCCGTGGCATCAGCGATCTCGACATCTACGTCGGTCTCTCGGCCGGTGGCCTCATCGCGGTGCCGCTCGCCGGCGGCATCCAGCCCGACGAGATGATCCGCGTGCTGGAGGGGACGAGCGAGCAGTTCGACCAGCTCCGCCCCATCGACTTCTACGGCTTGAACGTCGAGGAGTTCGCGCTCCGCCCGCTGAAGTTCGCCTACGACGCCCTCAGCTACATCCCCGGCGTGACGCTCGACTTCCTGCGCGGTCTGCCGCATCTGCCCGACAGCGTCGGAGTCGCGGCCCGCCGCTTCTATCAAGAGCCGAGCTACACGCACATCGAGGCGCTGCTCATCCGGGTGCTCGAGGCGACCTCGCCGAAGCGCGAGATCCCCGCGCTCACGAACCACATCCCGAGCGGCATCTTCGACAACTCGGGGCTCGAACGCTGGATGCGCCGCAGTCTCGAGCGCATCGACATTCCGAACGACTTCAGCTCGTTCCGCCGCCGTAGCGGCAAGGATCTCTATCTCTGCGCGGCGAACCTCGACACCGCCGAGCGCGTCGTGTTCGGACACGACGAAGACGACAGCGTCACGATCTCGCAGGCCATGCAGGCCTCGACGGCGATGCCCATCTTCTACAGGCCGCCGCGCATCAACGGCGTCGACTACATCGATGGCGGCGTGAAGCACACGGCCAACATCGACGTGGCGATCGAGAAGGGCGCGGACCTGATCATCTGTTACAACCCGTTCCGCCCCTTCATCAACCATCCCGAAGATCCGCGTTCTGCAGGTAACTACTTTGCGGACGGCAAGTATCTCTCGGATCGCGGGCTGAAGATCGTCGCGAACCAGGTGCTGCGGATGATGCTGCATTCGCGCCTCAAGCTCGGCATCCAGCGCTATCTCGCCGACGATCGCTTCGAGGGCGACATCGTGCTGCTCGAGCCTCGCGAGCACGACGCCAACTTCTTCGCCGTGAATCCGCTGGCGTTCTGGAAGCGGGCCGAGGCCGTCCAGCACGGCTTCGAGTCGGTGCGGCACACCATCCTGCAGAACTACGACGAGCTGACCCAGGTGTTCGGCAGCTACGGGCTCGAGATGAGCCCCGACGCCGCCGCACAGAAGGCGGAGGAGATCCGCGCGCACCAGGGCTGGCTGGGGGTCGACGACGACGAGCAGCCGCCGCTTCGCCTCGTGCGACACGGCTGACCCTACGTGGTCCGAAGAATGAACCCGGCACGGAGTCTGCTCTTGTAGCCGGGCATGGCCTGCCCTCCGCGCTTCGATCCGCCCTGCTGCCCCAACCCGGGCTGCGATTTCCATTTGGATTCAACGGGTTGGCGCTTCAAGAAGGCCGGCTTCTACGAGCGGATGACCCGCCCCCGTCTCATCCAGCGTTACCGCTGCTTGGCA
>CAYYSY010000416.1:0-22374 GCA_964474355.1 uncultured Spirochaetaceae bacterium | reverse complement strand
AAAAAAAAAGGAAAGCCGAGACGGGCCCCATCACCATCTCCGCAGTCGTCCCGGGAAAACGCCGCACCACCCCGCACCCCGGCGTCGGCTCGGCCCGGCGCGCGGTGCAGCAAAGTCACCCGCAGCGCCTCCATGCGGCTTCGACGTGACCTCGCGGACCGGCACCTCAGCGCGAAGCGCGAGTGCCGGCGGGACCCGGGACCAATGCGGAGACGACGCCCCCGCAGCGAGGCATTTGCGGAAACGCGCGCCGGGCCGAGCCGACGCCGGGCGAACGAGCGAGTCGTTCGCGAACCGGACCGCCGAAAGAGCGACCCTGCTCGCGCCGGCCCCGTCTAGAGCACCAACTCAGCCATGGTCTGCATGACCCCCACGTCGACCGAAGGCACGAGCAAGGTCGTGACTGGCGTGTCGCGCCAGGCCTGGATGCGATCCTTGATCCGATCCACCGGCCCGCAGAGCGAGATCTCGTCAGCGAACTGATCGGGCACGGCCATGACGGCCTCGCCGCGCTTGCCCTCCATGAAGAGGTCCTGGATCTTGTGCGCCTCGGCCTCGAAGCCCATGCGGCTCATGAGCTCCATGTGGAAGTTGCGCTTCTTCGCACCCATGCCGCCGATGTAGAACCCGAGCATGCTCTTGACCGGCATCAACGCCTGCTGGAGATCGTCGTTCACGCTGGTGAAGACCATTTGCGCGATCTCGAAGTCGGGGCCCGCGCCCTTGAGGCTATCCGCGTACACCTCCTGTCGAAAAGGCGAGTAGTAGAGCGGGATCCAGCCGTCGGAGATCTCGGCCGAGAGCGCGACGTTCTTCGGCCCCTCGGCACCCATGTAGATCGGCAGGTCGGCGCGCAGCGGATGCGTGATCGAGCGCAGCGGCTTGCCGAGCCCCCAGCTGCCCTCACCCGTGTAGGGCAGGGGATAGTGCGGGCCGTCGTTCGCGACCGGCTCCTCACGCGCGAGGACCTTGCGGATGATCGAGATGTACTCGCGCGTGCGCGCGAGCGGCTTCGAGAAGGGCTGGCCGTACCAGCCCTCGACCACCTGCGGGCCCGATACGCCGAGGCCCAGGATCATGCGTCCGTTCGAGAGGTGGTCGATGGTGAGCGCGGCCATCGCCGTGGCCGTGGGCGTCCGCGCCGAGAGCTGCACGACGCTCGTGCCGAGCTTGATCTTCGAGGTGTGGCCGGCGATGTAGGCGAGCGGGCTGAAGGCGTCGGAGCCCCAGGCCTCTGCCGTCCAGAGGCTGTCGAAGCCGAGATCCTCGGCGGCCTTGGCCGGGCCGATGATGTCCGCGGGCGGCTGTGCCTGCCAGTAGCCCATCTGGACGCCGAGCTTGAGATCCTTCGCCATGTCGTGCTCCTCGAGTGCGCGCCGCGTGCGGCGGGGGGCGGTCCAAGATCGCACATCGAGTGCCGTCGCGCGGCACGCCCGGATGCGCTGCGGCGGGTCGTGGTCAAGTGCGGAATGCTTCGCCGGGAAGTGGTCGCCCGGTGCGCGGGCCGACCGAGCCAGAGCCGGGGAGCCATGGCGCAGCACCGTCGCAGTCGAAGGCGTGGAGGGGACGACGCCGAGGTGGATTCGATTCGCCCACGCGTCGCCGCCGAGGGCACCGAGATCGTCGTCTTCGGTCGGCGCGTCGTCGAAGAGGCGCTCGCGCTCGAGAGCGTCGAGCCGCTCGAGCTCAAGTTGGCCGAGCGCACGCCGGGCGAGCTTCGCCATGCGCTTCGCCAGTCGGCCCGCACGCGCGGTCTCGAGGTCGACGTGGTGTCCGATCGCGCGGTGTCGGCGCTCTCCGGCGCGCCCCGCCACGACCAGGGCATCGCCCTGCGACTGCGGATGCGCGGCGTGATCGACGCCGAAGCGTTCGCGTCCAGTCGCACGGGACGCGCCGCGCGCGCGCCGACGCGGGTGCTCGCCTTCGACGCCCTCACCAACTCGCAGAACATCGGGATGATCGTGCGCACGGCGCTCGCGACCGGCATCGACGGCCTGCTCTGGCCCGACGTCGGCGTGCCCTGGGTGAACGGGCTCGTCGTGAAGGCCTCCGCGGGCACGGTGCTGCGCGCGCCGATCGTGCGCTGTCACTCGCTCGTCGAGGGGCTCGCCACGCTGCAGGGCGCCGGCTTCACCTGTGTGGGGCTCGATGCGAAGGCCGACGACACGCTCGAAGCGTGGTCACCACCGCATCGCGTCGTAGTCGCCGTCGGCAACGAGACGGCGGGGCTCACCGAGGAGGTGAGGGCGCTGCTCGACGGCACGGTCTCGATTCCGATGGCCGGCGAGGTCGAGTCGCTGAACGTCGCGGTCGCGGCATCGCTCGTCTGCTATCGGCTGTTCCAGACGACCGTGTGACTCAGTAGTCGAGATCGAGCCCGCAGAAGAGCGCGGGTGAGGGCCGATTCATCAGGAAGTAGAGCGCCGGCCCCGAGGCCCCGGTCGGTCCGAGCACCATGCGCCCGGGCTCCATCTCCTGGCCGACGTTCGCGGGCACGTTCTCCGCCGCGATGCCGAGCTGCCGCTCGATCGAGAAGCGGCTCGGGTCGAGCGGCACCTCGTCCGGCGCTCTCAGATCGACGTCGAGCACGCTGAGTGTGCCGTCGCACTTGTCCGTGACGTACACGTCGCGGTGATCGGCGTCGCCGTCGCGGTCGGGGCCGACGAGCACGTTCGTCGCGCCGTCGCAGATCGAGGGATCCGGCCCGCCCGCTCGTAGCGGGATCTCGAAGGGCGTGTCGCCGTCGAAGATGCGCGCGTCGGGATGGACCGGGTCGCTCCCGTCGAGCAGCACGGGCGGCCCCGTCCCCGCATAGAGCGCGTCGTCGTCGAGCACCGACAGGTCGACCGCGTAGATCTGCTTCTGCGTCGGCGAGCCCACCACCGCGAGGCCGGTCGCGGCATCGGTCGAGAGCCCCGCGAAGCCGAGCGCGGCCGGCCCCATCGGGATCGTCGCCGCGATCCGGCGCGTCGCGACGTCGAGCACATCGATCGAGGCGTTCGTGCCCACGGAGCCCGGCCCGCTCGTGAGCGTGATCGCCCCCGTGTTGCCGACGAGCGCGAGCGCGCGCCCACTCGCGGTCGTGAACGGCGTGACGCTCGTCGGGTTGAAGGCCGTGGTGAAGACGACGGGCCGCTCGACGAGTGGCGCCACGGCGGGCACGGCGCCGCCGTCGTCGAACGAGAAGAGCAGCAGCGTCCCGGGCCGGAACCGGCCTTCGGCCGAGCTCGCGAGGTTCGACGTCGCGACGACGAGCAGGTCGCCGACGACGGCCTGTCCTGCCGTGAAGGCGGTGTAGAAGCTCGGCATCTGCGGATCGCAGTCGGCCTCGATGGCGACATCGCCCGAGTCGACCGGCACGGGTGGGCGCACGCAGACGCGCGTCGCCACGGCGGTGCGATCGGCGGTCGAGCCGGCGGTGGACAGGAAGGGATGATCCGCCGGATCGTGCTCGCCCGATGCCGGGGGATTGGTCACCGACAGCGTCACGAGCCCGACCGTTGCCGGATCGAACGCGAGCACTTGCTCGTAGCTGCTCGCGCTGACGAGCACGAGGCCTTCGCGCACGACCGAGAGCCGGCCGAGGATCGGCGTGCGCGTGCCGAAGCCGAGCGCGGTGCTTCGCAGGAAGTCGGGCTCGCCATCGCCGTCGCTGTCCATCGGCAGCGGGGGTGGTGTCGCGGGGCCCACGTTCTCGGGCGCGGCACCGCCGAGCTCGAAGGGGATCAGCGTCTGCGGCCCGCTCGTTGCGACGACGGCGCGGCCCGAGAGCGGCAGCACACCGAGCCCGGGCGGGAACGGGCCGAAGAGCGGCGCGCAGTCGGGCCGCTCGGTCTGCACGATGACAGCAATGCCGCCGCGGCTCCCGTCGCCTCCGCAGAGCGATCCGACTACGAAGGGGGCGAGCGCTGCGAGCAGCGTGAGCCGAAGCCACCTCGACGTGTACGCAGTCGATCGAGTCGAAATCACCAGCTCGCCTCCATTCCGATGCTGAGCGTGCGGCCGGGCTGCGGCGCGAAGAGCGCGTCGCGCACCGCGACGTCGCCGACGTTGTCGACGGCGACATACGTCCAGAGGGAGCCGACGTAGCGGGCGAGGGCGTGGGGCGCGACGCGCACGAGGTCGACGGACGCGCTCACGTTGCCCACGTGTCGCGCCGGCAGCACGACGTTGCCACCCTGCGAGACGGTGATCTCGCCGGTGTACTGCCACTCGCCGACGATCTTCCACGCTTCGACCGGCCCGACGCGCAGGCGCGCATTGCTCTGGCGCTCCGCGCGCCCGGGGATGGCGCCTCCCGTCGCTTCGAGCTCTGCGTCGAGCTCGGTGTGGCTCGCCGACAGGCCGACCCAGCGCGTGATCTCGCCCTCGAGTGAGAGCTCGACGCCGGCGAAGCGTGTGTCCGACAGGTTCACCGGGGCGACGACCCAGGGGCTCACCTGGGTCCACACGATCTCGTTCTCGCCCTGCTGGTAGAAGGCGCCGGCGGTGAACGCGAGCGAGCGCACCGGGCCGAGCCGCTCGAAGACGAGATCGACGGCGCCGTCGACGCCCCAGGCCCGCTCGGGTCGCAGATCCGGGTTGCCGCGGATGAAGCCACGGTCGGGCAGGTAGAGCTCCTCGAAGCTCGGGACGCGCCAGCTTCGAAACACGTTGCTGCGGACACGCAGCCAGGGGATGGGCGTCACGACGACGCCGACGCTCGGCAGGAAGGCGGGGTCGAAGCCCTGACTCCACGCGGCCCGCAGACCCGGGGCCACGACGAGTTTATCCGCGAAGAACGCCGAGGACAGCGACGCGTCGCCTTCGACGTTCGTGCGGCCCTGATCCGATCTGTCCGACGCGTACACCGCGTCGCGGCTGGCGTCGAAGCTCAGGCCGATGGTGTGCGTTCCGCCGACGGCGTCGCGCTTCCAGCGCTGCATCGAGCGCAGGCCGCCGGTGTGCATTTGCGTCTCGGTCTCGACGTCCGGTGCGACCGAGGCGGGCAATGCGGGGTCTTCGAAGTCGTCGCTCTGATAGCGGTGATAGGCGCCGAGCGACGCCTCGTCGCCGAAGAGCCCGACGTCGACGCTGCGCCACTCGAGGTGCGCGAGGTTGAAGAGCTGCTCGACCCGCGCGTCCTCATCCTGGCCGGCGAGCGGGCCCGTACCCGAGTCGAGCCCCGGCACGCCGCCTTCCTTCCACGCGACGTAGTCGCGCAGCTCGAGCCGATGCCGCTCGCCGATGGGCAGTCCGAGGCCGACGTGGCCTGCGTGTTTCTGGCGATCGTTGTTGATCCGCGTGGTGCTCGGCGGGTCGTAGGCGACCTGCTGGCTGCCGTTGTCCTGCACCGGGCGCTGGAACGTGTAGTCGCCGTCGGTCTTGAAGCCGCAGTAGCCGAGCGCGCGGTCGACGCCCGTCGTCGTCGGCCGGGCGTCGTCGCTGTCGAGGGTGTCGCTGTAGTGCGCCTCGCCGCGCCAGGTGCCGAACGAGCTCGCGGAGCCCGCCGCCAGGATCTCGCGCCGGCCGGTGGAGACCGGGCTCGACAGGTCGACCCGCCCGCCAATCGCGGAGCGTCCGCCGCGTGAGACCGATACGCCGTCGACGAGGCCGAGGCAGAGCTCGGACACGTCGACGCCACCCGTCAGCGGGCTGTTGAGTCGCAGCCCGTTCAGCGTCAGCTCGACCTGCTGGGCGCTGCTGCCCCGGATCGAGATCGTGGCGGGCTCGCCGGCGCCCCCGAAGCGGCGGATCTGCACGCCCGCCTGCTCGCCGAGCAGCTCGTCGAGCGTCTTGCCCTCTGCACGCACGGCCTCGAGATCGATGAGGGTCACCGACGCGCTCGGTGCGTCGAGGAAGCGCCCGGCGCGGATGCCGACGACGCGGATCACCTCGATGTCGTCCTCTGCGCGCGCCTCCCCCATCGGCTCCACACTCTCGGATGCAGCGGCAGGCTCCTCCGCAGCTGCTGGGAGCGCCGCGAAGATCGCAACGGCAGCGAGGACCACCGCCCCGATCACGCGAAGGGTGCGTGCGAGCCGAGTCAAACCAGCGCGGTCAGGCCGCGCGGCTTCGGCGCGCGAGCCCGAGGAGGCCGAGCCCCACGAGCAGTGCCGTCCCCGGCTCGGGCACGATCGTCAGGTCGTCGATGGCGACGTAGGCGGGCGTGTTCAGGCCGAACTGTCCGACGTCGCTGCCGGCGAACGAGAAGCCGATCGACTGGACCGCCCCGAGCGGCGTCAGGTCGACGAGTGTCCACTCGTCGACGACGTAGTCGAGGGCATTGTCGAGGAACCCGTAGTCGGCGAGGTCGAAGGTCACGGTGCCCGTCACGCCATCCGACGCGTCGTAGCCGGTGAGCGTCACGCTGAGCCAGTCGGGGTCGTCGCCCGAAGCACCCCCGAACTGCTTGGCGAAGCTGTCGCCGTTCAGCATCGAGAGCGCGCCGTAGGTGCCGTTGGTGAGCATCGCGCTCGCGACGTTCGAGGTCTGGGGCAGGACGATTCGCTCGGCGCCGTCATAGAAGATGCCGTAGGTCGAGCTGTCCCCCGCGCCACTGCCTTCGGTTCCGACCAGGTCGTACGCCGCGTACTGGTTGCCGAACCCGACGGTGTCGACGTCGTGCACCGCCGATGCGGAGAAGCCCGTCCAGCCGAAGAAGCCGCCGCCGAAGTCGGTGAAGGTGTTCTCGAACGTGTTGCCGTACGAGTCGAAGCCGCCTGCACCGCTCGAGCCGTTGTCGAACTCGCCGACGACGAGGCCCTGATCCTCGAAGTCGACGACGTACGCGCTGGCCGGTGCCGTCGCGGCAACGAGGGCGAGCATCGCGAACAACGGCGCTGCGTGCCGGCGCCGCCGCCTTCCGAGCGTGACGAGGGCGCAGAGCCCGGCGAGCAGGCCCGCGGCCGCACTCGGCTCGGGCACGTGGATGACGCCAATGCCGTCGAGATCGAAGCCGCCGATGTCGAAGGGGGTGGGGTAGGGGTCATAGATGGGGTTCATGGTGGAGTCCTGATTGGATCCGTCGCCGATGACGTCGACGACGCGTACGTAGTGGATGGCCTGTAGGTCGAGCTGTCCGCCCGTCACGAGCGGATGCCCGGCGAGCTCGGACAGGTCGAAGCCCGTGCCGAAGAACGCGGGCTGATCCCCCGCGAAGTTGTCGAAGTCGGTGGGATCGACCGTCATGAAGAGGTTCGGCTCGTGGTCCGGATCGATCACGTGCAGGGTGATCGCGTCGAAGCGCGCGAACTGCACGCCGTCCGTCGATACCTCGACGAACGCGAACTCCGCGAAGAAGTCGTCCGTGCCGTCCTCGAGGAAGCCGTTCTCGAACACCGCGAAGTCGTCGCCCGGGCCGTTGCCGATCGGGTCGCCGAAGCCGAGCGTCGCGCTGCCTCCGTCCCCCAGCGAGACGGGGACGTTGTCGGCCGTGCCGAGGGCGTCCGCCGCGGTGCCGAAGCTCGCGAGCGGGCTGCCGACGACGGCGATGTCGACGGGGCCGCGTTGCAGCGATACCACCGAGGTCGCCCAGGCGGTTATGTCGCCGAAGTAGTAGGGCGGGCCCGCATAGGGCCCGGCCATGGCCGGCTTGCAGAGCACCGCCTGGGTACAGAAGAGCATGAGACCGGCGGCGAGGCCGATCGTCCTTCCTCGAGCATGCGTCCACATGGGACCGCTCCCTTCCTGCGCGCTGCGCCGAGCGCGCGTCGAAGGTGGACGGCGATCCCCTGCGGATCGCCGCACACGTCGCGGCGATCAGGGTCCTGGAGTCGAGGTCGGAAACGAGAGGCGTGGACGGGTGTGAGCTTCGGAGGCTCGTCGGGGCGACTTCATCGGCCCCGCTCGTCGCACACCAAACGCTTCACGTTCTCTGCACCGGAGAACCTTGAAGCCGCTCGAGGGCCGGTCTTCTGGCTTCCGGATCAACCGACGTCGCAGGCCTTCCCAGCCTGGTGGCCAGTGGCATGGTCTGCGTGTCGTCCCCGGTTACAGCGACGGGCTCGCACCGGATTTTCACCGGTTTCCCGCGGTGTCTGCAGCGATCTCGATGATGAGCGCCTGCGTCCACCGCCCCGAGTCGATGCGCGCACTCTCCCTGGGCCTCTGCCCGATGCGCGCCTCACCCGAGGTCACCCTCGACGATGATGTGCCGTCCAGTTAGCCCATGGTCGACGAGTGGGCAACTCGCGGCGCGTGATGGCCGGCCAGGCGCCGCCCCGAAGCCGCGAGCAGGAGGCCGAGGGCCGCCAGGCCGAGCGGAGACGACGGGCACGATCGGCGTCGGCATGACATCGGTGTGGAAGCGGCCGATCCGCTGAGACTACGCGTAGCGTCCCATGATCTGCCTGGCCGAGTCGGCGTAGTGGCCGCCGAAGAGGTTCACGTGCACGAGCACCGGGTAGAGCTGGCAGAGCTCGACGCGCTCGTCCGCGCCGGGTGCCAGCGGGTACGCCTCCGTGTAGGCATCGAACACGGTGGCCGAGAAGCCGCCGAAGAGGTGCATCATCGCGAGGTCCATCTCGCGATGACCGCCGTAGGCGGCCGGGTCGATCAGCCACGAACGCCCGTCTGCATCGCAGAGGCGGTTGCCGCCCCACAGATCGCCGTGCAGTCGTGCGGGTGGCTCTTCGGGCCCGACGAGATCGGCGAGCCGCTCGATCAACCGGTCGGCGGGGGCGACGTCGCCCGTCGTGAATCGGCCGCCATCGACGGCCATGCGCACGAGCGGCGCGATGCGCTCGTTGCCATAGAACTCCGCCCACGTCGGGTGCGCGCGGTTCGACTGCGACAGCGAGCCGATGAAGTTGTCGGGCAATGCGCCGAAGCCCTCGGCGCCGAATCGATGCAGCGCAGCGAGCCCCCGCCCGAGCTCTGCGTCGCCGTCTGTCGAGGTGCGGCCCGGCTCGATCCAATCGAGCACCAGCACGCGATGCGCCTCGTCGAAGCCGCGCGCCTTCGCGACTGGTAGTGCGTCGGCCTCGGCCAGCCAGCGGAGCCCCTCGGCCTCGCGGCGCACGGCCTCGTCGGCGGACGACGGATAGTGCTTCACGAAGCACCGCTCGCCGTCAGGGAGCGTCGCCAGTGCGCTCTGGCCGATGTCGCCGCCGTCGACCGGGGCGAGCTCGCTGATCGGCTCGCCGATGATCTTCTCGACGATGGGTTGCAGATCCATGGTCTTTCGCTCCTCTGGTCCTGGCTCAGTCGAGCCCATGGGTTCGGCGGATGTGCTCGAGCAGCCCGCGACAGGCGCGCTCGCAGATGTCGAAGACGTCCTCGAAGCCCGACGGGCCGCCGTAGTACGGATCCGGCACCGGCTCGTCGGCGGCGTGCTCGCCCTCGAACGCGCGCAGCAGCATCGTCTTCTCGCGCTCGGCACCGCTGCGCGCGCGGTCGTGCAGGCGCGCGAGGTTCTCGTGATCCATCGCGAGCACGTAGTCGAAGAGGCCGAAGTCGGCGATCTCGAACTGGCGCCCGCGGCTGTGCAGGGTGACACCGCGGCGCTTCGCCGTGGCGCGGCTGCGCTCGTCGGCGCGCTCGCCGACGTGGTACGCCTCGGTGCCGGCGCTGTCGACCTCGATGTGCGTCTCGAGCCCGGCCTCGACAACGAGCGACTGCATGATGCCCTCCGCCGTGGGCGAGCGGCAGATGTTGCCGAGACAGACGAAGCAGACGCGCACCAACGATCGATTCTCCATGCGGCCCCGGGCCCGGCTCGCGTGCCCACGCGGACCCACGCCCCCACCGGACGTATCGGTCGCGCAGGCCCCGAGCCCGAGCATTTCAGGGGACGAGCGTGACCTTGATGGCGCCGCTCGACTTGTCGCTCGCCAGGGCGAAGCCCCGTCCCGCCTCGTCGAGCGGCACGCTGTGGGTGCAGAGCGCGGCCAGTCGCTCGCGCTCGTCTTCGACGAGCCGGGCTGCGGTCTCGAACTCGGCCGGCTCGCCGGGCGGCGTCGCGTAGCAGTTCGACCAGACGAGCGACGCCTCCTTGATGAGCAGCGGCCAGGGGTTCAGCTGGATCGGCCCCTCGAAGAGCCCGAGCACAGAGATCCGTCCGCCCGGCCGCAGCGCCGCCCCCGCGAGCGAGAGCGTGTCGGCCGAGCCGCCGACCGTCTCGACCACGACGTCGATGTCGTCGGCGCGTCCGAGCGCGTCGAGGGCGAGCGCGTCGGTGTCGTTCGCTGGCAGCACCTTCGTCGCGCCGAGCGCCCGGGCCATGTCGGCCTGATGAGCGTGCCGGGCCGTCACCCACACGTCGCCCGCGCCGAGCGCCTTCGCCGCGACGATGCAGAGCAGGCCGATGGCGCCCGCGCCGAGCACGAGCACGCGCTCGCCCGACTCGAGCGCCACGCGGTCGCGGTCCACGCGTTCGACCAGCGCCGCGACGGCGGGCGAGAGGGCGGCATCGACGCGATGTACGCGCTCGGCGGGCACGACGATCTCGTCGGCCATGCCGCCGGGCAGGTGGATGCCGTAGAGCCGGAGCGCGCGGCACCAGATCGGCCGCCCGACCAGGCACGCACTGCACTCGCCGCAGCTCGCGATCGGCTCGACGACCACCGCGTCGCCGGGCGCCCAGCCCGTCACGCCAGCGCCGCACGTGTCGATGCGGCCGGCGATCTCGTGGCCGGGCACGTGGCCGGGTGCGAAGCCCGCGTGCAGCTGATGCAGATCGCTCCCGCAGATGCCGCAGGCACGCACGGCCACCCGCACCTCGCCGGGCCCGGGCTCGAGCGCCTCGCGGTCGAGCACGTCGAGTGCGTGCGGCGTGGTGGCGGTCACGACCCTCATGAGCTCGTCCGCTCCAGCACGGCACGCACGACGATCGGCCAGGCGATGGTGGCGTCGGCGAAGACCTCGACGTGCCGGCCGCCCTCGCTCTCGGGTACGAACTTCCCCCACGACACGCCCTCGGTGTAGCTGCAGCCCGAGAGTCCGCCCCAGTGCACCGGCTCGGGGCAGATGCGGACGGCGTACCTGTATCGCTTGACCTCGTCTTTGCGGCCGAGCCGCAGGTTCAGGATGTCGAGATAGGGCGCCACCTGCTGCGCCCAGTTGCGCGGCACGCCGCCGCCGATCGTGAAGATGCCGAGTGTCTGCTGCTGCGCGACGCGCTCGGCGAAGTCGTCGAGATCGAGGAAGGGATCGAACGCGAAGCGCTGGCGGCCTTCGCGCTCGCGCAGGCGATTCAGGATCGCGACGTCGAGGCCGAGCTCGCTGTCGGTGAACGCCGGCACGTAGATGGGGACGCCTCTCGCGACCGCGCTCTTCAGGATCGCGCGCCCCTCGGTCATCTCGGTGAGATGCTCACCGAGGATCTCCATGATGCGACGGCTCGAGAGCGTCTCGCTCGCATCGTGCGAGTCGAGGGCCGCGCGCAGCAGCTCCTCGGTGTCGTCGAGGTTCTGCTCGAGCTCGATGGTGTCGTAGACCCGGTTGTAGCCGCGGTCGTAGAGCGACTCGTCGTTCATGTTCGGGCGATGCTTGAAGTGCAGCATCCCGGCGCCCTCGACGAGACCGTGGGTCATGAGCGCGCCGGTCGACACGATGGCGTCGACCCAGCCGCGGTCGATCATCTCGCAGAGCACCAGCCCCTGCTTGGCGATGGTCATGGCGCCCGAGATGGTCACGACCTTGAAGCAGCTCGGGTCGCGCACCATCGCTTCGAGCACGTCGGCTGCCTCGCCGAGCGTGCGCCCGCCGAACGCGGTCTGGCTCATGCCACGGAGCAGGGCATCGACGCTGTCGGTGGCGGCGACGTCGAGCGCGGCGAGCGGCTCGAGCCCATCGTCGTGTCCGGTTCCGAAGGTCTTCGGGTCGCGGGTCGTCATCTCGTTCGGTGCTCCCCGGGCCGCGGTCGTTGCGGCGTCTTCCGGTCGGGTGGTGCGGATGCAGACAGGTAGCGCCTCGGGCCGCTGCCCGGGTCGGCGGCGATTGGAGAGGAGGCCACTACAGCCGCCCCTCGAGCGGCTCGAGCAGATCGGGGTCGGTCACGGGCAACGAGCACGTCGTGCCGCGGCACACGTAGGCGGTCGGCTCTCCGTCCTTCATGTCGCGATCGCGAAGCCAGCCCGGATCGAGCCCCCGCGACGCCTCGGCGCCGGGCGGCGTCACCACGACCGCGTCCTCGGGCAGCAGCACCCGCCGTGCCTGCACCGCGAGCGCCTCGGTTCGCCCATCGCTCGGGTCTCCGACGATCACCGCCACCGAGAGCCCGCGCGCGCGCAACGCCACCGCGCGAAGCAGGGTCGGAAATGCATGGGGCGCGCGCTCGAGCTCGACGCCGTGGGTGGCGATCACCCGATCGGCGGTCTCCGCGTACTGCGTCCAGCCCGACAGTCCCGCGAGTCGCAGCAGGCCGAGGGTCGCGTGACCCGACGCCGCGGGCGTGGCGCCATCGTTGTCGGAGCGCGGGCGGTGGGCGAGCGCCTCACCGTCGGCGGGCGTGAAGAAGAGATCACCGCTCGCCTCGTCGAAGAAGCGGTCCTGGATCTGCTGCGCGAAGTGGAGCGCCGCCTCGAGATAGCGCGCACCCGCGCCGGCGCGGTGCAGCTCGAGGCAGGCCTCGAGCATCGCGGCGTGATCGTCGAGGAAGGCGGGCACCGAGGCAGCGCCTTCGTTGTAAACGCGGTAGAGACGGCCGTCGTCGTCGACCATCCGGTCGAGGACGAAGCGCGCCGCTTCGTCGGCCTGGGCGAGCATGCCGGAGTCGGCCAGCAGGCTGCCCGCGCGCGCGAGCCCGGAGATCGTGTAGCCGTTCCACGCGGCGACGCGCTTGGTGTCGGTGGCCGGCGCGATCCGCTTCGTGCGCGCCGCGAGCAGGGCGGCGCGGGCGCCGGCGTGCTGATCGCGCTCGACCCGGGCGACGTCCTGCAGGTGTGTGGTGCGGCCTTCGAAGTTGCCCATCGGTGTCACGCCGTAGGCTTCGTTGAAAGCCACCGCGCCCTCGCCGAGCACCGCCTCGACCTGGTCGGGCGTCCAGACATAGAACTGGCCCTCGACGCCCTCGCTGTCGGCGTCCTGGCTTGCGAAGAAGCCGCCCTCGTCGGGCGTCATCTCGCGCGCGAGGTACTGCGCGGTCTCGCGCATCGGCCAGACGAGATCGGCCGGGCCGCGCAGCCGCCGCCAGGTCTCGGCGTAGACGCGCAGCAGCAGGCCCTGGTCGTAGAGCATCTTCTCGAAGTGTGGGATCGCCCACGCCGGGTCGACGCAGTAGCGATGGAAGCCGCCGCCGAGATGATCGTAGAGGCCGCGCCGGCTCATCTCCGCGCAGGTGCGGGCGACGTGATCGCACACTTCCTGCGCCTCGTTCTCGGGCAGGAAGTCGAGGGCGGCGAGCATCAGCTCGAGGTTGGTGGGGGTCGGGAACTTCGGGCCCTGCTCGCCGAAGCCGCCGTTGTAGCGATCGGCGGCCGACATCAGCTGCCGCGCGGCGGTGACGACGTGCGACGGCCCTGCGGTCTCGCTCGCCTCGCCCGGGAGCCTCGCGGCGAGCGCTTCGAGGATCTGTCCCGCCGAGTGGTCGATCTCGCCACGGCGGGTCTTCCATGCGTCGTCGATCGACGCGAGCACCTGCTTGAAGCTCGGCATGCCGTGGCGCGGCGCGTCGGGGAAGTACGTGCCCGCGTAGAAGGGGCTTCCGTCGGGGCGGCAGAACACGGTGAGCGGCCACCCGCCGTGGCCGGTCAGCTTGACCACCGTGTCCATGTAGATCTGGTCGACGTCGGGGCGCTCCTCGCGGTCGACCTTCACGTTGACGAAGTGCTCGTTCATGATCGCTGCGGTCGATTCGTCCTCGAACGACTCGTGCGCCATCACGTGGCACCAGTGGCAGGCGCTGTAGCCGATCGAGACGAGGACGGGCTTGTCCTCGCGCGCAGCAACCTCGAACGCTTCGGGGTGCCACGCCCACCAGTGGACGGGGTTGTCGGCGTGCTGCAGCAGATAGGCGCTCGTCTCGTCCGAGAGGCGATTGCGGGGTGCTTCGTCGGGGGGCAAGGGCGGGATCTCCTCGGCCGCGGAGTCTAGCCGCAGCGTCGCCCGGTTGTTCGGTGCCGGGACATGCCCGATGTTCCGGCGATGGTGATCGTGAAGCTCGACACGGGCGAGGGCGGCGACGGCGGAGAAGGCGGCGGGGACGATGTGCTCGTCGCGCTCAAGGAGCGCTCCGCCGAGGTGCTCGAGCGCGCCTTCGCCTTCCTCGAGCGCGAGGCCGGGCGGCGCGAGCTCGATCGCGCCCGGGTGCTGATGGGCGTCGATCCGGCGGACGCCTGGGTCGAGGGCATCGCGGCAGGGCAGACCGAGGCGGGCGCGCTGCCCGAGCAGGGCGTCTTTGCCGGCGGCGGCACCGGCCCCGACGATCTCGCGGGCCAGGCTCCGCCGCCGAGCCTCGCCGGCACCTTCGAGTCGCTCCTCGTGCTCTCGGACGCGGGCGCCCTGGGGCGGCCCTGCGTCGAGCGGGCCGGGCTCTACCTGATGGGCCAGCAGAACGACGACGGCAGCTTCGGCGAGGCCGACACGCCCGCACCGATGCGCCTCTTCCTCACGGGCATGATCGCGGGGCTCCTCGGCCAGACGACCCACGTGCGGCCCGACCTGCTGCACGACGCGGGCGACTGGCTTGCGCCGCGCTTCTCGCCCGAGGCCGTCGAGGGCGGCAACTGGCCCGCCATCACGGCGTACGGGACGTTCTTCAGCAACGTGGGGCACGAGCGCTCCGACGAGGCGCTCCAGTGGTGCGGCCGCGAGCTCGAGCGCGGCTACCGCACCGGCCGCTTCGACGCCTGCGCCACCGTGCGCGCGCTGCTGTACTGCGACGCGCTCGCGATGCCCGGCGCCCAGCTCGACCCGCTCGAGCTGCTCGAGCGGGCGCTCGGGGAGCAGGCGGGCGACGGCGGCTTCGCCGAGCTCTCCCCCGGCGGCAAGTCTGCCCGGATCACCCCGACCGTCGAGGCGATCCACGCCATCGTGTCGCTCTGTCAGCGGTTCTAGCTGCCTGCTGGCCGTGCACCGGCCCCGATTGCGCGGGGCCCCGAAGCTGGGGCAGTCTCAAGGGCCGCGCCCGCGCCGCCCCGGCGCCGGGCATCGAACCTCGCGCCGCGCTCGTCGCCGGCTCCTCGCTCCCTGGAGACCCGCCCCACCATGATGAACCTCGCCCAGATCCACGAAGCCATTGCCGAGGCGATCCCCGACCGCGACTGCATCGTCTTCCGCGACCGCCGCCTCAGCTGGGCCGACGTCACCGACCGCACCCGGCGCCTCGCCCAGGTGT
Organism: uncultured Spirochaetaceae bacterium; assembly: GCA_964474355.1. Taxonomy (GTDB): domain Bacteria; phylum Myxococcota_A; class UBA9160; order UBA9160; family UBA4427; genus CAYYSY01. The sequence continues at coordinate 7,118 of CAYYSY010000416.1, read as the reverse complement.
TCCGCGCCCACGGCCTCGGCTGCCACACCGAGCGTGAGAAGCTCGAGAACTTCGAGTCGGGTCAGAGTCACGTCGGGCTCTATCTCCACAACGGCAACGAGTATCTCGAGGGCATGCTCGGTGCGTTCAAGGCGCGCTGCGCGCCCTTCAACGTGAACTACCGCTACGTCGAGGAGGAGCTGCTCTATCTCTTCGACAACGCCGACGCAGAGGCGGTGGTGTTCCATGCGCGCTTCGCTCCGACCCTCGCTGCGGTCAGGGCGAAGCTGCCGAAGCTGAAGCTGCTGCTGCAGGTCGACGACGGCAGCGGCGAGCCGCTGCTCGACGGCGCCCTCGACTACGAGGCGGCGCTCGCCGAGGCCGAGCCCGTACCGCTGGGCGACGACCTCTCGGGCGACGACCTCTACATCCTCTACACGGGCGGCACGACCGGCATGCCGAAGGGCGTGCTCTGGCGGCAGGAGGAGATCTTCTACTCCGCTCTCTCTCAGGGCCAGCCCGAGAGCGTCGACGTGCTCGTCGAGCGCGCGAAGAGCGGCCCCGGCATCCGCGCGCTGCCGACGGCGCCCTTCATGCACGGCGCCGCGCACTGGGCGGCGTTCAACATGTGGCACGTCGGCGGCACGGTGATCGTGCACTCGAAGCCCGAGCACCTCGACCCCGACGACGTGTGGTCGACGGTCGAGCGCGAGAAGTGCAACACGATCACGATCGTGGGCGATGCCTTCGCGCGGCCGCTGATCGATCAGCTGAAGGAGAAGGAGTACGACCTCTCGAGCCTCTTCATGGTGACCTCGGGCGGCGCGATCTTCACGGCCGGGCTCAAGCAGGAGCTGCTCGACCTGTTGCCCGACATCCGCATCCTCGACGCGCTCGGGTCGTCGGAGACGGGCGCCCAGGCGTCGACGTTCGCCACCAAGGACGGCGGCGTGCAGACGGGAAGTTTCGACATGGCCGCGGGCAACATCGTGCTCTCCGAAGACCTGTCGCGGCAGCTCGCGCCCGGCGACGACGAGACCGGCTGGCTCGCGCGCGAGGGCTTCGTGCCGCTCGGCTACTACAAGGATGCGGAGAAGACGGCGAAGACGTTCCCGGTGATCGGCGGCAAGCGCTTCTCGGTGCCCGGCGACCGCGCGCGCGTGGCGGCGAGCGGCGAGCTCGAGCTGCTCGGCCGAGACTCGGTGACGATCAACAGCGGCGGCGAGAAGATCTTCGCCGAAGAGGTCGAGCACGCGCTCAAGCACCATCCGTCGGTCTACGACTGCGTGGTGTGCGGCACCCCGAACGAGCGCTGGGGCAGCCAGGTCACCGCGATCGTGCAGCTGCGCGAAGGCGAGAAGCCGAGTGAGGATGACCTCAAGGCCGTCGCCAACGAGCATGTCACCCGGTACAAGCTGCCGAAGGCGTTCGTGTACGTCGATCAGATCACCCGCGCCCCGAGCGGCAAGGCCGACTATCGCTGGGCGAAGGCGACGGCGTACGAGGCGCTCGGGATCGAGGGCTAGCATTCATCACGCCCGGCGTTTGCCGGCGAGGAGGAAGAGACAATGGGCGAGCTGCTGGTCGAGAAGAATGAGGGCGTGGCGATCGTCACGCTGAACCGACCCGAACGATTGAACGCGATCACCGGCCCGATGCTCGACGATTTCGCGAAGGCGATCGTCGCGCTCGATCGCGACCCCGACGTGCGGGCCATCGTGATCACCGGCGCCGGTCGAGGGTTCTGCGCGGGCCTCGACCTGCAGGACCAGGCGAGCGGGCAGGGCCTCGGCACCGGCTCGGGCATCGGCGCCACGACGCAGAAATTCGACCTGCGTGAGGCGCCGCCCATCGTGCTGAACGAGTGCGACAAGCCGACGATCTGCGCGCTGAACGGCGGCGCGGCCGGCTACGGCATGGATCTGGCGCTCGGCTGTGACATCCGCGTCGCCTCCGACAAGGGCAAGCTCGCTCCCGCGTTCACCAAGCGCGGCGTGCTGCCCGAGAGCGGCGGCACATGGCTGCTGCCGCGCATCGTCGGCTGGTCGAAGGCCGCCGAGATCATGTTCACCGGTCAGACCCTCGATGCCCAGGCCTGCCTCGACGCGGGGCTCGTGAGCCGCGTGGTGCCCGCCGACGAGCTGATGCCCACGGCGCTCGAGCTCGCGGGGCAGATCGCCGCGAACGCGCCGCTCGCCGTCCAGGCGACCAAGCGGATGATGCGGATGGGCCAGAACGAGACGTTCGAGGCCAACGTGCACCACGTCTTCCTGCAGCTGCTGCCGCTCTTCCGTAGCAAGGACTTCAAGGAAGGCATGATGTCCTTCCTCGAGAAGCGCGAGCCGAAGTTCGAGGGGCGCTGAGCGCGGCGGCGGCTGCGCCTGATGGGTGGGGCTAGCTCGCGATCAGCAGGCGCAGGCGGTTGCCGACCCGCTCGGCATAGTCGGCGATGTCGGCGACCCACAGGATCGTCTGGTGCAGGTACACGGTCGAGACGCCGAGCTCGTCCTCCATCGCGAAGAGCGCCCGGCAGGCCGTGTCCTGGAGCGTGTCGGTCTCGCTCTCGATGCGGTTCAGCTCGCTGATCATCCCCTCGACGCGCGTCACCTCGCGCCCCGCGAAGCCGGTCTCGAGCAGCTCGTCGAGCTCGTTGATGATGCGCTCGGCCTGCTCGCAGGCCGCGACGACACGCTCCGCGAGCGCGCGCATGGGCTCCACCAGCGCCGTCGGCAGCTGCATGTGACGTTGGTCTGCGAGCTCGGCGATGTCCTGGGTGACGTCGGCCATCGAGTCCTGGTGGTCGAGGATCTCGAGCATGTCGCGGCGCTCCATCGCGAGCATGAGTCGCCTGGGCAGATGGCTGCGGATCTCGTGCTTGATCTCGTCGGCGTCGTGCTCGAACCGGTCGATCTCGGCCCGGCAGGCGGAGATGGCCTCGGCGTCGCCCGAGGCCATGGCTTCGACCAGCGGAACGATCGCGCGCGCGCAGGTCGCGGCCGCCTTCATGTGCTCCTGCATGGGCCCGACCGGCGAGCGGCCTACGAGCTTTTCGATCCACGCCACCTGGAGTCTCCTATCCGAGCAGGCCCTTGAAGAAGTAGTAGAAGAAGATCGCGAGGCCGGCAGCGATCGGCAGGGTCGCGATCCACGACCCGACGATCTGCCCGACCACGCGCAGATCCAAGGCACCGATGCCGCGCGCGAGCCCGACGCCGAGCACTGCACCTACGAGAGTGTGCGTCGTCGAGATCGGAATGCCCAGTCGCGAAGCGAGCACGATCGTCGTGGCAGCGGCCAGCTCGGCCGCGAAGCCGCGGCTCGGCGTGAGCTCGGTGATCTTCTTGCCCACCGTCTCCATGACGCGGTAGCCCCAGGTGGCGAGCCCGAGCACGATCCCGAGGCCGCCGACCGCGAGCATCCAGGGCTGCACCGGCGCCTTCTTCGCGATGTCCGCCCCTTCGATCACGTTCACCACCGCGGCGAGCGGGCCGATCGAGTTGGCCACGTCGTTCGAGCCATGCGCGAAGGCGACGGCGCAGGCCGTCAAGATCTGCAGCACGACGAAGACGCGCTCGACCTGATCGAAGCGGTGGCCGGGCACGCGGTCACCTGCGTCGACCCGACGCAAGAAGAAGGTGCCGACCATCAGGCCGACCAGGCCGAGCGCCACGGAGCCGAGGATCGCCTCGGGCAGGTCGAGGTCTAGCTTCAGGTTCTTGAGGCCCTTGAAGAGCGTGACCAGGCCGATGATGAAGAAGACATAGAAGAAGAAGTACGGCCCGAGCTTGCGAAGCTGCCGAATGGGATCCTCCGTGTCGAGGACCACCTTGCGCGTCAGCTGGAAGATGAAGAACGCGATCACCCCGGAGAGCAGCGGCGACGTCAGCCAGCTCGCCACGATCTGACCGACCTTGCCCCAATTGACCGAGTCGGGTCCGATGGCCACGGCGCCGAAGCCGACGATCGCGCCGACGATGGCGTGGGTGGTCGAGACGGGCAGCCCGAAGCGCGTCGCAACGAGCAGCAGCGTCGCGGCGGATGCGAGCGCGGCGAGCATCCCCCACAGCAAGGGCTCGCCCGACACCATGTCCATGTCGAGGATGCCCTTGCGCACGGTGTCGGTGACGTGGCCCCCGGCCAGGAAGGCGCCTGCGAACTCGAGAATCGCCGCGACCACGATCGCGCCGCGAATCGAGAGCGCACCCGAGCCGACGCTCGTGCCCATCGCGTTGGCGACGTCGTTCGCACCGATCGCCCACGCCATGTAGAGCGCGAGGCCACCGGCCAGCCAGATCTCGAACGGGATTTCAGCCATGCGTGTGCGCTCGATCTGTGTGAAGGGTCGTGTGACGATCGTGTGGAGATGAGCCCCGGGGACGCATTCAAGCGAAGTCGGGGCCGAAGTGGAACATCAAAAAGAACGAACGACGTTTTGGAGCTGCCGGCGAAGGACTGGAAGAGGACGCCGCGACCCACTCGCCCGGCGTGCCGGGGCGCTGCGAGCCCGAACATCTGGATCGTGAGGGGTCCAGGCCCCGCTCCGGGGGGCCTGGACCCGATTGCCGATGGGAGGCCGGGGAGGCGGGGTGGAGCCGTTTTTGCTCGCGCTAGCTCCCGAATGCCCCCACGAACTGCCGGATGCGGGCCGCGTTGGCGCCGAGATCGCCCTGGCCGTCGCGCGACTTCGACCGCAAGTCGATCTCGCTGCCATCGCCGGCGGGCCGGACCCGGATCGTCACGTCGTCGACGAAGCGAAAGAGCGCGGTGCGCTCCTGGGCATCGAGCCTGCCCTCGGGTGCGTTCTTGTAGGTCACGAACCAGCCCAGGGTCTCGGCGGTGACCAGCGCCTTCTCGAAGGCGCGGTCGGGGTCGAGATCCGTCCGGATCGTCTCGAGGTCGGGGTACGCGCTGCGCACCTGCTCGGCGAAGCCGTCCGGGTAGCTCATGTCACGGTCGCCGTAGTCGGGGGCGTTCGGCCCGGTCGCGAAGGCGGGCGGGTCGTCGACGTCGGTCGTGATGTCGTTGATGCGCGGCAGGTCACCGGCGCGCAACGACGGGATGAAGACGATCGCGAGCAGACCGAGCCCCGCGGCGAGAGCGGTGATCGCGTTCTTGCGGCCGAGCGGATCGTCCCCCGCCCGCGTCAGGAAGAGGCCGACCGCCCCGAGCACGAACGCGGTCAGGCCGCCGAAGAGGGCGCCCGCCACGTAGATCATGAAGCCCATCATCGGCGGCAGCCCTGCCTGTGCGATGGCGATGCCGGCGACGACGGAGAAGCCGCCGAAGAGCGCGATGCGCTGGGCGATGCCTGCCAGCACGGACGTGCGCGCCGGCGTCGAAGAGGTGGGGTCGGGTGCGGCTTCGGTCATGGGGTGCTCTCCCTCTCGATTGCTCCCGGCCGTCGTGTCGACCGAGCAGAAGCTGCTCGGATGCAGCTCGATTCGGTCGGTCACGGCCGGAGCGAATCGGCGCAGGGTATCACGGAGGACGAAGGCCACCTCGAGGCGCGGTGCGGGGATTCGGCGGCGCCGGAGCTTCGGGCTACAGTGCGAAGCCCGCGAGAGCGCGGCGTCTAGAAACCGCGGCCCGGCCGCACGACGAGGACATCTTCGTGAGCACCCCCGTGACGAGCGAGCGGCAGGGCCCCGTGGCCGTGCTGACCTTGAATCGCCCCGACGTCCTGAACAGCCTCGACCGCGCGACCCTCGAGGCCCTGCGCGACGCCGCGGCCGCGATCGATGGCGACCGCGACGTTCGGGCGGTCGTGGTGACCGGCGCAGGCCGGGCCTTCGCCGCGGGGGCCGACATCGAGCAGATGAGCGGCATGACGCCCCTCGAAGGCGAAGCCTTCGGCCGCCTCGGCCACGCGACCTTCGCCTCGTTCGAGGCGCTGTCGGTGCCGACCATCGCCGCCGTGAACGGCTTTGCCCTCGGCGGCGGCTGCGAGCTCGCGCTCGCGTGCGACTTCATCTACGCGTCGAGCAAGGCGCGCTTCGGCCAGCCCGAGGTGAACCTCGGCCTGCTTCCGGGGTTCGGCGGCACGAGCCGCCTGGTGCGCCGGGTCGGCATCGCCTGGGCGAAGGAGATCATTCTCGGCGGCGAGAACCTGAAGGCCGACGAGGCGCTGCGGATCGGCCTCGCGAACCGGGTCTTCGAGCCGGAGGAGCTCATGCCGGCCGCGATCGCCATGGGCGAGACCATGGCGTCCAAGGGGCCGGTGGCCGTGGCGCTGGCCAAGCGCGTGATGCAGCAGGGCCAGGACGCCGATCTCCCCACCGCCAACGCGCTCGAGCAGAACGCGTTCGGGCTCGTATTCGCGAGCGACGACCGCAGCGAGGGCATGGCTGCCTTCCTCGAGAAGCGCGATCCCGCGTTCACCGGACGCTGAGCGAGGGCGACGGAGTGGGCGAGCGAGAAGAGCCGGTGTGGGCGAACGGCGACTTCACCCAGCGCATCGGGTGCGAGACGATGTCGGTGAACGAAGGCGTCTGTGAGATGGCGCTCGAGGTGGGGCCGCTTCATCAGTCGATGGCGGGGCGGGCGCACGGAGGTGTGCTCTTCACGATGCTCGACACGGTGATGGGCCGCGCGGTGATCTCGAAGCTGCCCGAGGGCAAGGGCTGCGCGACCATCGAGGCGAAGATCAACTACTTCCGACCCGTGCAGAGCGGCCGCATCGTGGCCCGCGCGACGGTGCCGCGGACGACCCGCCGCACCGCCTACGCCGAGGGCGTGATCGTGGACGAAGGCGGCAACGAGCTCGCGCGCGCCTCGGGCACGTTCATGATCACCGAGACCAGACTGCAGACCGAGCGCGAGCGGGTCTGAGCGCCGCGCGCGGCGAGGCACGGGGATCGACGATGCAGCTCGAAGCGCGAGGCCATCCGCTCCACACTCGGTCGCTCACGATCGAGACGAAGCTCCGTGAAGACGGCCGCTGGGACGTGCGCGGCGACGTCAACGACCTGCGCAAGTGCAGCTTCGTGCCGATGGTCGACGACATCCAGCCCGCCGGCGTCATCCACCAGATGGCGATCATCGGCGTGCTCGCCCCCGAGTCGCGCGTGATCGACGAGATCCGGGTCGAGCAGCCGCACGTCGCGGTCGAGCCCTCGGCGCTCTCGCGCGGCGAGTGCTGC
>CAYYSY010000415.1:0-28805 GCA_964474355.1 uncultured Spirochaetaceae bacterium | reverse complement strand
AAGTTCCAGCTCGCACCGTGCCAGAGGCCGCCGAGCAGCATCGTGATCACGAGGTTCCGATAGGTCAAGAGGGACGACCCGCGATTGCCGCCGAGCGGGATGTAGAGATAGTCCTGCAGCCAGCGCGAGAGCGTGATGTGCCAACGGCGCCAGAACTCGGACGGATTGCGCGAGAGATAGGGCTCCATGAAGTTGAGTGGCAGCTCGAACCCGAGGAGGAGCGCCATGCCGCGGGCCATGTCGGTGTAGCCCGAGAAGTCGTAGTAGATCTGGAACGCGAAGCTGTAGAGCCCGATCAGCAGGAAGGGCGTCGATGGCACGAGATCCGGCCCGAAGGCTTCGTCGACGAAGCCCGAGAGCAGGAAGTCGGCGAGCACGACCTTCTTGAGCAGCCCCACGCCGATGAGCCAGAGCCCGCGGCGCGTGCGCTCGAAGCTCATCTCGCCTCCGCGCGCGAGCTGAGGCAGGAACTCGTGGCCGCGCAGGATCGGACCGGCGATCAGCTGCGGGAAGAACGAGATGAAGAGCAGATAGCGCCGGAAGCTGTGGATCGGCTCGATCTGGCCGCGATAGGTGTCGATCGTCAGCGCGAGCAGCTGGAAGCTGTAGAACGAGATCCCGAGCGGCAGGAAGATCTCGGGGATCGGCGGCTCGAAGCCGAACACGCCGCCCAGCACCGGCGCGACGGTCGTCACCGCCATCGTCGCGTACTTGAAGCCGCCGAGCAGCCCGAGCGTGAAGACGATCGACGCGACGAGGTACGCCCTCGGCCGCGAGCTTCTCACCATCCGCTGTAGCAGCAGGTAGTTGACCGCGACGTCGCCGAGCAGCAGAAGCAGGTACGCGGGCAGCCACATGGTGTAGAAGACGAGGCTCGCCACGAGCAGCACGCCATTCCTGTGCGTGCGCGGCGCGAGCCGGTACGCAGCGAGCACGACGAGGAAGAAGACGAGGAAGGGGAGGGTGTTGAAGAGCACTAGGGCATCGCCTCCCGAGCACCTTCGCGTTCGGCCTCGCGGCGCCCCTGCTCCTCTCCGCGCTCCCGCTCGAGCAGGATCGGCAGCGCCGCCTCGGCGATGCGAGCAGACACGCGCTGGGGCACGGTCTGGATCTCGTCCTCCAGGAAGTGCCCCGCCGCATCATCGAAGTCGAGGTCCTCGAGCATCTCGTGCAGATCCAGGAAGTGCGCGCCGCTCTCCTCTGCCGCCCGGCGGATCTCGTTCACCGTGCGCTGCAGACCTGCCTCGTAGGAGACACCCGTATGTCGGAGGTGATCCACGTTCGTCGGGTTCAGGTATACGAGCACTTCGATGCCGTCGCCGGTGAGCGCACGGATGCCCGACCTCAGCAGCTGCAGCTTCGCGTCATCGGGGTCGAGCCCTTCGAGCGTCCGCCCGAAGTGCACGCGCTCGCCGTGCGCCGAGTATCGTTTGCTCAGCGTCATGTCCATGTGACGGCGCATGTAGCCGCGCCCGCGTAGCGTCTGGGCACGCGCCTCGGGCTTGCGGCCGCGATTCGGGTTCAGCGCGTCCTCGGCGAGATCGATCATGTGCGCGAATCGCATCTGGCTCTCGCGCAGCCACCCGTGCGCGTCGTGGAGCCCCAGCCGCACGATCCCCTGCTGCAGCAGGATGTCCGAGAGGCTCAGGTGGTAGCGCTGGACGGGCATCGCGATGATCTCGGGCAGGCGTTCCGAGTGGACGAAGCCGACGAGCTCCGGCGCGCCGTTGCGCGCGGTCCAGCGATCGGTGAACTGGAAGAACGAGAGCTGCCAGATGACGAGGTCCGGCTCGTACGACGCGACGTGATCCGCAAGGAAGCCGTACTGGACGATGCCCGAGCCCGGCGCGGCGGCGGTCAGGATCTTGACCCACGGACGCCCGCGCATCTGGCTCAGATGAGCGCCCGTCAGATACGGTAGAGCGAGTCCGTGATCGTACTGCGAGACGGTCGAGTCACCGAAGAAGACGATGCTCCGATGTCGCGACTCGGTTGGGATCTCGTAGATGCGATTCAGGCTGCGGTCGATCATGTCGTAGCGCGAGCCGAGCCAGCGCACCTTTTCGGTGTAGAGCTCGGACGCCGCGCGGTGCAGACCCGCGACGACGAGCGTCGACGTCAGGAGCACCATCGTCCAGAACGCGGCGTGCCAGCGCATCGATTCGCGCCGCACACCCGCCTTGGGGTCGTGGAGGCTCGTCATCGCCCGGCGCCCTCCTCGCCGTGCACGAGGCGCGCGTCGCGATAGACCTGGGCGAAGCCCTTGTAGTCGAGAGGATGCACACGGACCGAGCCTTCGAGCACCGTGTGAAAGACGAGATCGACCGCCTGTCCGGCCCACGGCCCGAGATCGACCTCGATGCGTCGATAGGGCATCTGCGGGCCGGGACCCGCTCGCGCCGCGACCCGGAAGTGCAGGCGCGCCACCTCCGTGGCCCCCACCTCGTCGTCGACGTACACCAGCGCGTCGAGCGTCGTACCCGTCGTGGCCTTGAGCGGCGGCCGGTAGCCGACCTCGAGGTGCAGCGTACCTCCGGTTGCCGGCACCCGGACCCGGCATCGGGTGACGCGTCCCTCGGCCGGCATCTCGCTGCCCTCTCGCGACTTGTGATACAGCGCCGCGAAGAGCAGGTGGCGTCGTATCTCCACCTGCTTCGTCGACGCATCGGCCGCGTCGCAGTCTGCGAGGACGTCGACGTACTCCTGCTTCGAAGCAGGCCTTCGTCGCTTCTCGAGCAGCACGTAGTCGTCGTCGCCACCGAGCACCGACCGACGGAACTGCGTCTCGAGATAGTCCGCGAGCACCGGCGCGTACTCGAGCAGGCCGCGGCGATCGGAGAAGAAGTTGTTGTAGCGGGTCAGCGCGATGCGCACGCCCGATGCCTCGGCACCCTCGACCACCGAGCGCCCTCCGTCGAAGGCGATGTGATGCTCGTAGAGGTTGTAATAGGCGCTCGGCATCGGGCGATCGGTGAGGAAGTTCAGCATCGCGAGGTCGGGCACCGTGAGCAGCGGCTCGCCCGGTGCGGTGTGCGTCTCTATGGCGCGCACCATGTAGCCGAGGTTCTCGGCTTCGATGCGCGAGATCTTCACGCCGCCACGATCGCCCGCCACCTCGACCGAAAGCCGTGTGCGCAGGCCGTTCCACCAGTGGAGCCCCACCGCCGCGTACATGACCGCGACGATCGCCACGGCCACCGCGAATACGCGCGCGCCGGCGGCCGAGCGCCCCGCGAGTCGTCGATGCGCCTCGTACGCCGCGAAGGCCCCCGCCACGATGACCACCTGGTAGACGTTCACGAGATGGTTGAAGTCGGCGCGGGGGAACAGCCCGAGATAGACGCCGCCGCAGACCGCCGTGACGGTGGCGAGCACGGGATCGACCCGCCGCTCGCCGGCGCGGATCGCCAGCAGGGCGAGGCCTGCGAAGATCGGCAGCGGCAGCCAGTAGAGCAGGACGTGCATGCGCTGCACGCCGCGAAACGCCTGGAGCGGGCCGATCGATGCGACGTTCAGCTGGGCGTAGGAGAGATAGGTGAGCCGCTCCACCGCATCCGTGTAGATGTCGGGCTCGAAGACGGTCGAGAAGGGGGCGACCGGGATGTCGTGCGCGCCCGCGAATTCGAAGGGATGGACCACGAGGCTCTGCCATGCCGCGGGCAGCGCGCCGGTTGCGATCAGATAGAGGAGCACCGGCAGCCCGGCGACGACGACGCCGGCGGCCGTCCAACCCATCGGCACGAGGACGCCCTTCGCGTCGAGGCCTTCGCTTCGCCACCGGTCGGCGCACATGAAGCCGAAGCCGACCAGCGCGCCCAGCAGCGCGAACACGCCGTAGTTCTGCTTGAAGACGATCGAGAGCCCGAGGAAGAGACCGCACAGGAAGAGCGCGCGCGGCCCCCCGCCGTCCCACCACGCGAGCAGGCGCGCGAGTGCGATGAGGGCGAAGAGCACCGAGAAGGGCGAGTAGAACGCGAACGTCCAGGCCGGAAACGCCCACACCGTGAACACGACCATCGTCGCCGCCGCGCCTAGACCGGCGGCGCGCGACGCGTGCCGCGACACGAGCCGCTCGGTACACACGACGAGCGCCAGCCACGCCACGAAGACGACCACGCGCGAGACGAAGACGCTGGGACCGAACAGCGCGAACGCGCCCGCGAGCAGGAACCACACGCCGGGTGTCACGAACGAGTCCATGTCGCGGTAGATCACCCGACCCTGCAGGAGATCCCACGCCTGCAGCAGCAGGTAGCCCTCGTCCGAGAGGATGAGGATGCGGACGCAGAGCACCCAGCCGAAGAGCGCCACTGCGGCGAGCAGCAGCGCGTTCAGCCAGAGCGGCCTCGGCCGTTGCAGCAGCTCCCCGAGCCGCGAGGTCATCGACGCGCCCCCCCGGCTCTGCGCTGCAGCCCGTACCACTCCGAGCCGCCGCCCGTGAACGTCTCGACGCGCACGAAGCGGTTCTGCATGTAGGCCGCGAGATCGGGGAAGATCGTCGCGAAGGGCGGGAACTCCGGGTACATCCGCGGATTGAACACGACGCAGCGCACATCGCTCGCTTCGAGCCGGTGCGCGATCATGCGCCCGTCGACGTTGCCCGGGATCACGAGGTCGTGGGGCTGCGGGGTGCGCCGGTCGGTGAGGAAGTAGACGACGGGAATGTCGGGCGCGACGAAGACGTCTTCACCGGGCGCGGCACAGCGGTCGATGAAGCCGACGGCGCCGCCGAGCAGCCCGGCCATCCGCTCGGACACGAACATCTCGGCGCGGGGCATGTCGAGCGGCACGTCGTTGCGCGCGATCGCCTTGGTTCGCGCCTCGGCCCCGGCCGCAGCCCAGACCAGCCCGACCATCGCCGCGAGGGCCGGCACCACGAATGCTCTCCACGCCGCTGCCGGCGCTCCACCGAGACGGCCAGACACCGCGGCGTGCAGGCGGTGGGCGACGATCACGTAGACCGGGAACAGGGGGATCAGCACGAAGGCGAGGTGCGAGAAGATGGCCGACGGAAAGATGCCCGGGAAGAAGATGATCGCGTACAGCAGCACCGGCCGGGTCGAGCGCGCCGCCTCGTCGTCGGGTGCGGCCCGGTCGCGCCACGCGATGAACGCCCCGGCCAGCAGCATCGCCATGGGCAGGCCGTAGCTGAGACGGATCGCCAGGCTTCGCACGAACGGGGTCGGCTTCACGCCGAGGGTCGTGCCGCCCTCGAGCAGGTCATCGAACATCGGCGGCGGCGTGTAGAGGAACGTGAACCGGCCGTCGTTCTCGGGGTGCGCCCCGAAGATCGGCGGGATCGGGTTGTTGAAGTTCTGTACCTGCGAGCCGCCGAGCGAGAGGATCGTGCTCTCGACGAGATCCATGAAGGTACCGGTGGCAAGGAAGCCGATGACGACGGCGAGTGTCGGGACCAGCCCCGCGACCGCGATCGTCGGGATCAGCCGCTGCCAGTCGCGGCGGTCGAAGCCCTCTCCGCGGCCCCCGAGCAGCCCGCCCACGGCGCAGGCGATGAACACCAGTGCGCCGAAGTTCTGCTTGGTGAGCGCAGCGAACGCGATGAAGAGCCCCATGGCTGCTGCGTCCGCCACGCGCCGGTGCTCGAGGGTGCGCAGCAGGAAGTAGAGCGCCGCGAGCCCGTACGCGACGGCGAGCGTCGAGTAGTTGAGCAGCGACGTCACGGGGAACGCCAGCGGCAGGAACGCGACGTAGCCGAGCGGTGCGAGCCAGCCCCAGCGCTCGTCCGTGCATCGCGCTGTGATGCGCCAGAGCAGGAGCGCGGTGACGACGTTCACGATCGCCGCGGCCTGCCGCGTCAAGACGAGGTCCTCGCCGAAGACGCCGAAGAGCCCGTAGGTCAGGAGATAGACGCCGGGAAAGATGCCGGTGTGGATGTCGCGATAGAGATGCTTGCCGTCGAGCATCCACGACACGGCGGCCGCGAGGTGGCCCTCGTCCATCGGCACCACCATGCGGAAGACGAGCGGCCACTGCACCACGAGCGTGACGAGAGCGAGGCCGATGCCGAGGGAGACGAGCGACGCGAGACCGAGGTGCGTCGGTGTGGACTTGTCTCGCATGGGTCGAACGACCTCTCGTGCCGCGGCCGGGGTGACGGGGTCGGCCGCCCCTTCGGCTCCTGGATCATCGGCCGAACCAGGCGCGGAATCGAGCAGTCTAAACGATCGCGCACCCGGGTCGGTCGCGATTTCACGTAACCTGTCGCCCGGGCCGGGCGCCCTGCCTGCCCGGCGCCCGGAGAAAGGACTCCACGCATGCGTCCCGCTCTCGCCGCCGCTCTGGGTCTGGCCGCCGGACTCGCGATCGGCCTCCTCCTCGGCCGCGGTGTGCTGGCCCCGCGTCACGCAGATCGGCCGCTGGCCAGGGTGCTCGAGCGTGAGCTCGAGAGCGAGCGAGAGCAGGGCGATGCCCTCCGCGACCGGGTCGAGGAGCTGGAGGCCCGGCTCGCTGCCGCGCCCGCGCCCCCCGTGCTTCCCGGCGAGCTCGGCGGCGAGGTGACCGCGTCGGCAGAGGCCGACGACGCGAGCGCAGACACGGCCGACGGCGGCGAAGGCCAGAGCGCGGCGGAGGAGGGAGACGCTGCGGGGCCGAGTGGAGGCTTCGACGAGGCGCGGCTGCTCGCCCTCGGCTTCCATCCCGCCGACGTAGAGCGGCTACGCCACGCATGGGAGTCTCTCGAGCTCGAGCGACTGTATCTCCAGAACGAGCGGGCCCGTTCGACGCATCGCGACGGAAGTCACTGGCTCAAGATGCGCGAGCTCGAGAACGCGACGCTCGAAGAGCTGGGCGAGGCGGAGTTCGACGCTCTGCTCTACGCCGCGGGCGACCGGAACCGCGTGACCGTGACCCGCGTCTTCCCCGAGTCGCCCGCCGAGTCGGCAGGCTATCTCGAGGGCGACCAGATCACGGTGTACGACGGCAAGCCGATCTACCGCATGCACGCGCTGAAGAACGAGACGACGCGCTGCGAGCTGGGGACGAGCGTGTCGGTGACGGTGCTGCGCGATGGCTCGGAGCGTCGCATCTGGACGCCCTGCGGACCGCTCGGCGTGCAGCTCGAGATGGTCAATGCGCCACCGCGCTGAGCGGCGCTAGGCGATGTCGAACCCGATCGCGGGGAAGCGCCGCGGCCCTCCCTTCTCGGCCACCAGCCAGCAATGGCCGCCCCAGTGCGTGCCGAGCGGCCGGTGCAGCGCGGCCTCGATCGCGATGAAGAACGGCGTGAAGATCTCCATGAAGCCGACCGCCATGGGGACGAGCTCCCACGCGAAGTACATCCAGTTGAACTTCTCGCCCGCGCGCACCTCGAAGCCCGCGCGGTCGAACGCGCGGACGAGATCGGCGTAGCGGAAGCGGTTCAACACCTCGTCGTCGTCCCAGCTCGGCTGCAGCGCGCGCGCGAGCCGCATGAGCGGGCTGTCGTCGATCGTCTCGATCACGAAGAGACAGCCGCCCGGCGCCAGCACGCGATGCGCCTCGGACAGCACCCCGTCGACGTCGTGGGCGTGGTGCAGCACGTGCGAGATGTAGACCATGTCGAACGATTCGTCGGGTAGCGGGATGGACTCGCCGACGCCCTCGTAGGCCTTCGCCACGGCGTTCGCCTCGACGACGCGCTCGGGGTTCGGCTCGATGCCTACCGCCTCCCCGCCGTAGCGCACGAGCCGCCGCAGGTTGTCGCCGCGACCGCATCCCACGTCGAGCACCCGGAACCCCCGGCGCGACGCCGCGATGCGCTGCTCGACGGCGCGGAAGCGGAAGACCTTCTCCTTCACGCCGGACTCGCTCCCCCGCCGTGGCGCGGCCGGCGGCAGACCGCGAGCAGATCGAGCACACGGTCGTCTGCAGGCACGATCGGGAAGTCGTCGAGGGTGACCTCGGGCAGGCCGCTGCCCTCGGCGATGCCGCGCCGCACGACCACGGCGAACATCGCGAACAGCCGGTCGATGAGGCCCCGGGGCAGCCGCCGTCGGAGGCCCAGCGGGTCGATGCGCACGATGCGCCGGATGCGCTCGAGCCGCTCGTCGTAGTAGGCCATGGGCTCGGGTGTCGCGCTCACGCCGAGCATCTCGACCTCTTCGAAGTGGGCGCCGAGCAGATCGGCGAGCTCGTCCGCCATGTACTCGCGCACGTGAAAGGGGTTCTCGCGATCGCTCTGGGCGAGGTTGGGCGTCGTGATGAGCGCGAAGCCGCCGGGCTTCGTCATGCGGGCGATCGAAGCGGCATACCGCGTGGGGTCTTCGAGGTGCTCGATCACCTGGAAGCTCACCACCAGATCGAAGGCGTCGTCGGCGAGCGGGATCGAGCCCGCATCGGCGCGCACGAAGCCCACGCGCGGGTGCCGAGCGTCGCGGTCGGGGCTGACCCGGTCGACGGCGAAGACGTCGAGCCCGGCCTCGGCGAGCTCGGCCGTCCCGTAGCCCGTCCCCGAGCCCACCTCGAGCACGCGCTCGGCGCCGTGTGATCGCGCCTGCGAGATCGCGTAGGCGTAGGCAGCGCGGTGGCGCACGAGATCGACGCCGAAGAGGGCGTTCTCGCCGTGCAGCCGCTCGCCGGTGAACGTGAGCGCTTCGCTCATCGTGTGCTTCTACGCCTCTCTCTCGGTCTGTGCTTCATCGTCCGCGGCGACCGGCTCGGCTACCTGACCGGTCCAGGCCTCGCGCGTGAACTCCCGCGCGAAGACGAATCCTATGATCGCACGACTGACGATCAGACCGAAGCTCAACGTCAGGCTCGCCGCGAGCAGCGTCTCCGACGGTGCGTGATCGCGAAAGAGCTCGACGAAGACCTTCTGCCCGGTGCCGAGCCCTGCGACGGCGATGGGGATCGCGGCCACGAGGAGCATCAGCGAGACCTTCACGACGAGCTCGAGCCAGGGGACGAAGACCGCGAAGGCATTCATCGTCGACCAGGCGAGCAGGATGAAGCTCGCAATGAAGGCCGCGCGCAGCCCGCCGAGCTTCACGAGGCAGCCGGCCGACACCGTGCGCGCGGCGCGAAAGAGCTCGAGATCGCGGAGCCGATCGAGGGGGCCCATGCGCCGCGGCGTGCGCAGCACGACGAAGCCGAGGACGATCAGCGCGACCGCGACCGCGACCCCGGCCATGCGCACGCCGGTCCCCTCCGAGCCCAGCAGCAGCGTGCAGACCGACGCGGCGACGAGCAGGCTCCCGAGGTCGAAGAGCCCGATCAGCAGGACGACGCCCGCAGCGTCGGCGAGCGAGAGGCTCGTGCGCCGGCGCAGCAGCAGGGCCACGGCGCCCGCACCGAGCGCATAGTTCAGGATGGCGAGCAGATAGCTCGCCGCCTTCATCTTGGCGGCCTCCCCGAGGCCCGTGTCGTCGTGGTAGTCGTGTACGACGATCTGGAGGCAGAC
This sequence comes from uncultured Spirochaetaceae bacterium, assembly GCA_964474355.1. Taxonomy (GTDB): domain Bacteria; phylum Myxococcota_A; class UBA9160; order UBA9160; family UBA4427; genus CAYYSY01. The sequence continues at coordinate 19,408 of CAYYSY010000415.1, read as the reverse complement.
CGCCTCGATGTAGAGCGTGATGGCCACGAAGGCGATCAGGCCAGGCACGAACCAGGCGACGACCCGGGGCGTCACGGCGGCCCATACTGCCGCGAGGTCCTGACCCTGCAGGACCCAGACGATGAAGACGATGCTGACCACGAAGGGGATGCCTACGCGCGCGAATCGCCCGAGCCACCCCTGCCTCGCGCCACTCATCCGATGCTTCTCCAGGGCAATCCCGTAGCGTCGAGCTTCGTGAAGACCAGACCGATCGTGAAGACCAGCGCGACGCTCACGAAGAGCAGCGCCAGCACGCCCGCGATGATGCGAGCGGGCCAGGGGCCGGCTGCGGCCCAGCGGTCCAGCGTCTCGCTCGCATAGTAGGCGAAGGGCACGCCGGCACCGAGCAGATAGCTGCCCTTCAACGTCGCGAACCAGGGATTCGACCAGGTAAAGGCCACATAGCCCGCGCCGGTGAACGCGACGAGCGAGAGCAGGACGCCATCGGCCGCGCCGGCCTCCCGCCACCAGCGTCGCGCGCCGTGGACGACACCGGCGGCGAACGCCAGCGTGGGCAGCAGCGCGAGCACCAGCAGCCACGAGCCCGCCCGCGACGCGGCCGCCGAGCTCGGCAGGAAGTGCCGGTGGCCGTCGAACCAGAGCGTTGCGTAGGTCGAGCCCCAGACCGAATGCAGCAGGTCGGCATTCAGGAGTTGCGGGTCGGTGAAGGTCGCCAGCGGCACGCGCACGTAGTCGAGCACGCCGCGTTCGCCCGGTGGCATCTCGAACATCACCGCGTGCACGGCGAGGTCCTGGGGATAGAGGTAGCCATGGACGGCGAGATTGCGCGCGTAGTACCAGCCGCCGACGAGCGCGGCCGCGACGACGAGCGCAGCGACCTTGGGAGCGGCGCTTCGCATCTCACCGCGGCGCGCCGCAGTGAGCGTCCACGCGCTGGCGATGGCGAGCACCACGAGCAGGCCCGACAGCTTCGTCAGCCACGCGCAGCCGGCGAGCACGCCGATCCACGCCGCCCCGCGCAAGGCCGCGGGATCGCCCGAGCAGAGTCTTCCATCGCGCACGAAGCCGGTGGCGGCCACCACGGCGAGCGAGCTCCAGGTCGCGGCCAGGATCTCTTCGCTGAACATCGCGCTCATGTAGACGTGCACCGGCGCGTAGAGGAGCAGCAGGGCGGCGACCCAAGCGCGCCGGGGTGACTCCGGCGCCGAGCGCCGGACGAGCCCGAAGAGCGCCCAGACCGCGAGGCCGCCGACGGCGCTCGAGATCAGCGGAATCACCCATACGAGCGCCGGGGTCGCGTCGAAGACGGCGAGTGCGCGTCCGATGGCCGCAGACGCGTAATAGAAGAGGGGTGGGTGCGACGTCGCCCAGCCGGCGTCGGGCGCGGGCAGCGCCCAGGTCGAGAGCAGGTGCTGGACGTACTCGACGTTCTCCACCGCGTCGAAGCCCATGCGCGTGCGGTAGCGGAGCGCGTTGTTCACGCGCATCGCCACGGCGACCAGCAGCGCGGTCACGGCGAGCCCTGCGCCGAGCCGCTGCGCCGGAGCGGTCGTGTCGTTGCGTGCGCCTGCGCCGCGCCCGGCGTCCAGGGCGTCCGTCTTCGTGGGCACCTGCGCTTCGGGGCGCGTCACGACCCTGCCGCCCGGGCCCGCTCGATGGCCGCCTCCATGTCGTCGGCAGCACGCTCCCAGTCGAACTGCTTCGACCACTCGAGGGCCGCGGCCGACGTGCGCGTCGCGAGCGCGTCGTCGTCGAGTAGCCGGCCCACGCGATCGGCGAACGCGTCGAGGTCTCCGTCGGGGACGAGGAAGCCCGTCTCGCCGTCGCGCACCGAGTCGCGCAGTCCGTCGGCGTCGGTGGCGACGACCGGGGTGCCCATGGCATTCGCCTCGATCACCGTGAGTCCCCAGCCCTCCTTCTCCGAGGGAAAGACACAGACCCGCGCCTCGCCGAGCAGCCGATCGCGCTCCTCGTTCGAGACGAAGCCGGTGAATCGCGTGCGCCCTGCGAGGCCGAGCTCCTCGGCCAGCGCCTCGAGGTCGGTGGTGGCCGGGCCCCGACCGATGATCACGATCTCCGCGTGGGGGAAGCGAGCTTCGAGCTTCTTCATGGCCCGCAGCATGACGTCGACCTTCTTGTAGACCTCGAGCCGCCCGACGAAGATGACCTTCTGCGCGCGGGGCGCGCTCGTGTCGGCGATGAGGCTCGGCCGGTCGATGCCCGGATGACTCACGACCACCTGCTCGGCCGGGATGCCGCGCCGGACGAGATCATCGCGCGAGCTCTCCGAGATGGCGATGAACGGACAGCGGCGATAGAGGGAGGGGATGCCCCGCTCGAGCGTCCACACGCCCGCAGCGATCGGCCAGGCCACTTGTTGGAACGCGACCTCGCCGAAGAGATGGTGGCAGAGCGCGAGCACGGGCTTCGCAGACCACGCGGGCGAGTACCAGGGCACCTTGTTCAGGCACTCGACCACGACGTCGACCTCGCCGCGCTTCGTGAGCCGCCGGGTCTCGAGCACCGAGCGCGGGTAGTAGCGGGCGAGGCCGCCCAGCCTGCGCACCTCGACGTCGTCGACCACCTCGACGTCGGCGCCACCCTCGAAGCCGGCGGCGAGGTGGATCACGGTGTGACCCCGCCGCGCCAGTCGGCCGAAGATCTCGGTCACGTGGATCTCGGCACCGCCCATCTTCGGGTGCTTCGGGTCGCGCTCGTTCAGGATCAGGATGCGCGCGGGGCGGAAGGCCTGGGTCATCGAGTCGGGTCGGCGAGAGGCGCGCTCAGAGCCGGCCGAAGAAGTCGGCGATGCGCAGCCACCAGACGACCCAGAGGGCCTCGAGGCCGATGCGCAGGGTCAGCTTCGACTCGCCCTTCGTGCGGTCGAGGAAGAAGAAGGGGATCTCCTTGATGCGCGCGCCCCGCTTCACGAAGCGGTAGTTCATCTCGATCTGGAAAGCGTAGCCGTCGGCCTTGATCCGCTCGAAGCCCATCTTCTCGAGCAGCTCGCGGCGCACGCAGCGGAACCCGCCGGTCGTGTCGGAGATCGGCAGGCGCGTGACGGCGCGGGCATAGGTGTTTCCGAAATACGAGAGCAGGATGCGCTCGATGGGCCAGTTCACCACCGTGATGCCGTTCAGATACCGCGAGCCGAGCACCACGTCGTGGGTCTCGATCTCCCGGAGCATGTCCTGGATGTTCGCCGGGGGGTGCGAGAAGTCGCAGTCCATCTGGATCACGATGTCGGCGCCGAGCTCGAGGGCCTTCTGAATGCCAGCGCGGTAGGCCGCACCCAGCCCCTGCTTCTCGCTGCGGTGCAGGACATCGACTCGGCCCGTCTGCTCGGCGAGGTCGTCGGCGAGCTTCCCGGTGCCATCCGGCGAGTTGTCGTCGACCACGAGCACACGAATGTCCGGGTGCTGTGCGAGCACCTCGGGCACGATGAGGGGGAGGTTCTCCGCCTCGTTGTAGGTCGGGATCACGACGATGATCCGGCTCATGGGCCGCTCCTGGAGGGAGTACGACTCTACTCCCTGCGAGGGGTTCGGGACAAGCAAAGCCGCGCATCGGCGCAGGCGGAGCCAGCCGGGTCCCCTCGTGGGTGCGCCCGGAGCCCGCTTCGGTGGCGCGTTCGTGACTCGATCCGGTTTCCGTTGCGACATTCTGCGCGTGAGCTGCCGGGGCCTGTAGAATCCGCGCCATGATCGACAACACGTTCCGGGCGCTGCTGCCCGGGCGCGTGGGCCTCGTGATCGGCCTCTACGAGCGCCTCGGGCTCACGCCGAACCAGGTGAGCTTCGTCGGCTTCGCCATCGCGGTCTTCGCTGCGCTCGCGGTGGCCTTCGGCGCGACGTGGACCGCCGTGGCGCTCTGGTGGGTCTCGCGGCTCGTCGACGGCACCGACGGCGTCTACGCCCGGTCGACCGGCCAGGCCTCCCGCTTCGGGGCGTACCTCGACATCGTCCTCGACATGGCGGCCTATGGCGCGATGGTGCTGGGCTTCGCCTGGTGGCACCCCGAGCTGGGACCGGCCTGGATCGCGATGCTCTTCCTCTATGTCCTGTGCATCACGAGCGCCCTCGCGCTCGGTGCCGAGGAGGCGGAGGCCGGCATCGAGGCCCGGGACGATCGCGGGCTGCGCCTCGGCGCGGGCCTCGCCGAGGGTGGCGAGACGGGGATCGCCTATACGGCGATGCTGCTCCTGCCCGTCTGGCTGACGCCGCTAGCAATCACCTGGATCGCCGTGCTCGCGACGACGGTGGTGGCGCGCACGCTGCTCGCAGCGCGCACGCTGCGCGGCTGAGCGACCGCTGCCGGGGGCGCGTCTGCGGCGCCGGTTGCAGTGAGACCGGAGCGATCCCAGCAGCGCGGACCCCGTGGCGCGCGACACGTTCTCGCACGTCTCGAGGCTCTCGTGCGTCGAGTGCGGCGCTCGGCTCCGATTCCGTGATGCACGTCATCAAGGAATCCGGGCTTCTGGGCGATAGACAGGAAGCCGCATCTGCGGCGCACCCCTCGCTCGAAAGCCCGGAGATCCATGTCGAATCTTCGCACCATCCTCTGCCGTGTCGTCCTCTTCCTGCTCATCGTCGCCATCTCGCCGACCATCGCCGTCGCCGACTGGACCGCCTATGCCGTCGGCCACATCGGTATCTCGACCGGCAGTGGCGACGTCAGCGGCACGTTCTCGACGCAGACCGTATCCGGCTCGGATCGTGATTCGTCGCCGATGATGGCCATCGCCGGGGGGATCGACATCCCCATGAACGAGCTCATGGCCTGGAAGCTCCCCTACGACCTCGAGCTGCCCGACTGGCCGGTGCGCGTCGAGTTCGAGTTCGCGGGTCTGCGCGACTTCGAGTACCGGACGGTCTTCAACAACGGGCTGAACGACGACATCGTCCTCTCCTCGAACAAGTCGTGGGCCATGATGGTGAACTCGTGGTTCGACATGCCGGCAACGGTGCTCACGCGACCGACCGCGTGGATGTTCCAGACGCGCAAGTCGAGCGCGCGACGGATCCTCGACCCGATCACGTTCTACGCCGGTGTCGGCATCGGCACGGCACGCCTCAAGCTCGATGCGATCACGTCGGCGAACGAGCAGGCGAGGAGCGACGACTTCAAGTTCGCGTGGCAGGTCGGCACGGGGCTCGGCTACAAGCTCACGCCTTTCGTGAACGTCGACCTCGGCTACCGCTTCTTCAAGGCGCGTGACCTCGAGCCCACCCTGCTCGACTCGAACGGCCAGCCCGCCCCCGGCGACTACAACCTCAAGGAGCGCATCCACGAGTTCCGCGCCGGGCTGCGCGTGAACGTGTACTCCTTCACGAGCCCCTGGTCGCGACTCGAGTAGACGCGCGCCGGCGAGGCGCCCGCGTGCTCGTAGAGCGCAATCGCGTGTAGACACGCGAGGCGGCCACGTGGTTGCAGCACCGTGCCCGACGCCTCCCTGCTAGCCTCCGCGCGTGCACGGACTCCAGCGTCTCCTTCCCTGCTTCCTGATCGCCGCCGTCGCCCTCGTGGTCGCGGCCGACGTCGCCGGTGCGCCTGCGCCCGCAGGCGCCCGGAGCCAGGGCACCGTACGGGTGCAATACAAGGGCGTGGCGCTCCAGCGGGTCATCCGTGAGATCGGAGAGGCCACGGACACGCGCTTCATCTTCGGCGACGAGGTGCGGGGCGTCATCACGATCTCCGTACCGAAGCCGGTCTCGGAGTCCGAGGCGCTCGAGCTGCTGCGTGCCGCGCTCTTCATCAAGGGCTTCGCCCAGCTGCCCGCCGGCGGCGACGCCTACAAGGTCGTGCCGATCGCCGCGACGCCGACCGAGTCCGAGGTCGTCGACCGCCCACTCGACCTTCGCAGCGAGAAGGCGATCACGACCCTCGTCCAGCTCGAGCACATCGCGGCAGACGAGATCGCCGAGACGATCAAGCCGCTCGCGCCCTCGAGCGGCGCCGTCGTGGCCTACATGCCGACGAACTCGATCGTGCTCTCGGGCACCGAGTCGGCCCTCGGACGGCTGCTCGCGGTGATCCGGCTGCTCGATGAGGCTGCCGCCGAGCAGCTCTGGGCCCGGGTGATCCGCTATCGCGACGTCGACGAGCTGGTCGAGGTCGCCGATGCGGTCTTGAACGAGGGCTGGAGCCGCGCGAATCAGATCGAGTTCTTCAGCGAGCCGCGCACGAACATGCTGCTCGCGCGAGCGTCGAAGGAGCGGCTCGACGAGCTGCGCGATTTCGTCGAGGAGTTCGATCGACTCGAGGCGGGCGCCGGCGGGATCCATGTCGTTCGCGTGCTGAACCGCGAAACGAACGAGGTGCTCGAGATCATCCAGGCGCTGCAAGCCGGACGGACTTCGACACGGGGCCGACCGCAGGACCGGTCTCGACCCGACCAGCCCGTCGGCGACGACAGGGGCGACGCCGAGGAGCTCGACCTGCCGACGTCGGAGACCGCGGCGAGCCTCGAGGGCCTCCAGTTCACGCTCACGTCCGACGAGCCGTCGAGGTCGATCATCATCCAGGCGGCCCAGTCCGAGGCGCAGCTCGTCGCCGACATGATCTCCGAGCTCGATCGGATCCCGCCGAGGGTCGCCGTCGAGGTCTTCTACTTCGAGCTGCAGCGCCCGAGCGGCTACGTGCTCTCGTTCGACGTCACGGCGACCGCGTCGCCGTCGGACAAGTCGCTCATCCGCGTTCAATCGACGCCGGCCGGCGCCCTGTCGACTCCGACCGAGGACACGGCCAGCGGCGCGTTCGCGCGGGTCGGCTCGGCTCGCGAGACGCTCATTGGCGCCATCGAGAACCCGATCACCGGTGAGACGATCGAGGCGATCGAGCTGCCGACGAACGAGGCGGTGGTGAACGCGTCGGCGACGGGAACGGTCGCTGCGCTGCTCTCGCGCCCCACGCTCACGGTGACGAGCGGGGAGGAGCACGAGCTCTTCATCGGCAACAACGTCCCGATCCCGATCTCGTCGAGTGGCGGGTCGACGACCGTGCCGGGCGCCGACGGCGAGACGACCACGACCTTCACGAATCCGCTCATCCAGCAGCAGACGATCGAGCGCGAGGACGTCGGCGTGCTGCTGCGGATCAAGCCCACCGTGGGCGAAGAGGGCAGCATCAACCTCGACCTGACCTTCGAGGTCACCGACGTGGTGCCCTCGATCGTAGGCGTGTCCGGACGGGCGGTCGGCGTCACCCTCGCGAAGCGCACGATCGAGTCGACGACGGTGCTCCGCCCCGGTCAGTACGTGCTGCTGGGGATGGCCGAGGAGCGCGCGAAGGTCAACTCGAAGGTCGGCGTCCCGTGGCTGATGAACATCCCGGGCCTCGGGCTCTTCTTCTCGCGCATCGAGGAGCGGGTCGTCGACACCCGGCTGATGGTCGCCGCCCGGGCGCGGCTGCTGCGCTCACCCGCCGACGACGTCGCCGAGACGGTGCGCCGGCGTATCGCCTTCGAGCGCACGATGTCGCGCGTGAACGACCTCGAGCGCCTGCCCGACAGACCGTGGGCGGTGCGGCTCGCGACCTTCGATCACCGCGAGCCCGCGAAGCGGGTCGCGGCGGCGTTCGACGAAGATGGCTACCTCACGCGGGTCACGAAGTGGGCGGGCTCGGACCGGGACTACTGGGACGTCTACCTGACCGGTTACCCCGACTACGAGACGGCCTCGACCGTGGCCATGCAGGCCACCGAGTCGGACTGGGATGGCGAGGTGCTGCTCGTCCCGGCGATCAACGAGCTCGCGCCCGGGGACTGAGCGCGCGGGCGACCGGGCCGGCCGTCGAAGCGCGGGCGAGCCGGATGCTGCGGGGCGAGAGGCTTCCCGAGAGTCGGCCATGCTCGTCGACGCGCAGGCTCGGCAGCCCGAGCTCGTCGAGCCAGGCGGCGCCGTCCCTTCCCTTCAGCATCGCGATCGTCGTCGCCGAGCCCGCGACGACGCATTGGGGCGCGACGACCGTCGCCGAGCGCAGCCCCTCGACCGGCCAGCCCGTGCGCGGGTCGAGCAGGTGCGAGTAGCGCTGGCCGTCGACCGTCATGAACCGCTCGTAGTCGCCGCTCGTGGTGACCGCGCCTTCGCTCAGCGAGACGCCGGCCAGCGCACGCTCGGGCGCCCGGGGGTCGCGGATGCCGATTCGCCACGGCCGGTTGCCCGGCTGCGGACCGATCACGCGGATGTCGCCGCCGAGGTCGACGAAGCCGCTCTCGGCGCCGAGCAGCACTGCGACCTCCGCCGCGCGGTCGGCGGCGTACTCCTTCACGACGCCGCCGAAGTCGAGCTCCATGCCAGGGCGCTCGAGCACGAGGCGAGGCCTCTCCCAGCGGACGTGATGCCAGCCGACGTCGGTGAGCACCGCTGCGAGCTCCGTCTCTTCGGGGAGGCGCTCCGAACCGAAATCCCAGCAGCGCCGCAGCACGCCGGCGGTCGGGTCGAAGAGGCCGTCGCTCTCGCGCCAGGCGGTCTCGGCGTAGTCGAGGAGGGCGGCCGTCTCTTCATCGACGGCGATGCCTTCGAGGTCGCCCGCGCTGCGGTTGATGGCCGACGTGAGGCTGTCGTCGCAGAAGCGCGTGTACTTGCGCTCGAGGCGCTGGATCTCGGCGCGCAGGCGCGTCGCGAGACGTTCGTTGGTGTCGGGGGAGGGGCCGTGGAGCTGGATCTCGCAGGGGCTGCCCATCGCGCGGAACCGGAAGCGGGAGAGCCCGGGCTCCATGACGGCTAGAACCGCCCGCCGATCCGTGCGGAGAGCAGACCCCACCGCACCAGGCCGGGGTTGCCGACGGCAACGTTGCCGAGCGCGAACTTCTCCGAGCTCCAGTAGTAGTCATAGCCGGCGCTGACGTTCCACACGGCCCACTTCGTCAGATCGTCGAGCTGCGCCGCCACGCGTATGCCGGCCTGGAGCGCGCCGAAGGGCGAGAGACGGTAGTCGCTCGAGAAGTAGTCCTGGTTGGGCGCATCGAAGTACGGTGCGTAGAAGAGCGCTTGGCTCTGGCTGTAGTAGCGGAACGAGGGGACGAGCTCCCAGGAACCACCGAGCGACTGGTGCCAGGCGGTCGTCACGCCGAGCGAGCCCACGTCCCAGCTGTCGAAGTAGCCCTGCAGGTCGAGGTGCAGACTCGCGTTCGGCTTGCTCAAGAACTGCCGATAGCGCAAGAGGAGAGTGTGCTGGTTGCGGACGTCCGGCCGGGAGTCGTTCTCGCGCGACGTGGTCAGCGTGAAGTAGACGTCCTTGTAGGGGTCGCTCAGGAAGCCGACGTTGTTCTTGTACGTGTACCCGAGCTGCACCACGGACGAGCGCGTGAGCAGCTGCGAGAGGCTCACCGAAACGGTGCGCGTCTTCTTGTCGTACTCCGCTCCGGCCTCGTGGCCGTGGATCACCGCGTCGGTGGGCCTCACCGTGTCCCACGAGAAGGACATGCTGCCGCTGAGCGTGGTGTTCTTGTCGTTGTAGTTGCGCTCGGCGGAGAGGCCGAAGTTGCCCGAGCCGTAGTCGTTCTCGGTCGAGAACCCACCCGACATCGAGAGACGACCTCGATCGAAGTAGTGATTGACGGTGAACTGACCGTCGATGCGCGTGTCCTCGATGGTGGCGCCGGTCATGGCCGCCACCGGCCGGCCTTCGGGGTCGCCGGCGTCGGGCAGGACGTACCAGGGGGTCGCGCCGGACATCGTCTCGAAGACGAGATCGACGCTCGCGTCGATCTGGTTCGTGATCGGAGCGAGGACGCCGAGCTGATACGCCTGGATGCTGTAGCGCTCGGTGCTGCCGCCGAGCTCTTCGGCCCACTGCCCCTCGCTGAGGTCGGCCTCCTTGTACCAGGAGCCCGAGAGGTCGACCTCCCAGTCGGGGGTCGGTGCATCGGCCTGCGCCGGGCCGGCCAGGCCCGCCAGGCCGGGCAGCGCCAGCGCGCTCTTCGTCAGCGCCTCGAGGGCGCGGCCCTTCCGGGCGCTCTTGTCGCGGCGATCTAGTTGCACCCGCAGCCGCCTCCGCCCGCCGACGTGCCGGGCATGCTCGCTTCCTTGCTGAACTGGATGTGGCTCTGGAGCGCAGTGCGATGCGGATCGGGGTCGAACTGCATGTCCTTGCGCGCCAGATCGGCTCGCTGCCAGGGCTTGACGCGCATGCAGCCGACGCTGGTCGTGACCAGGACGAGCATGCATGCGACGAGGACGAGGTGAATCGCGCGCTGCATCATCGCTTCTTCCTGATCAGCGCCGTGGCCTCGGCCTTGATCTTGTCGATGTCGCCCTCGCGATAGCCCTTGTGGACCATGCGGACGACGCCGTTCTGATCGATCAGGTACGACGTCGGCATCGTCTCCAGGCCGAAGGCCTCGGGCATTGCGCCTGCGGGATCGGACGCGCTCGGGTAGCCGACGGGCTTCTTCTCGAGGAAGCGCAGCGCCTTCTTCGGCTTCTCGTCGATGTTGATCGCGACGATCTGGAACTTCGACGCGGGCATCTCCTTGCGCAGCTCCTCGAGCTCGGGGAGCGAGGTCAGGCACGGCGGGCACCACGACGCCCAGAAGTCGAGCCACACGACCTTGCCCTTGTAGTCGGACAGCTTCACCTCGCCGTTGCCGTCGAGGGCGGGCAGGCTGAACGCCGGCGCACGCTCGCCCTCGTCGACGGCGAGCGCAGCGTTGGCCGTGGCGAAGGTCGCCGCGGCTGCGAACGCCAGCGCGAGGGCGACGTGTGCGGCGCGGCGCCGCGCCGGACGGCGCGAAATGGTCGAGTGGTGGTCGGTCTTCATCTGCTCGGCTCCCGAAGATTTCCCGTCGTACGGGTGTGCGGATGCGCCCGGCGCGTCCGCCTGCGTGGTGCGAAACGGTCGGCCACCCCTCACGAAGGTCTTTTCGTCCGATCGGCCTGTTCGGTTGATGCCCGCGTGGGCTCCCGCGGCGCGGCGGCCTGCAGGGCCTCGACGACGTCTCGCGTGCTCAGGATCTCGGACAGCACGGTCGGGGCATCGGGCGCCGACGGGTCGTAGACCAGGTACATCGGCACCCCGGCCCGGCCGTGGCGCGCGAGCTCGAGGCGGATCCCCTCGTCGCGCTCGGTCCAGTCAGCCTTGAATCGCACGAAGCCGTGGCGGTCGAGCTCGTTCTGCACGTCGTCGCGGGCGAGCACCATGCGCTCGTTCACCTTGCAGGTGATGCACCAGTCGGCGGAGAACGCGACGAAGACGGGCTGGCCAGCCGCGAGGGCGACCTCGATGGCCCCGGGGTCGAAGACGCGCCAACCGCCCTCCTCGACCTCCGTCTTGCCGGCGTGGGCCTCCGCTCCGCTCTCAGCGGATCGGCTCTCGGGCGAGAAGCCGATGACGTTGAGGCCCGCCAGCGCCACCGCGACCACGGCCATGGCGGCGAATCCGGTCAGGGCGGAGTGGCCCGTCTGCTGGAGCGCTCCGAACACCCAGAGCCCGAACGAGAACGCGAGCAAGGTGGCCACGAGCGCGGTCATGCCGCCTACGCCGCCGGTCTGACCGACGATCCAGAGCAGCCAGACCACCGTCGCCAACAGCGCGAAGCCCAGCGCCCTGCGAAGCTGGATCATCCACGCGCCCGAGCGCGGGACGAAGGCCGCGGCGCCGGGCACGAGCGTGACGATCAGGAAGGGCGCGGCGAGCCCCAGACCGATCGCCATGAAGATCGCCACGACGCCCATGGCAGGCCCGGCGAAGGCGAACCCGACCGCGGTGCCGAGGAAGGGCGCCGAGCAGGGTGTCGAGAGCACGACGGCGAGGAGACCTTCGAAGAAGCTGCGCTCGAGCCCCGTCGACTCGCGGCCGACGTCGGCGAGCGCGCCGCCGGTCCAGCGGATCTCCCACGTACCGAACAGGTTCAGCGCGAACGCGACGAGCACGAGCGCCACGAAGGCGATGAACGCGGGCGACTGGAACTGGAAGCCCCAGCCGACGGCGGTACCCGCTGCGCGCAAGCCGAGCACGACGGCTGCGAGCGCACCCATCGAGGCGAGGATGCCCGCCGTGTAGGCGAGGCCATTTCGCACCACGTCGGCGCGGTCGCGCTCGGCGAGCTCGGCGATCGAGAAGACCTTGATGGCGAGCACCGGCAGCACGCACGGCATGAGGTTGAGGATCAGGCCGCCGACCAGGGCGAGGGCGATGGCTGCCGCGAGCCCGCTCCAGCCCGTTTCTTCCTTCTCTCTACCTTCGACACCTGCGACGTTCGCGTCGGGCGGCGTCGCCGCCGCAGCGATCCAATGGGGGCCGAGGTCACTGACCTCGCTATCGGCCGGCTGCCACGGCACAGGCAGGTCGAGCTCGAGCGCGTGCGCCTCGCCCTCCTCGGTGTGCCAGCGCAGCACGCCCGTGAGCCGCAGGTCCTGGCCGGGCGCGTAGTCGTCCTCGGCCTCGAGCGCGAGCTGCATCACGAAGTCGTGCTCGCTGCGCGCGTGCACCTCGCCCGGCTCGAGCAGCAGGCTCTGCTCGGCGTCGGGGAAGAAGCGCACGTCGTGGGCGGGTCCGATGGCGGCACAGCGGTCGGGGTCGACGCAGCCGTGCACGGCGATGCCGAGCGCGAGCTGGTCGCCGGGACGCACGCCGCTCTGGCTGTAGAGCGCCTCGACGGCGAGGCCGGCGTCCTCCGGGCGTGAGGGCAGGCCGGCGCGCGCACGCGCGAGGAGCAGCTGGGTGAGCTCGGCGTCGGGCGAGTCGACGAGCGCCTCGTGGAAGGAGCGGCGGAGCGAGAAGTCCGCAGGGATGCACTCCTGCTTGCAGATCAGCAGGTGTGCCTCGACGGCGACGTCGCGCGCTCCTTCATGGAGGCGATCGAGCCGCATGGGGCTCTGCAGCAGCACGCGCTCTTCGTAGCCGTACGTCGTGAAGAGGCCGTCGGCCTCCTCGAAGACCTCGGGCGTCGGCCAGTGCACCCGGCCGACGCGAGCGCCGTCGACGTTCCACTCGAGCCGTGTGGGCAGACCGGTGTCGCCGGGGTTGCGCCAGTAGGTGTGCCACCCGGGGTCGAGGTCGACGAGCACGCCGACCCACGCGGCTTCGGAGTCGTCGGGGTCGGGCGCCACGAGCAGGCGAGCGGTCGCTCGCGGCTCGCCGTCGTCCATGCCGTCGCGGCCGAGCGCCTCGGGCGGCACCACGGGCGTCGGCCTATCGAGCTCGTCGAGGGCGGGCGCGGGGTGGGCCGGGTCGGCCGCGAGGGCCGGCCACGTGCTGCACACGACCAGCGCGGCGAGCAGCATGAAAGGAAGCACGAGCGAGCAGAGCATCGTGTCGTGTCGAGCGGCGGGGGGTCGCATCGTGGAGTCGGGGTTCCTAGGGGAGTGCGTGAGCCAGATCGCGCAGGTCTCGTTGATACGATGATTCGTACGGAGTTATCGACTCGGCCCGAATCCAACCTGTGATCTTTGACCCGAAGTCGAAGCGTCGATCGACCGATTGGATCACCGACCGATGTGCGCCGCGGCACTGAAGCGGCTGCATCCTTCCTGCACGCTCGTGAGAGCCGTGCAGATCGCACCCCGGATCCACCGCGTTTGCAGTCGTTGCAGCGCGATCGGAAGTGGGATGATGCGTGAGAAAAAACACCCAGTGGTGTGATGTAGATCACCAGAGACGCGGGTGAGTGACCGATGATCCCATCAAGCGCAGCAGAGTTCCGCTGCGCTTGGGTCGGGCTCGCTACGCGCTTGCCCAGAAGCCGGGCGGTGGGGCCCGATGTGGCGCAGGTGCGGTAGCAGCGAATGAGGTGCCCACAGATGACGACGAGACCGTCAGCCATGGAATCGATCAAGCCGGCCGCCAGGCGCATGCGTGCGCTGGTGACCACCCTCGTGTGCGTCGCGTCGATGGCTCTGGCCAGCTCGGCCCTGGCCGGCGACGTCGAGCGCGCGAGGCGGATCCACGATCGCCTCGTCGGCGTGCCGCCCACGCCCGAGCGCCTGGCCGAGATGATCCGCCTCATGAACGATGAGACGGTGGAGGCCGCGGCGCTCTACGCACTCGAGCATCGCGCCTTCTATGGCACCACGCTCAAGAACTGGGCGACGCCCTGGACCAACGAGGAGATGACGGTCTTCGCGCCGCTGAACGACTTCACGGCGCTCGTCATCGGGATGATCCGCGACGACATCGGGTTCAACGAGATCCTGTCCATCGATCGCATGTACCACGCTGCGAATGGCGTCGTCTCGAACGGCTACTCGCCGAGCAACAACCTTCACTACGAGCAGCTCGAGGCGAACCGCGTCGACCTCTCCGACGATCAGCTCTTCGTCTGGACCGAGCAGTCGCAGATGCCGGGCAGCCAGCTCTCGTCTGCGGATGCCGCGGGCGTGATCACGAGCCGAGCGGCCGGCAAGGCGTTCTTCAGCGGCGGTACGAACCGCGCCATGACCCGCTTCACGTTCATGAACTTCATGTGCCGGGACATGGAGGCGATGCACGACACCACGCTCTCCTCCGACCGCATTCGGCAGGACGTCACGCGGAGCCCCGGCGGCGACAGCTCGATCTTCCTGAACTCCTGCATCGGCTGTCATACCGGCATGGACCCCATGACCGGCGCATTCGCGTACTTCGAGTGGGTTCCGGGCGACGAAGACGATCCGGATGACACCGGCCGCGTGATCCATACACCCGGCCAGGTCCAGGAGAAGTTCCTGATCAACGCCAACACGTTCCCGGCTGGCTACGTGACCATCGACAACCGCTGGGACAACTATTGGCGCCAGGGCCCCCACTCCGTGCTCGGCTGGCCCGACACGGCTTCGGGCGGCTACGGGCCCCATACCTGGGGTGTCGAGGTCGGGAACAGCGAAGCGTTCGCGACGTGTCAGGTCGAGAAGGTGTTCAAGCAGGTGTGCTTCCGCCCGGACAACTCGGTTGGGGACCGCGCCGCGATCACGACCATCGCCCAGGACTTCATGGACGAGGGCTACTCGATGAAGAAGGTCTTCGCCCAGGTGGCGGAGTACTGCACCGAGGCAGAGGCCCTTCCCTGATGTCGGCGCGGCAGCGCCCATTTGCGCTGCCATTTCGATCGAGATTCGTGTGGAAGATGGAAGCGTCGAGGGGACCGAGGAGCGTGTCATGAACCATGCAGCCCACAGCACAGAGGGTGACCGGATGCGAGCCGTTCCGGCTGCAGCACGGCGCGGGGATCTGCTCGTGCGGGGACTGCTCGTGGCCATTGCCGCGCTGCTCTCGACCGCATGCGGCGAGTACGAGGGCGGCGAGCTCTCGGCCGGCAACACCGGCGGCGAGGTCTTCGCGGCGACGTCGGGCATCGACGAAGCCGACCAGATCGCGACCTTCGAGCAGACCCTCTACCCCGTGCTTCGCGACTACACGTGCAAGGACTGCCACGTGAGCGGGTCGAACGAGGCACCGTTCAACTTCGCGGATTCGAACTCGACCGTGGCCTTCCGCGCCATCGTCGACAACAACCGCGTGAACTTCGGGAACCCCGGCCAGTCGCGGCTCGTCGCACGGCTGCTCTCCGACGGTCATCACTGCTGGTCCGACTGCCCCTCGGATGGCGGGCAGATGCTCGCGGCGATCCAGGCCTGGGTCGCGCAGATGGACGAGCTCGGTGGCGGCCTCGAAGGCGGCCTCGACGTCGGCGGCGAGGCGCTCGCGAGCGAGTCGCTGACCCAGTTCGAAGGCGAGACGGACGAGGGCGGTGAGCGCTATGACCGCAACCTGATCGCGTTCTGGAAGTTCGACGAGTTCGATCCCGCCGGCAGCCCGGCCATCGCCCGGGACACGAGCGGCGTGGCGCCGGCCATCGACCTCGTGCTCGAGGGCGACGTGGACTTCATGCAGGCCTACGGTGTCGACATCGCCGCGGGCCGCGCGATCGCCTCGCGCGAGCAGAGTGAGAAGCTCTGGAACGAGATCGCAGATCCTGCGACCGGCACCGGCCAGTACAGCGTCGAGGCATGGGTCGTGCCGGCGAACACGACCCAGGAGGGTCCCGCGCGGATCGTCTCGTACTCCCGCAGCACGGGCAGCCGGAACTTCATGCTCGGCCAGCGCATGTACCAGTACGTCTCGCGAAACCGCAACACCGGACCCGATGCGAACGGCAACGGCGATCCGGCCCTCGAGACCTACGACGTCGATCAGGATCTCCAGGCGGCGCTGCAGCACGTGGTGATGACCTACGACCGCCGCTACGGGCGGCGCATCTACGTCGACGGCTTCTTCACCGACGACTTCGACGAGTCGCAGCCCGCGCCGCTCTGGAACTGGGACTCGAGGCATCAGCTGGTGCTCGGCAACGAGGTCGGAGACGATCCTCGCCAGTGGATCGGCCAGATCCGCATGCTCGCCATCTACGACGAGTCGCTCCCGCCCGAGGCGATCAAGCAGAACTTCGAGGCGGGCGTCGGCCTGCGCGTGAAGATGAGCTTCGACGTGAGCCGCTGGGCCGGTGCCGGCGCGACCATCGAGATGTCGCGCTCGCAGATCGACGACCAGTCGTACCTCTTCTGTCAGCCGACCCTCGTCTCGCAGAGCCCGGGCATCCGGCTCCAGAACATGCGTGTGCGCGTGAACGGCCTCGAGCCGGCGGCCGGCCAGGCCTTCAGCAACGTGAGCACCATCGTCCAGAGCGATCGCGAGGTGCTCTCGCGCGGCTGCACCATCGTCGAGAATCCGCCCGGCGACGACCAGTTCGACCTCGTGTTCGAGGTGCTCGGTCCCTATGCCGACCCGGTGGACGACCCGACGTACGACCCGATCACGTACGACTACACGGGCGCCGTGGCGCTGCCGACGAACGGTGTGCGCGACTTCGGGCGCGTCCACTCGACGATGATCGAGCTGACGGGTGTCGATCCCTTCTCGCCCTCGTTCGGTGCGCGCCTCGGCGACGACCCGGGCGAGACGCTGCAGGACGTGTACACGGAGCTGCACCAGCAGCTGCCCGACTCGTTCGACGTGCGCTCGTTCGTCAGCTCGCACCAGGTGGCGCTCACGAAGCTCGGGCTCGAGTACTGCGCCGCGTTGGTTGCCAACGACGTGACCCGCGACGCGTTCTTCGACGTCCAGCCGCCCTTCGACTTCGACGCACCGCCCGCGACGGCCTTCGTGGACACGACGCCCATCGTCGGCCCGCTCGTCGACAAGATGATCGATCCGTCCGATGCGAATCAGCCGGCGGGCGTCGACATGACCACGCGGCTCGACATGTTGATCTCCGACCTCCAGACCGATTGTGGCGGCTCGGGGGCATGCGACACGCGCGACATCGTGGCGGGTGCGTGCACGGCGACCTTGACCAGCGCGACGATGACGATGCACTGATCCCGACCGGAGAAGGCGGCGGCGGCCCAGGTGGCGCCGAAACCAGAACCGGACCGGACGACGTGAGGCGACAGAACATGGGCAATCGACGAAACGACGATGAGCGAGACGGGCTGGAGCTCGTGCCGATGCGGCACGAGGGACACCGACGACCGGTCACGCGGCGCGACTTCCTCGCGCAGGGCTTCCTGACCGGCTCGGCGATCGTCGCCTCGCCGAGCCTCTTCGGCCTGCTGGACGGCAACGCCGAGGCTCAGGCCTGCAGCATCGGGTCGTCGGCGGGCATCCCGTTCATCGGCTTCGACCTGGCGGGCGGCGCGAACATCGCCGGCTCGAACGTGCTCGTCGGCCGCGACGGCCAGCTCGATCAGCTCTCGGTGGGTGGCTACGAGAAGCTCGGTCTGCCCTCCGACATGACGCCCCAGGGCGTACCGGCTGGCACCGACGTCTTCGACGACTCGCTGGGCCTGCTCTTCCACTTCGACTCGGCCATGCTGCGCGGTATCAAGCGCTTCGCGAGCCCGACGACCATGGCGAAGGTGAACGGCACCGTCATCTGCGCACGCTCGGCGAACGATACGGGCAACAATCCCCTCAACCCGATCTACGGCATCAGCGCAGCCGGTGCAGCGGGCGCCCTGGTGCCGCTGATCGGCACGGAGTCGTCGGACTCGGGCGGCAACTCGATGGTGCCCGCGAAGACGTTCGATCCCGCGGTGCGTCCCACGAAGGTCGACCGGCCGGCGGATGCGAGCGGTCTGGTCGACACCGGCTACCTGTCACAGATGCTGACCGGCGACGGCGCCGGCTCGGTGATGTCGGCGATCAAGGACATCAGCGACGACAAGGTCGCACGCATGGCAGAGTCACAGGTCGTCACCGACCTGGTGAATTGCGCATACAACAAGAGCGCCGATCTCGTGGTGCAGTACGGCGACCCGACCCTGCTCGACCCGCGCAACGATCCGCGCTTCGTCGGTCCGGGCGGCTTGTTCGCCACGGCCGGCGACCTCGACTCGCGGAGCCAGTACCGGAAGATCACCTCGGTCGCGAAGCTCGTGTGCGAGGGCCATGCCGGCGCCGCGACGGTCGAGTTCGGTGGCTACGACTACCACGACAGCACCCGCGCCACGGGCGAGATCCGGGACGAGCAAGCCGGCGAGGCCATCGGCATCGCCCTCGAGTTCGCCGCGCGGGAGGGCACCGACCTCTGCATCTACGTGTTCAGCGACGGCAGCGTCGCGTCCGACGGCGTGCTCGACAACAGCGCAGCGGGCGGCGGCAAGGGCATCTGGAAGGGCGACAACTCGAGCACCGCGGCGGTCTTCATGCTGGTCTACCAGCACAACGCGGTGACGCGGCCGGCGCTGCGCGACCCCTCGCTCCAGCAGATCGGCTACATGCGTGACTCGGCGTCGGTCGAGACGTCGCCGGGCGGCGCCGCGACCCAGATCGCGAACGCACCCGGTCTGCTCGCCGAGGCCATCGTGCTGAACTACCTGGGCCTGATGGGCCGCGAGAACGAGTACGCGGCGGTGATGGGCGGCAGCCCGGGCCTCGTCGGCGCGAGCCTCGTCAGCGACCTCGTCGCCTTCGCCCCGATCGTCACGCCGTAGCGCCAGGCTCTCGGGGCCGGGGTGGCGCGGGGCATCCGCGTCCCGGCATACTCCCGGCACCGTGTCGAGCGGCCGTGTCCATGTGGCGGACGCAGCGCCTCGACCGAGATCGGGGGGAAATTCCGTGGTTGTGATTCGCGAGATGCTCGTTTCGACCGGCGCCGCCGTCCGGTCGCTGGCCCTGCTGTCGATCGTCGCCCTGCTCCTCGGTGCCGCTCCCGCGTTCGCGTTCGCACCGAGCGAGACCGACATGACCATCGAGCCCCGACTCGAGGCCGAGCAGGTGCAGACCTACTCGCCCTATGTGATGGCCTACGACAAGCTCGACGTCGAAGACCGTCAGGGGTACAACAGCGAGTACGTTTTTGGGATGACGAAGGGCATCATGAAGTCGACGCTCGTCCCGGCGCTCAAGCCCTTCTTCCTGATCTTCACGGTGCCGCTCGACCTGGTGCTCCTGCCCTTCGCAGCGATCGCCGGGTTCTTCTGAGCCT
>CAYYSY010000414.1:0-3799 GCA_964474355.1 uncultured Spirochaetaceae bacterium | reverse complement strand
CTGGGCATCGCCACGGTCGACGTGACGGACGCGCGCGACGCGCGCGGCGGCGTCCTCTTGCGCGGTGCGGACGGCACGACCGTGCGCTGGGGCCGACGAAGAAACTCGACGAAGCCGTTCTCGAGATCGGGGATGTAGCGGACGGCCTGGTCGAGCTGGGTCTGCGCGATGTGGAAGGGATTGAGGTCTTCGGGCTCGACACCCTCGGCGTCGTCTCCGGGGGCGTTCGCCGTCCGTCCTTCAGTCGGATCATTCACGAGACTCTCCTTCTTCAGGTCGTACCCGTCGGCGAAATTTCGATGATGCCACCTGGGCGGGCCGGAGCGCAGCGCCCATCGACGTTACCGCCATCAGGGGGCCGGGGGCCAGCGAGGTGGTCCCGCGCGAGACGAGGATCCTCGGATGGCAGCAAGAGCGAGCCCAAGTGGGCGCAGCGTCAGCGGATCCGGATCGGGAGCTTCGCCATCGCGTTCACCGGCCTGCCCTTCCGGTTCGGCTCGCTGAACCGCCACGCCCGCACCTCGTTCAGGATCAAGTCGTCGAGCTCCTCCGTGCGTCGATGACTGTGCGCAGCGTCTCGAGCAGGGTGTGTGTCGCGTAGGGCTTCTGGAGGAACGCATCGGGGCGCTCGCCATCGAACTGGGCGCGCGCCTCGTCCTCCGAGTAGCCGCTCGACAAGACGATCGGCACGTCGGCCCCCGACTTGCGAAGCGCGACCAGGGTCTCGCGCCCACCCTGCTCGGGCATCGTCATATCGAGCATCACGGCCACGAAGTCACCCGCGTGCTCGGCCCAGCGTTCGAGCGCCTCGCGCCCGTTGAGCGCCGTGACGACTTCGAACCCGGCCCGCTCCAACGTGCGCGCCAGCACGCGCAGCACCGGCGGCTCGTCGTCCGCAACGAGGACCCTGCCGCTGCCGACCCACTCGCCCTCGCTTGCCCGCTCGGCACGCTTCCCATCCACCCCGACCGTCGGATGCACGCTCGGCGGAAGGAGCAGCCGGATCGTCGTCCCGCGGCCGAGCCGCGAATCGACGCGGATCGCGCCGTGATGAGCCCGCACGATGCCGAGCACCGCCGACAGCCCGAGCCCGCGTCCAGTGAACTTGGTCGTGAAGAAGGGATCGAAGATGCGGCCAGTGATCTCCTCGTCCATGCCCGAGCCCGTGTCGGACACCTCGAGGCAGACGAAGATGCCGGGATCGACCGTGTCGCCGAGCTGATAGCCCGCGAGCTCTTCCGGCCCGATCTCCCGCTCGCTCGTCGAGACGCGAATCGTGCCGGGCGCACCCTTCAACGCATCCGATGCATTCGTGATCAGGTTCATGATCACCTGGCGCAGCTGGGCAGGGTCGCCTTCGACCTGCGACACCGGGTCGAGATCGAGCTCGACCCGCGCGCTCTTCGAGATGACGGCCTCGATCAGGTTGCGCGTCTGTTCGGTGAGGCCCGGAAGGTCGATCGGCTCGAGGATGAACCGGCTGCGCCCCGAGTACGCGAGCATCTGGTTCGTCAGCTCGGCGGCACGGCGCGACGAGTCGACGATGTCGGTGAGCGGCCCGTGCAGAGGGGAGTCTCGGAGCACGGAGCTGAGCGCGAGGTCTGCGTTGCCGAGGATGCCCACGAGCAGATTGTTGAAGTCGTGCGCGATGCCGCCGGCGAGGATGCCCAGGCTCTCCATCTTCTGGGCCTGCAGCATCTGCCGCTCGAGCTGGTGACGCTCGCGGTCGGCGACCCGCTCCGCGGTCACGTCGAAGAAGCTCCAGACCCGCCCCGCGATCGTGCGATCCATCAGGAGCGGCTGCGAGGATCGCTCGATGATGCGTCCGTCGCGCAGCACCATCTCGCGCCGGCTCGCATCGACGCGCTCGTCGTCGAGCGCGGCGAGCTCGGAGAGGAAGGCCTCGGGACTCACGATCTGCGAGATGACCTGCGAGAGGGAGGCGTCCGACTCGGACAGGGCGGGGTCGGCGTCCTTGACCGACCAGAGCTCACGGAAGGCGCGATTCGAGTAGATCATCTCGCCCTTCGAGTCGACGACGAGCATCCCCTGCTCGGCCGAGCCGAGGATCGCTTCGAGCACCGCGGCCTGCTCGCGCAGCTGTTCGCGTGCTTCGCGCAGGGCGGTGACGTCGCGCAGGCGAAGACCCGTGCCGAGGCGGCGGCCGCTGCGGTCGGGGATCGGCACGACGTGGATCTCGATGGATCGACTGGGGTCGCCGTCGAGCCGGTAGAGCACGCCGCCCGATGGGCGTTCGCTCGACATCAGGTCGTGCTCGATGGCCCGGGCATCGGGGGATCGCCCGTCGTCTCCCGAGCGCAGCTGCCGCGCGAGCAGATCGAACACGTCCGTATTCGCTGACAGCAAGCCACCATCGAGCAGCCGGGCGGCAGCGGGGTTCGAGTGCAGCAGGTGGCCGTGCCGGTCGATCACGAGCATGCCGTCCATCTCGTGCTCGATCAGGTGGTGCATCGAGATGGAGTTCAGCGAGAAGAGGCGGTCGCGGTAGATGCCGGCAAAGAAGAGGAGCATCGAGATGCCGAGCCCGACCGATGTCAGCGCGGCGCCCTCTTCGGGCACCAGCGCGCTGATCCACAGGAAGTTGAAGGCCATCGGCACGGCGAGCGCGGCGGTCAGGATCGTGAGCTGCTGGCGGAGCATCGGCTCCGTCGCGCGCCTGCGCAGCCAGAGGAAGAGGCCGATCAGGCCGAGCATCAGCACGTAGCTGATGCTGGCCTGGGCGAACCAGATCGCATGGAACTCGTTACGCTGGCCGAGAACCGGAGAGAAGAACTGGCCGTGCCAGGGGTTGGTCAGCATGGCGAGCCAGAACCCGGCGGCCAGGACGAGCGGGCCCCAGCGCACGAAGCCGAGCCCGGGTCGCAACGGAGCGCCATGCATCTCGGCGAACCGGAGCGAGAAGTACCACCAGATCGCCGGGACCGTCAGCACACCCGTGTACTCGATCGTCAGCCAGCGCTGATACCAGGCTTCGCTGTCGACCACGTACGTCTCCATGACCTCGCCGAGGCACCAGACGAAGGTCATGAAGGCGACGAAGAAGAGGCTCGGCCAGAGCGGAGCGGGGGGCCGGCGCACGAGGACCATGGCCGACAACGCGGCCGTCGCGAGAACGGAGAACCAGCTGAAGAGTCCGGGCAGTTCCAAGTGCGCGCCGCCAATCCCGGCTTCGGGCCCGGCCCCGGGGCCCGCCCCCTCGCCCGTACGACACGGGCGCGTGATGGGCTGGCCAGAGAAGCGATCCGGGGCCTGCCGGAGCCGGTCCAGTGTACACCCATGGCTCGCCCGGGCCGAGCAGTCCGTCGGGCCGACTCCCACGTGCAACCCCGGGCTCAACCCTCCGACACCGCTGGCCGATGAGGGGGACGAGGGGCCCGACCCCCCACTTCGAGGAGCCAGACATGAACGCCAGGACCGTTCGCTTCGGAACCCGATTCGCCTCGTGGCTCGTCTTGGCCGCCGTCGTCGCCTCGCCGCTCCTCGCTGGTGCAGAGCCGCCCGGCCCCGCCTCCGTCGCACCGCCGCCGGCTGCAGACGCTCCGCAGATCGAGCACTTCGAGTACTGGCGCACCCGGGCCGATGCCGCGCGCGCCGTGGTCGCCGCCAGGCGAGCCCGGCTCGACGAGGCCAACTCGGCGGTCAATCGCATGCAGCGCCGGAATCATCCGCGGGGAGAGGCGCGCGAAGCACTCCGTGAGGACCAGGCCCACGCCCAGGCTGCGTACGACGCCGCGCTGCACTATCTCGAGGTCGAGCTGCCCGCCGAGGCGAGAGCTGC
>CAYYSY010000413.1:0-9934 GCA_964474355.1 uncultured Spirochaetaceae bacterium | reverse complement strand
GCCCGTCATCGCGGCGCTCGCGTAGATCGTCCCGTCGGTGGGGTCGACCGCGAGCCCGCTGAAGTAGCCGATCCCGGCCTGGCTCGCCGATCCGTCGCTGTCGAGCACGGTCAGCTGGCCGAGCACGGTCTCCTCGCCGGTCGCCGGGTCGATCGTGTAGAGCGCGGCGATCGGCTCGGGCGCCCAGCGGTTCTTCACCGCGAACAGGCGCTCGTCACCGTCGATCTCGAAGCCCATGCCCGCGACTTCCTTCGCGGTGCCATTGCCGACGAGCGTCGCCTCGCCCGTGCGGACGTCGCCGGCGTAGAAATTGTGGATGCGGCGGTTGGTGACGAGGTAGGCATCGGTCGACGCGTTGTATGCGAGCGCGGTCGGGGCGTCGATCCGCCAGTTCTTCTCGAGCACGTAGCGCAGGGCCGGGACGTTCGGGTCGATCAGCTCGAGCAGTCGGCTCTCGAGATCGGTCGCGTTCGGGTCGCTGATGCCCGTGGCGTGCAGGATCAGATCGTTGTCGCTCGGCTCGAGCGAGATCGTGATCTCGTCGGTCGCGTCGGGGTCGAAGAGCCCGTCCTCGTCGAGGACCTCGACCGTGACGGCCCCGGCGCCTCCCTGGGGATCGATCGGTGTGAAGGCGTAGGCATCGCCGGTCGGCGCGGGCTCGACGACGAAGCGGAGCGAGCCGACGATCGGCGCGGGCTCGTTGTTCTCGTCCTCGCCGCAGCCGAGGCTGGCGCTCGCGACCGAGGCGATGAGCGCGAGCGCCAGCAGGCGCACGCGGGGTCGAGCAGATCGGTGGGCCAGCTCGGCCATCCTCGAGGCTTCCTTTTCTCGTCTGGGTTCGCGGGGTCCAGGCGCCACGGAGGCCGCGCCAAGCCGCGATCTACAGGGAGCGCGGATCGTATCAGTTCACCGTCCGTCCCGACACGCGCTCCGAGCGCACCTTGTTCGTCCAGCGCCGGAAGATCGACTCCATGGTCGCATCCTCCTGAATGCCGCCGAAGGGCCAGGGGCCGAGCATGAACGTGGGCACCCCGCTCACCATCTGATCCGAGGCATGGCGCGTCCACGCCTCGAGGGCGTCGAGGCCGTGCTCGAGATCGTCGGCGTCACAGGAGAGTCCGAATTCCGAGGCCATTTCGAGGGTCGCGTCCGTGCCCTCGCAGGGCCGCGACTCGTCGAAGACACGGGTGAATACCCGCTCGCGCAGGGTCGGTTCCGTCCGGGTGCGCTCCGCCCGGTCGCGAGCGAGCTGGTGGAGGGCGAGGGCGTGCAGGGCGCGCGAGTCGAGCCAGTGGGTCGGGATCGCGAGCGGCACGTCGAGCCCGTCGGCGATCGCGCGCACGTGGTCACGGCGCTGACCGGACACGAGATGCCCGCGCCGCCAATGAAGCAGCGCGGCGAGGTCGATGGGGATCCACGTGAGGTCGAGGGCGAGCTCGTCGAGCACGGGCGCCATCCGCCCGATCACCCGGTGCGCGACGTGGCAGAGGCTCGAGGCGAAGTCGTAGTAGACGGCGATCTCGACGCGATCGCCGTCACCGTGCGGGGTGTGTGTGGGGCCGGGGGGAAGGAAGGCCGGCGTCAAGCGTCGGCCGGCGCTTCGGCGCCCTTGCGCTCGGTCAGGCGGCGATGGTCCACCATGATGCAGCGGTCCTGGATCACGTCGATGCCCGCTTCGCGCAGCCGCCTGGCCGAGGGGCCGTGGTGGATGCCGAGCTGCAGCCACACCGCCTTCGGCAGCGGCTCCATCGACAGGATGTCGTCGACATGGCCTTCGACGTTCTCCGACGCGCGGAAGACGTTCACGAGCTCGACGGCGACACCGGCCCCGCTGACCGAGTGCAGGTCGGGGTAGGCCTTCTCGCCGCGCGCCTGCTCGAGCTTGGGATTCACCGGCACGATCGCGTACCCGTGCTCCGCCATGTAGGTGGGGATCCGGCAGGCGTCCTCGTCGAGATCGTCCTTCATGCCGACGACGGCGATCGTCCGCGCGCCGTCGAGGATGCGGGAAAGGAGCGTGTCCAGATCGTTGGCCGACGGATCGCCGCCCTCGGCGGATGCGCGTGCTTCGGTGGGACTCATCTCGATCCTCGCTGCGGGGGGCGGCGTGGTCGGCGCCGCGAGGGGTCGCGGCGCCGGGTGCGAGGATAGATCGCCCGGACGCGCCCTCAAATCGAGATCTTCTTGCCGATGCCAGCGTCGTTGTACGGCGTGGCGTCAGAGCGGACCGCGCCGCGGCGGGCTGCGGTGAGCCGTCGACACGCAGCATCCGAATCGTTAGCGTCCGCGCCCATGCAGAGCCGCTCCTGGCCCTCGGGCCGACCCCGCCAGCGCCGCCCGTCCAAACCGGTGAACGAGACCCGAGCCGCCCACGAGGTGCCGCGCCCGCGCCTGGCCGAGCGCATCGCTGCGCCGATGCGATGGCTCGGCGTGCTCGCTCTCCTCGTCGCACTGCCCGGCATCGCGCTGGCCGCGCCCGATGGTCTGCGCGACCCCGCCGACGGGCTCCAGGTCACGACCCTCGAGAACGGGCTCACGGTGCTCACCCTCGAGGACCACACCACGCCGGTCGCGTCGCTGCAGGTGTGGGTGAAGGTCGGCTCACGAGACGAGTCCTTCTATACCGGCATCGCGCATCTCTTCGAGCACATGATGTTCAAGGGCTCGAAGCACATCGGCCCCGAGGAGCACGCGCAGCTCGTCGGCTCGCGCGGCGGCCGTATCAACGCCTATACGAGCCGCGACGTCACCGTCTACTTCGAGGACGTGACCTCCGAGTCGTTGCCGCTGGTCATCGACCTCGAGGCCGAGCGCTTCGCGAACCTCGACATCAATCAGGCCACGCTCGACAAGGAGCGCGAGGTCGTGCTCGAAGAGCGGCGCATGCGCACGGAGGATCAGCCGGGCGGGCTCGCCTTCGAGGCGCTCGCAGCGACGCTCTGGCAGTCGCACCCGTACCGCTGGCCCGTGATCGGCTGGCGCGCCGACGTCGAGGGCGTGACGGTCGAGGCTTGCCGGGCGTTCTTCGACACGTACTACGCCGCGAACAACCTCGTGCTCGTGATCGTCGGCGACTTCGACACCGACGAGACGCTCGCGCAGGTCCGCCAGTCGTTCGGCTCGCTCCGCACTGCGCCGTCGATTCCGCGCAGCCCGACGAAGGTCGTGCCGGCGCGCGGCGAGCGTCGGGCTGACGTGCACTTCGACGTGCGCGCGCCGCTGCTCTACGCGGGCTGGCACGCGCCGAAGACCGGTCACGCAGACGCAGAGGCGCTCGACGTCGCGAGCATGATCCTGTCGGCGGGGCGTTCGAGTCGGCTCTACCAGAAGCTCGTGTATCGGGACCAGATCGCGCTCGAGGCCGCGGGCGGCTTCATGGAGCTGCACGATGCGGGCCTCTTCTATGCAGTGGCCGTGGCGCGACCGGGCGCCGATCTCGACGCCGTCGAGGCCGCGTTCTTCGCCGAGCTCGAGGCGGTCAAGCGCGAAGGCGTGACCGACGAGGAGGTCGCGAAGGCCAAGCGCCAGCTCGAGGTGTCACTGCTGTCCGATCTCGGCACCGCGCACAGCCTCGCGGGCCGCATCGGTGGCGAGTGGGTGGCGTTCGGCCGGGTGCGATCGCTCGAAGAGCGGCTCGCGGCGATCGAGGCGGTCCAGCCCGTCGACGTGCAGCGCGTGCTG
The DNA here is from genome assembly GCA_964474355.1 of uncultured Spirochaetaceae bacterium. GTDB lineage: Bacteria > Myxococcota_A > UBA9160 > UBA9160 > UBA4427 > CAYYSY01. The sequence goes on along the minus strand of CAYYSY010000413.1, from coordinate 6,253 downwards.
CAGACCTGGCTGGTCAACGATCAACGCACGGTGATCCACGTGGACGTGCCACCGCCGGCTCCGGCCGAGACGCCCGCGGCAGCCAACGCGGAGGAGAAGTAGATGAGGCGGGCGAGCGACCTCGCGCGCCGAGTCGGCGCGACCATGAAGGCGGGCGTGATGCTCGCTGTCTGTGCCGGCATGCTCGGCTGCGGGAGCCTCGGTGCCGGTTCGAAGCCTGCCTGGGAGCAGCCGCCGCCGCCGCCGAAGGCCGCGCCGATCGTGGCCGAGGGGGCGCTCACGCGGGTCGTGCTCGAGAACGGTCTCGAGCTGATGCTGCTCGAGGACGATCGGCTGCCGCTCATCTCGGTGGGCCTCTCGTTCAAGCGTGGCGCGGGGATCGAGTCGCTCGACGAGGCCGGACTCGCGCAGTTCACGGCCGAGCTCATGAATCGCGGCGCCGGCGAGCTCGACGCGACGGCGCTGGCCGAGCGGGTCGATGCCCTCGGTGCGTCGCTCACGGTGAGCGCTGGCTGGGACTCGATGTCCGTGGGGCTCTCGGGGCTCTCCCGCGACACCGACGCGCTGCTCGAGATCCTCGACGACGTCGCGAGGCAGCCGCGCCTCGACGCCGCCGAGGCCGAGGCGACGCGGGCCGAGCAGCTCGCTTCACTGCGAAGCCAGGAGGACGATCCCGGCACGCTCGTGTCCCGGCGCGCGATGGCGGCGCTCTACGAAGGCCATCGCTACGGGCTGCCCGTGGACGGCACCCTCGAGTCCGTGATGCGCCTCGACGCCGATGCCGCGCGGGACCTGCACGCCAAGATCTTCGTCCCGAACAACGCGATCTTCTATGCGGTGGGCGACTTCGAGACCGGTCTCATGAAGGAGCGCGTTGCGGCGCGCTTCGAGGGCTGGCGCGGGGGCGAGGTGCCCGAGCCCGTGGCCGAGCCGCCGACGAAGACGCCCGCTTCGCGGCGCATCGTGATCGCCGACAAGCCCGACCTCGTGCAGGCGCGCATCATCCTCGCCCACGAGGGCATTGCCCGTACCGACGACCGCCGGATCGCCGCGGGGCTGCTCGACGACGTGCTCGGGGGCAGCGGCTTCTCGTCGCGCATGATGAAGGAGCTGCGCTCGAACGAGGGACTCACGTACAGCGTGTACTCGGGCTTCGCGATGCGCCGCCGCCCGGGTCCCTTCATCGTCAGCACGTTCACCCGCGTGCCCGAGACCCGCCGCGCCGTCGACATCCTGCTCGACCAGATCAAGTCGATCCAGTCGACGGCCCCCGTCACCGAGGACGAGCTCGTCCATGCGAAGAGCTACTCGGTCGGCCAGTTCGCGCTCGGTCTGGAGACGTCCTCTGCAGTCATGGGCTCGCTCGTGAACCTCGAGCTCTACGGCCTGCCCGAAGACTCCCTCGACACCTACCGGCTCCGCGTGAACGCCGTGACCCCCGCCGAGGTCCACGCCCTCGCCAACAACCTCCTGCACCCCGACCGCATCGCCATCATCCTCCTGGGCCCGGCCGACGCGCTGGTCCCCCAGTTCGAAGACCTGGGCGAGATCGAGGTCGTCACGCCCTAGCGGCGATCAGTCGATATCGACGATCTCGGGATGCTCCGGATCGTCGTTGTCCACGACCAAGGAAGCCAGGCGCTCCGGCTGAACCTCCGACAGATAGAGCTGCTGCCCCGGCACGTACCGCCGCTCGTAGCGCGCGCGCACGTTCTCCGCGCTCCCGAACAGCTCGCGATCCCGCTCCTCCGCGCGCTTCACGGTGACGTCGAAGCCGACGCGAACGAAGATCGAAGTGTCCCAGAAGTCACGGAGCTCCGGTCGGAGCAGAAACACCCCGTCGAAGAGCAGCACGGCATCGGCCGCTGCCTCGATGACTGGTGCATCGACGGGTGAGTCGGATCGATGGTCGAACACCGCCCGCCGATAGCGACGATCCCCTCCCGGCCCGAGCGGCTCCAGAAGGGCCTCGATCAAACGGGCATGATCGAACGAGTCCCGAAAGTACCCTTCCGCCGACTCGACCCCGAGCCGCATCCGAATGGCAGCCGGGTTGTGGAACCCATCGACCGAAGCCCGGATCACGGAGCGCCCAGTCGATTCGAGCGGCGCCACGAGCTCATCCGCGAGTGTCGTCTTCCCGGCCGCATCGACCCCATCGATCCCGACCCGAACCGGATGCCCACGATCGACCCGATCGATCCGCCCCACGAGCTCGGCGAGCAGCCCCGAACGCTCCACCATCTCCTCCCAAAGATCCGGGTCACCCTGGCGCCCCCGCCCGAAGGTCCCCTACGGCATCTCGCACTAGCAGGAGCCCGAGAGACGAGGCGCGAAGCGCCAAGCCTCGAGCCGAACCGAGGACAGAGAAGCCCCGAGCCGCCTCGCGAGCCAGCCCGAACGACCCGCGAGGCACACGAGTCGGTCACTCGGGATTTTCGGGTGTCGCCCGCAAGTTGGAGGCGGGCTCAGCGAGGCACCGGAGAGCAAACGCGCGCAGACGTTCGCGCACGTAGAGCCAGCCCGCCGGAATCTGAGGACGACACCCGAAAATCCCGACCGCGGCTTCCAGACTCGCGAACCGCCGAAGCGACTCGGCAGGACCGCCCCGCAACGATCAATCAGTCCCCGAAGATCTCGAGGATATCCGTCCCCCGCACGTAGCGTGAAGGATGCACAGCTTCAGCAAGCTCGTCGATCGTGATGCCCTCGGGCCGAATCTGCTCGAGCCAGGCGGCCTGAATCGGCCTGTACTCGCCGGGCGTGAGCCCCAGCGCCCGATGGTGGGCGAAGAGCGCGTCGAGATCCTCGAACACCTGGTAGGCGTCGAAGAGCGAGCTCGGCCGGTTCTTCACGTAGCGCCTGAACTCGAAGCCGACGACCCGGCGCGTGCCGCTCGAGCGCTGGTACTGCTCGAGGGCATCAGCGAGGATCGCGCGCACTCGCGGCGAGTGGACGCCGTCCTCGCCGAAGACCTGCTCGTACAGCTCGATCGAGCGCTGAGCGTCCTGGGCGAGCAGCCGCGGCTGCGCCACGGACGCGAGGCCGTCGCGTCGCGCCGTGCCCGAGCCGATGTCGTCGATGATGCCGGCGCCGTCGAGGTAGCGGTGCCACTCGGCCACGGTGCGCTCGCGGGGGCGCACCGCGAGCTCGCGCAGTCGCCTCGCGTCGGCGACGCGCCACTCGCTGGGCATCCAGGGCAAGGGCGGCGGCGTGATCTCTTCGCCGACGAATGCCTGGCTGATGTCGTTGCGCGGCGGGCCGAACGCGTGCAGGGCAGGGAGGGCAGCCGGTGCGTTCTCGAACTGCCACGCGAAGTCGCCCTTGGTGAGCGCGCGCCCGTCTACGTCGATGGCGGTCAGGGTGTACGCGGCGAGCGTGTCGTCGATGCTCTCGTCCCGCGGATCCTCGATCGCGAGCGACGGCGAGCGCCCGTCGCCGACGACCGTCGGAGCGACGTTCGGGGTCATCGAGTTCGTGACGAACGAGACGCCGGCGTCCTTCAGCACCGTGCCGTCGGGGTCGATATAGGTGCCGGCCGGGCGGCGCAGGATCTCGATGGCGCCGTCGTCCGCGTCGACCTCGAGCGCGATGCCGAGGGCCGCGATGTCGCCCACCTGGATCAGGTCTCGCGAGTGCACAGCGAAGCCGCCCTGGGACGAGATCTTCTGCCCCGTGCCGACGCGGAAGCGATCCTCGGTGTAGAAGGTGAGGGCATCGCCGGTGGTGCTCCCGGCATCGGTCTCGGGGTCGTAGTCGCCGTCGAGCTTGTAGATGCTCGCGACGTCGGGCACCCGCACGACCTCGCTGTCGAGGTTGTCGAAGTCCTCCGACGGCGAGACGGCAAAGATCTCGACGTCGCGAGCGAAGACCGATTGCGCCCCGTCGCCGACGAAGGCGAGCGCGTCGCGGCCCTCGTCGTCCGCGTCGAAGCGGACACGGATGAGGTCGAGCCAGTCGTCGGCGGAGTTCGTCGGCGGGCCGCCCCACTGCTCTCCTTCGATGGTGCAGAGGTCGGGGTCGACGTCATGGCAGCCGACGTTGCCCGCGAACGACACCGTGCCGCGCGTCAGGAAGTCGAGGCCCGAGAACGCGGTCGAGTCCGTTGCGCCCGCGTGGGTGCGCACGTCCCCGGTGAACTCGATGTCGCCGCCGCGCATCTCGACCAGGCCCTTGATCTCGACGAGCCCGTCGTAGCGCTGGTGCTGACCGGTCTCGATGAGCGTCGCGACGACGTCGCTCTCGGTATCGATCGTCCCGGGGTCGAACACGTTGCCGATCTCGATGGTGAGGCTGCCCGTGTAGCCCTCGGTCCTGCCCACGTCGAGGCTCGTCAGCACCAGACCTTCGAGCAGCACCTCGGGCACGTCGATCTTCACGCTGTCGAGCGCCTCGAGCACGAGGCGCGTGCCGCGCACCTTCCTCGCGGTGTTGCTGCCGATCTGGATCTCGCCGGGTGCGCCGGCGCCCTCGCGCAGCTGCAGCGTGTACTCGACCCCGTTGAGCCCGCTCGCGAACTGGAAGAAGTCGGGCAGATCGTCCGAGTTGTCGCCGGCCGAGTCGTCATCGATGAACGACTGGTCCTGGGAGATCAGGAACGCGAGGCTGGGCGCGTTCTCGCCGCCGTTCGCAGAGAAGAACACGTCGTGGCTGGCGTCGACGACGCCGCCGGCTCCGGCGACCAGCCGGATCTCGTCGCCGATCAGCGCGGCGCGGGAGATGCCGGCATCCTCGAAGCTGATTTTCGGAACCGGCGTTGCGGTGTACCCGTCGCCCGGATCGATCGTGTGATTGATCTCGATCACGCCCGGTCGGTCGTCGGTGTCGGGGTCGTCGTCGTAGACCCGATCGGAGTTCGCGAGCAGGAGGAGCCGGCTCGCCTTCACGTTGTCCAGGTCGCGGATCGTGATGCCGCGGCGATTCGACTGGATCGAGTAGGCAAAGAGCTCGAGCGGCGGCGCGATGCTGCCCGATCCGTCGTCTTCGGGGATCAGACCGGTGTTGACGAGCTGGCTGGGAACGGGCAGCGTGCGGCGCGTGCCGGTGGCCGGCCGGTCGTGCCAGGTGTCGTTCACCCAGCCGTCCTGCACGATCGTGAAGCGATCATCGTTCGAGTCCTGGCGGAACGAGTCGGGCAGGTCGTCGGGCTGGAGGAAGTCGAACGTCGGATCGTTCGTGTACGCATCGACGATGGCCAGGTTGATGTTCGACGAGTCGTCACCGCCGCCGCCGAACGCACCGAGGCGGATCTCCTCGGCCTGCAAGGTGACGTCCGGCAGGAAGCCGAGGTCGCCGCGGCCCGACGTGCCCGAGCGCAGCGAGATGAAGTCGGCGGCCTGGATCGTGAGGCTGTCGGTGGCCCGTCCGGCCTGCCACTCGAAGGCGCTGACCGCCTCGAACGACTCGGTGAAGTAGACGGGATCGGGTCCACCCTCGAAGATGATCTGGCGGCTCGACTTCCTCGGGTCGTCCTGCAGCGCGAGCGGCAGCTCGAGCACGATGCGGCCGCCGAAGGTCTTCTCGGGGGTGATCGCGATGTCGCCGTGCAGGCTGCTCAGCAGGTAGCCGGTGCGCCGGCGGTCGTCGCCGCAGTCCGGGTCTGCCGTGGGACACGGGCCCCGGCCCAGGCCGTGGCCCGAGCCCGAGCGCGCCAGGTCGAGCAGTGCGTCGCTCTCGATCGTGGCGTCCTGCTCGATCGAGAAGATCTCAGGGATGCTCCCGTTCTTCGAGAGCTGCGCTTCGAGGTCGAGCGCCTCGGGCACCGGAGCACCCGTGCGATCGTCGAGCTCTTCGCCGCCGAAGCCGTAGACGTAGAGCCCGAGGTCGTCCGTGTCGCCGACGAGCACGCGCGCGAGATCGTCGGGCACTGGCCGTGGCTCTCCCGTGATCTCGTCGACGACCGCGAGATCGGAGTCGGCGGCGGCGAGCTCGATGGTGTCTGCGCGGATCTCGAGGAGCGTGGCCGTCGCGCCGTCGGCCGAGAAGATCGTCTCGAGATCGAGGTCCCGGCCGTCGATGCGCGCGAGGATCACGCCGGGCTCGAGCTCTCCTTCGATCGGCTCCAGGCCGGCGGCCGAGAGGATGACGCGCTCGGTCGCGAGGGGCAGCAGCCTCGCGAAGTCGATGTCGGTGCCGGCCGAGTCGAGCAGGTCGAGGCTGAACTGCATCGCGCCGTCGTCGGACTGCAGGACGTACACGCCGGGGGCTTCGCCCTCGCGGTCCTGGCCGGGGGCGACGTCGACGTCGAGGTCGA
>CAYYSY010000412.1:0-14255 GCA_964474355.1 uncultured Spirochaetaceae bacterium | reverse complement strand
GCACCCTCGGCTGGGTCGCCACCGCGCTCGTCGTGATCGCGAGCGCCAGCCTCGCCGAGCCCGGTCGCGCGGGCGCACAGGCGGTGATTCTCGTCGGTCTGGCATGCGTCGCCTGGGGCCTCGACAACAACTTCACGTCGCTGATCGACGGCTTCACGACGACCGAGATCACCTGGCTGAAGGGCGTGACTGCAGGCCTCGTCAACGTGCCCCTCGGCCTGCTCGCGGGCGGGGCCATGACGTGGCCCGGCCTCGGCACGGCGCTCTCGATCGGCGCCGTCGGCTACGGCGCGTCGCTCGTGCTCTACACCGCCGGCGCCCAGCAGCTCGGCGCGACCCGCTCACAGCTGTTCTTCTCGACCTCGCCCCTGTTCGGCCTCGCAGTGGCCTGGCTCGTCTTCGGTGAGCACGTCGGCCTCGCACACGCGATTGCCGTGGGGTTGATGGCGACGGCGATCTGGCTCCTGCGTCTCGAGAGCCACGAGCACGAGCACCAACACGAGGGGCTCGAGCACACCCACTGGCACCGCCACGACGATGGACACCACGATCACGAGCACGACGCCGCGGTCCCCGCGGCCGGCTGGCACCAGCACCCGCACCGGCACGAGCCGAAGACGCATCGGCATCCGCACCGGCCCGACCTGCACCACCGGCATCGGCACGATTGAGGGTGTGTGGCAGCTAGGCTGTCTCTACATGAAGTCGTGCTGTGCTGGGGTACCCTGCGGCCGGGCGGGCACGTTGAGGACCGAGCTGGCGGGATTCATCGAGGCATGCCGCAAGCCGATCGATGGATCTGACCCACTCGCCCGAGCACGGCAATCGATCGCTGCAAGGCGGTGAGGTGGACGCGCCCGTTGCGATTCGACTTCGGTCGTCTCACGTTGTGTGGTCTCTCGATCGTGTTCGTCGGTACCGGGTGTGAGGCACCCGACGAACCGGCTGCACCGTCCGCTGTCGATGAGTGCGCCGATTTCGCTCTCGAAGGGCTCCACGGCGGCCCGGGCAGCTACGCAACCTGGAACACGATCGAGTGCCTGGCGGCGCTACGTGAGTTCGGCGGGCTGGACCCATCGATCCCGTGGACCGTCCACCACTTCGATCCGTACGTCGGCGTAGACACGGCCCCGTGCACCGAGGCCGAGCCGTGCCGCACGCTCTCGCGAGCCAAGGGGCTCTTCCACTACGGCACTCGCATCGTGTGGAACAGCGATCACCGTTTCATCTCGAATCGGATCTTCCCGTACTCGCCGACGACGGGTCTCTGCGTAGTCGGTGAGACGGTGAGCCATGACGGTGGTACGAGCCGCATCCTGGACGTGGCGCCCGATGTTGCTCGCGTCGTTTTCGAGACCGTGTCGGGATCTCCCGTCAAAAGCGTGACGACGTTCATCGGAAATGACTCCGGATGTGTGTGGACCACGGGAGAAGTCATCGACGCCATCTGGGACGGATTGCCGGGATCGGCCACCCTCCTCCCCGAAATCGACTGCCCGGCCGAGTATCAGGATCGCATCTGCGCCCTGATGGAGGCGAGTGACCCCGGGCGCCCCGTCGTCCTCAACGCCGACGGTGGGTACCTCGACGACACGACCGCCGATGGCCCCTTCGGCGTTTGGGCCAGCGACAGAACTCACGGTATCGCCGGCTTCGAGAACATGCACTGTGACAACGTGATGCACGATTGCTACACGCAGCAGGGGCACGGCCGGATCCGGGTGCTGAACGGCAGCGCAAAGCGGATCAAGAACAGCGCCGACACCGACAACCGCAACTGCTACACGACCCACGGGCGCGCGGGCGACGACGGCTCGCCCGCCGGCCTCGACGCGATCAACGCCGAGTGCGAGGTCTTTCCCTACGATCGGACGGCCGGCTCACCGATCGCTCCCACGGCGGCCACGCGCGGACAGGGCGACTCGTACCTCGTGATGTTGGGGCTCGGCCCCATCGTGGCGAATCAGTCCGAGGCCATAGAGGTCCAGTCGCCGGTTGCGGGTACGGGTGGCGACCTCTATCTGGTCGGTCATGAGCTCCGCTGCGATCTGAGCGACGGACCCGCCGGTACCTGTTCGCCGATCAGTCTTCACAGCTTGAACGGAGACGTGACCGCTCGTCTTGCGCGTGTCGTGCTCGAGGGGTCCAGAGTGGGTGGCGGTGATCCCGCTGCCATCAAGCTGAAGGTGCGTGTCGGGGGCGTCTTCGACGTTCGCCTCTACAATGCGACGTTGACGAACAGGAGCGCGGACGGCGCGGGATACTGCTGGCAGATCGCAACTGAGCTCGATCCGGGCCCGCACGTCCTTCAGCTCCTGGACGTGCTTGCCGACGAGTGCGGCCTCATGCAGGGGCGACAGGTCGATGGCCCTCCGGAGGACCTCGCCCTGACGGCAACCGGGGTCTTCGATTCGGACGAAGGCGACTGGTACGTGGAGGGTGCCGTTCGTAGCCTCGCCTGGGTTCAGGCCAACACGGGCTGGGATTTCTACGAAGACCCGGTGACGAGCTTCGACTCCGGAGGTGCCAGCTTCGACGGTGATCAGCTCGGCGTCGATCCCGAGGCCCGCTGTCTCGACCCTGCGAAGGAGTGCTACATGGCCGCCGACGGCACCCACTCCTTCGAGTTCCCGGTCCCGCTCTGGGACTATCTCGACATTCCGATCGACGGCTACCTCGAGCGTGGGCCGCGAAACGTCGGGGCGCGATAGCCGCCGCCGTCCATGTCAGACTCGCCTCAGATGTGCGACACGGAGTAGGGATGCCCCGACACATGCTGGGACACACGGGTGGCCCGATCACGAGTAGACTGGTGCCCGTGACGGGAGGTCACGGCTATGGCGTACGCACACTTCGAGCGGCTCTCGGCGATGGACCTGAGCTTCCTCGCCATGGAGGACGGCCGGGGTCACATGCACATCGGCTCGGTCTCGATCTTCGACGCGGGGCCGCTGCGCTGCGACGATGGCGGGATCGACTTCGAGCGGATCCTGTCCTTCATCGAAGCACAGCTCCACAAGGTGCCGCGGTTTCGCCAGCGGCTCGAGTGGATTCCCGGCTTCGCGCAGCCGGTCTGGATCGACGACGCGCGCTTCAACCTCCGCTTCCACGTGCGTCACACCGCACTTCCGGCGCCGGGCGACGAGCGTCAGCTCAAGCGGCTCGCCGGCCGCATCCTCTCTCAGGAGTTCGATCGCGGGAAGCCGCTCTGGGAGAACTGGTTCGTCGACGGGCTCGCGGGTGACCGCTTCGCGCTGATCTCGAAGGTCCACCACTGCATGGCCGATGGCATGTCGGGTGTGGCGATGGGCGCTCTGCTCGTCGGCTCCGATCCCGGCTACGAGCCACCGCCGCGAAAGCAGTGGATCCCTCGGCCGGCGCCAGGCTCGGCACAGCTCGTCCTCGAGGAGATGCGGCATCGAGTCGGCGCCCCCTTTTCGTTGCTGCGCGCGCTGCGCGAAGACTCCGACTCGGAGCCGGACGCCGCCTCCGAGTCGGCCTCGACCTCGGGGCTCGGGGCGCTGATCGAGAGCGCCCGGGACGCGATCACCCGCGCCTCCCCCACACCGCTGAACGTCGAGATCGGTCCGCATCGTCGCTTCGACTGGGCGCGCATGCCCTTCGATGAGGTCCGCGACCTCGGTCATCTCGCCGGTGCGACGCTCAACGACGTCGTGCTCGCAATCGCCAGCGGCGCGCTGCGCGCCTACCTCGGGCGGCGAGGCATGATGATCGACGAGATCGACTTCCACGCGGTCGTCCCGGTCAGCGTGCGTCGCGAGGACGAACGCGCTTCGCTCGGCAATCGCGTCTCCGGGCTGGTCGTCCGCCTCCCCCTCGACGAGGCCGACCCCTGGAAGCGCCTGCTGCGGGTCGTCGAGCTGACACACGAGCTCAAGTCGTCCGGTCAATCCGGCGCCGGGGACGTCGTGGGCCAGGCGATCGACCTGCTCCCCACGCAGCTGCTGGGGCCGCTCTTCCGGATGGCGTCGCGGAGCACCGCGGCGAATCTCGTGATCACGAATGTCCCGGGTCCGCGCGTCGCCGTCTATCTGCTCGGCGCCCGCCAGCTCGCGAGCTACCCGGTCGTCCCGCTGGTCGGGAGCCAGGGCCTCGGCATCGCGCTGTTCAGCTACGACGACGGGCTGTACTGGGGCTTCAACGCCGACTGGGATGCCTTGCCCGACCTGCACGACCTCGTCGACGACGTCGACAAGAGCTATCGGGAGCTCATCGAGGTGGCTCCTTCGGAGCTGCGGGAGGCGCGTCGAGCGGAAGCCGGCGTCTGATCGGCCTGGCGGCGCGTCGCGACAGCCCGCGCACGACTTCTCCTGCAGCTTCGAGCAGCGAGCCCGCAGACGCTCCTGGCTGGGATGCCCGATAGAGGGCGTTCATGCCGATGTCCGTGAGACCGGGCGCGACGAGGTAGGCTGCCTCGGTGAGCACGGTGCCCGGAAGCGCGACGCGGCGCGGCCGCTGGACGATTGCGCGACAGATCCACTCCGCGGCCTGGGCCGAGGTCAGCTCGGGAAAGAGGTCATAGAGTGGTGTGGGCTTCGACATCGCCGTGCGCACGAGGGGCATGTACACGGTCGTGATCGACACACCGTCGCCGACGAGCTCGCCGGATGCCGCCCGCGAGAAGGCGTCGAGTGCCGCCTTCGATGCAACGTACGCCGAGAAGCGCGGCTCGCCCGTCTGGACGCCCATCGAAGATACGTTCACGATGTGGCCGTGCCCCCGCTCACGCATCCCCGGCAGGAACTCGAGCATCAGCTTGAGTGCCCCGAAGTAGTTCAGCTGCATGGTGCGCTCGAAGTCGTGAAATCGGTCGTACTCGGCCTCGAGTGGCCGGCGGATCGAGCGCCCGGCGTTGTTCACGAGCACGTCGACGCCGCCGTGATCGTCGATGGCGCGCTTCGCGAGCAGCGCGCACTCGTCCATGCTCGCGAGGTTGGCGGCGTAGATGTGCGCCTCGCCCCCGGCTCGCTCGATCAGATTGCGGAGGCGCTCGAGCCGCTCCTTCGATCGCGCCACGAGGAGGACCCGCGCTCCCGCGGCGGCGAGCTTCAGCGCTGCCGCCCGCCCGATGCCCGCGGACGCACCCGTGATCATCACGCGCCGGCCGCGGACCGCTCGCGCGAGCGCGGGCCGGAAGCGCAGGTCGGCATCGAGCTCGGACTCCCAATACGCCCATAGCAGCGGGGCATAGGACTCGAGTCGAGGCACTTCGATGTCGCTGCCTTCGAGGGCGTCGAGCGTCTCATGACAGTCGAATCGGGTGGGCCAGTCGAGATTCTGGACCAGCCTCGGAGGAATCCCGACAGCCGACTCGAGCGCGGCGCCGACCAGCCGCAGGGAGAGGGCGCCCGCGGGCCGGCCGACCAGCCCGGTGAGGCGAGCGCCGAGCGACCCGCCGACGGTGATGGTGAATCGGGGCGCCCCCGCGATCTTCGCGAAGAGGTTGATGGTCTCGAGTGCGGTCATCGGCTCGGGGTCGACCAGATGGAACGTGCGGCCGTCGAGCTCCTCGCGATGGGCGATGTGGTCCATCGCCCGAGCGACGAAGTCGACGGGCACGATGTTCATCTGCGCGCCGCCCTCGATGCCGACCAGCGGCAGGCGACTCGGCAGTGCAGCGGCGAGCTGCTGCAGCAGGCCGAAGAAGAGGTACGGACCGTCGACCTTGTCCATCTCGCCGGTCTGCGAGTGCCCCACGACGACGCCCGGGCGGTAGATGCGCCACGGGACGCGGCACTCGGCTCGGACGATCGCCTCCGCGGCGTGCTTCGTCCGGAAGTACGGGTCGTCGAGGTGTGTCGCCTCCCGGAACATGTCCTCCGTGAAGACGCCCCGGTACCGGCCGGCGGCGGCGATCGAGCTCACGTGCTCGAAGCAGCCTGCACGGATCGCATTGGCGAGCTGCACTGCGTGCCAAGTGCCACGTACGTTGGCGGCCTCGAGCCGATGCGCGTCGGCCGACATGTCGTAGAGCGCGGCGAGGTGGAAGAAGTGCCCGATCTGGCCGATCAGCTTCTCGAGCTGCTCGCGTTCGACGCCGAGAAGGGGCTGCTCGAGATCGCCGATGACCGGGATCACGCGCTCCTCGGCCCCCCAGCTCTCGGCCAGCGCCGCGAGGCGCGTGCGCGACGTCTCGCGCACTACCGCGTACACCGTGCCGCCGCGTGCGAGCAGAAGCTCGGTCAGGTGTCGGCCGATGAATCCGGTTGCGCCGGTGACGAGGTAGCGCCCCATGCAGCCTCCCACTGACGACGATAGCGGCGATCCTCCTGGCCGCGCCCGGCTACGAAGTGGGCGCCTCTCATCCCTGCAACCGGCTCCAGTGTCGGCTCTCCGGCCCGGCGTCGCATGGTCCCGGGAGGGGCTAGATTCTCGAGCCGGCGCGTCGGCGCCGATGCACCTCGTCCCGATGCAGCTACCGGCAGGCTGAGCTCGCGAATTGGGCAGCTTCGTTTGCCTCTGTAGGAGATCCGACCATGAAGTCAGCCATCGTCATCGGCGTGGGGCCCGATCGCGGCCTCGGCGCCCAGCTCTGCAGGCGCTTCGCGTCCGAGGGGCTGCACGTGCTCGTCGCTGGCCGTACCGCCGAGAAGCTCGACGCCGTCGTCGAATCGATTCGCGGCGACGGCGGCAGCGCCGAGTCGGTGGTCGCCGACGCGACGAGCGAAGCCGACGTGCAGAAGCTCTTCGAGCACGCGGGTGACGACCTCGACCTCGCCGTCTACAACGCCGGCAACAACACGCCCGGCCGCATCATCGACATGGAGGCCGACTACTTCGAGCAGGCGTGGCGCGTGTGCTGCTTCGGCGGCTTCCTGTTCGGCCGCGAGGCGGTGCGCCGCATGCAGCCCCGCGGTGAGGGGACGCTGCTCTTCACCGGGGCGAGCGCGTCGCTTCGCGGGCGCGCCTTCTTCGGCGCGTTCAACTCTTCGAAGGCGGCGCTGCGCCAGCTCGCCCAGGCGATGGCGAAGGAGTACGGTCCCGAGGGCATCCACGTGGGGCACGTCGTCGTCGACGGAGCGATTGCCGGCGACAAGGTCAAGACGAAGTTCCCCGACTACGCGAAGAAGCTCGGAGACGACGGCATGATCAGCATCGAAGGCATCGTCGACGGCTTCGCGTACCTCTACCACCAGCCCAGGAGCGCGTGGACCTTCGAGCTCGATGTGCGGACGTCGGTCGAGAGCTGGTGAGGCTCACCGGAGCGAACGCCGCGTCCCTCGTGGCTGGCTCGGCGAAGCATCGAATGGGACGCGTCATCCGACCCGAGGCCACGGCCATCCATGGCTGAATCTGCAGGCAACTCGTCGAGCCCGACTTCTACGCCGGAGGGCTTCTCGCCCCCCGACTTCGGCAACGCGGATTTCTATCTCGGCCTCGGCCGCGGCGCTCCAGGCGACCCCGAGTCGACGTACGCGTTGCTGCGCCGCGAGGCGCCGGTGTACCGCTGGGAGCCGCGGCCTGGCTTTCCGATCTGGATCCTCACGCGCTGGTCGGACATCCGCGAGGTGTCGAAGCGGCCGAAGCTCTTCTGCAGCTCTCGGGGCATCCGGCTGATCGACATGGTGCGGCGCGCGGAGAACGAGGCCAGCGCGCTCGGCAACGACGTCGAGACCATCGTCCACATGGATCCGCCCCGTCATGGTCAGGTGCGCTCGCTGCTGAACAAGGTGTTCACGCCGCGGCGCGTAGCCGAGCTCGAGCCCTGGATGCGGGCGCTCTTTCGCGACTCGCTCGACCGGCTGCCGGTGGACGAGCCGATCGACCTCGTGGCCGAGATCGCAGCACCCGTGCCCGCGATCGCCATCGCGCGCATCCTGGGCGTACCCGAAGGCGAGTGGCGCGACTTCCAGGCCTCGGCCGACGCATTGATCCAGCTCGATGGGGGCGAGGTCGAGGGCGACGCCGCGGCGCAGGCCATGGCACAGGCGGGCCGCTTCTTCGGCAAGATCCGGGGCTGGATCGACGAGCGGCGCGAGAGCCCCGGCGACGATCTGCTCTCGGCGCTCGTCCACGTCGAAGAGGACGGTGTGCGCTTCGATGCGAGCGACGTCGCCACGATGACGGTGACGTTGCTCGTCGCGGGCAACGAGACGACGCGCACGCTGATCTCGGGCGCCTGTCTCGCTCTGAGCCAGCACCCCGCCGAGCGCGAGAAGCTCGTCGCGCAGCCGCAGCTCATGCCCGCTGCCATCGAGGAGTTCCTGCGCTGGGTGACGCCCGTGCACGGCCACGCGCGCACGGCGACCGAGGACACCGAGCTGCGTGGCGTCGCCATTCGCGAGGGCGAGCCGGTCGTGATGATGTACCGCTCCGCGAACCGTGACGAAGACGTCTGGCCGGACGCCGATGTGCTCGACGTGAGTCGCCCGGTCTCCTCGAACCCGCACGTCTCGTTCGGCTACGGCGAGCACTTCTGTCTCGGCGCGAGCCTCGCGCGGCTCGAGGCACAGGTCGTCTGCGAGGAGCTGCTCGCGCGGTTCCCGCGCTTCGAGGTCGTGGGCGAGGCCGAGCGGCAGCGGTCGACCCACTTCAATGGCATCGTCCGGATGCCCGTGGTGCTGGGTGGCGGCGCCTAGCGTCGCGTCCAGGGACTGAAGACGGAGAGAGCACGAATGACCTGGGATCTCGTGATTCGCGGTGGCCGCGTCATCGACGGCACCGGCATGGCGCCCTTCAGCGCCGACGTGGCGATCAGCGATGGGCGCGTAGCAGCCATCGGTCGTGTCGACGGTGATGCGGCACGCACCATCGACGCCGACGGCTGCTGGGTGACGCCCGGCTTCATCGACGTGCACACGCACTACGACGTGCAGCTCGACTGGGATCCGCTGGCGACGCCGTCTTCGTGGCATGGCGTCACGACCGTGCTCGCGGGCAACTGCGGCTTCACGCTCGCGCCCGCGAAGGCCGAGGACGTCGATTGGCTCGCAGGCATGCTGTCGCGAGTCGAGGGGATGTCGCGCAAGGCCCTCGGCGAGGGGCTTCGCTTCGAGGGCGGTGGCTTCGGCGACTACTGGAAGCGCTTCGATGGCAAGCTCGGCATCAACGTCGGCTCGTTCGTCGGCCACTGCGCCGTGCGCCGCTGGGTAATGGGCGACGATGCGTCCGAGCGCGAGGCCACCGACGACGAGATCGCGCAGATGAAGGAGCTCGTGCGTCAGGCCATGCGCGAGGGCGCGGCGGGCTTCTCGACGTCGCAGATCGACGTGCACTGCGGAGAGGACGGCCGCGAGGTGCCCTCGAACCATGCCTCGGCCGAGGAGATCCTCGAGCTCGCGTCGGTGCTCGCCGAGTTCGATCGCGGCGCCGTCGAGATCATCCCCCGCAGCTTCGGCCAGGGCTACGACGAGAAGGACCGCGAGCTGCTGCTCGGTCTCTACCGCGTATCAGGGCGGCCGGTCGAGCTGAACATCCTCGTGCCCAATGCCGACCATCCGATGGGCTGGCAGTCGACCCTCGACTTCTGCCAGGAGGCGTTCGAGAAGGAGGGCGCCCGGCTCCACCCGATGTTCACGACGAACTATCTCGAGCTGCACCTCAAGCTCAGCGACACGTTCGTCTTCGACGAGATGCCGGCGTGGCGCGACGTGCTGACCCGGCCGGACGACGAGCGCAAGAAGGCGCTGGGTGATCCCGCGGTGCGGGCGAAGCTGCGCGCCGAGTTCGACGATCCCACGAGCCGGGCCGTCACCTTCGAGTGGGAAGGGATGGAGGTCGAGGCGGCGCGCTGTGAGGAGAATCGTGCGCTCGTCGGCATGAGCGTCGACGAGATCGCGAAGCAGCGCGGCGGCGGTGACCTGCTCGACGTCTTTCTCGACGTCTGCCTCGCCGACGACCTCGAGACCAGCTGGCAGACGCGGCGCAGCGAGGTGGCGGAGCAGTTCATCTCGCACGTCGTGCGCACGAGCATCCAGAACCCGATCGTGATGCCCGGCTCATCCGACGGTGGAGCGCACCTGGCCTCGTTCACCGGCGCCGACTACACGACGCGCCTGCTGACCGAGTGGGTGCCCGACCCGCTGAGCCTCGAGCACGCGATCTGGCGCAACACGCTGATGCCCGCGACGGTGCATGGCATCGAGGGGCGTGGTGTGCTGCGCGAGGGCGCATGGGCGGACGTGCTGGTGATGGATCCCGACCGGCTCGCGGCGAAGCGGGCGCATCTCGTGCGTGACTTCCCTGGCGACACCGAGCGCTACGTGACCGTGGCGGAGGGCTACGTCGCCACGATCGTGAATGGCGAGGTGCTGCTCGAGGGAGGGCGCCATACCGGGGCGCTGCCGGGGCAGGTGCTGCGCTAGCGGTTGAGCCGAAGTCGCTCGACGACTGGGAAGCTCACGAGGTGGCCCGTCGGGGCTATGGTCCGGCTGTGACGGCTGGGCATCGCGTGCCCCGATCACCCGATGGCCGCGGGACGGACGGAGGAAGCGCACGATGCAGCAGCGGCGAGCCTGGCTCTTCGTGCTGCCACTGATCGCGGCCGCGCTCGCCGTGGCGCAGCTCGGTGAGGCGGAGGAGCCGCTCATGGGCGCGCGGCAGGCCTGGATCTTCCAGCAGTCCTGCGCCCACTGTCACGTCCGGCCGGGCATCGGCGTACCGGTGCTGGGCGACACCGCCGAGTGGGAGACGCGGAGAGCGCAGGGCTTCGAGGCGATGGTCGCGCATACGGTGGAGGGGTTCGCGGACATGCCACCGCTCGGAACGTGCAGCTTCTGCACGGAGGACGATCTCCGGCGACTCGTGGCGTTCATGGCCGGCTACACCGCCGTGCCCTCAGCCGGTGGTAGAGAGCCCTCAGCCTCTGGTGAAGAGAAGTGAGCGAATCGGGCATCGGGCGGCGGGAGTTCCTGCGCGGCGCGGTCGCGGCGTCGGCCGCGGGCATGCTGGCGGGCTGTCGGCCGACGACGACGGGCGATGCGCCTCAGGTGGACGCGGCCTACGTGCCGGGCGAGCCGCTGCCCTGGCGCAACTGGGGTGGCAATCAGGCGTGCCGCCCCGAGGCCCGGCTCGCGCCGGCAACCGAGGACGAGATCGTCTCGGCCTTGTCGGGCGCCCACGGTCATGTTCGGCCCGTCGGCGCAGGCCACTCCTTCAGCGGGCTCGTCCCGACCGACGGAGCGCTGCTCGCGACCGACATGCTGAATGGCCTCGTCTCGACCGACGCCGACACGCTGCAGTGCGAGGTCTGGTCGGGGACCCGCCTGCATCAGCTCGGGCCGCTGCTCGAGGCCGAATCGCTCGCGATGCCGAACCTGCCCGACATCGACTACCAGACCCTCGCGGGTGCGGTGTCGACGTCGACCCATGGCACCGGCGCGACCCTCGGCTCGCTCGCATCGATCGTCGAGGGTGTGGCGATCGCGACGCCCTCGGGCGAGCTGATCGAGTGCGACCGCACGACGCAGCCAGAGGTCTTCCACGCGGCGCGTTGCTCGTTCGGTGCGCTCGGTGTGCTGACGCGACTTCGCATCCAATGCGTCCCGCCCTTCGAGCTCGCGCAGCGGATCCACTTCGAGCCGCTCGACGGCGTGCTCGAAGACGTCGTCCGGCTGCGCGATTCGCATCGCCACCTCGAGGTGCTCGCGTTTCCGCACACGTCGATGGCGCAGGTGCTCCTGACCGATCCCGACGACGGCACGACCGAGTCGACCGGCGTCCAGTCGGACGACGCCGAGTCGCTGCGCGAGGCATACCGGCTCCTCGGCGGCATCCCCGGCGTCGGCGACTTCCTCTTCGACGCGGCCTTTCGAGCGACCACCGCGGGCATGAACACGGTGCACGCGGGTCCGTCGTGGCGGGTGCTGACTCACACACGACTCGCCCGTTTCAAGGAGATGGAGTACACGGTCGAGGCCGATGCCGGTGTCGAGTGCCTGCGCGAGATCATGCAGACGATCCGCGAGCAGGAGATCCCCGTCGTGTACCCGGTCGAGCTCCGCTACGTGAAGCGCGACGACATCTGGCTGAGCATGTTCCACGAGCGAGACGGTTGCACGATCTCGATCCACCAGTTCGCGGACGAGCGGCATGGCCCGGTCTTCGACGCGCTCGAGCCCATCTTCTGGAAGTACGAGGGGCGCCCTCATTGGGGCAAGCTGCACACGCTCGATGCGGCGCGGCTGTCGGCGCTGTATCCGCGCTGGCGCGACTTCCAGGAGGTGCGTCGGGCGCTCGATCCCGAGGGCCGGATGCTGAACCCACACCTGCGAGAGTTGCTGGGCGCGTGACGGGCGCTCAGCCCCCCGACGCCGCCTTCACGAACGCGATGGTGTCACCGTCCTGCAGGCGCGTCTTCATGCCCTTGCGGTGGTTCATGAGCACGCCGTTGATGGCGACGGCAGTGACGCGCGAGAGTGGCGTGAACTCCTCGCCGCGCTCCTCGAAGGCGGTCTGCACCTTGGCGACGGCCTCCTTGACCGTGCCCGCCTCGGCCACCTCGATGCGTCGCTCGCCGAACGCCTTGCTCATGTCGTAGGTGAGCTCGACCATCACGCTCATCGTCCCGCCTCCGTTCGTATCAGACTCGTACCTGGAGCTTGTCGAGGGTCTTCTGCGTGGGCACGCCGCCGGCGTCCCAGCCCCGTTTCTTGTAGTAGCGCGGCAGCAGCTGGTCCAGGGGGTGCCCCGACGTCGTGCCGGGGAACGTCGGCTCGTGCAGGATGCGGCCGGGGAGGGTGTCCTGCTCGGGGCCGATGCCCTCGCGCAGGTTGTACATGCGCTCGAGGTTGAAGATGCGGCCACCGATCTCCTGGATGTGGCCGCTCGAGATCTTCGTGCCCGTGATCTGGGTCATCCACTTCTCCCACCACATCATCGGGCTGCCCTTCATCGACTGGGAAAGACGGAACATCGGGCCGAGGTTCTCCATCACCTTGGAGAGGGTGCGGTGGGTCAGGCTGCTCGGATCCATGTCGTGGATCATCTTCGGGATCATCCCGTAGCTCGTGAAGATGCAGAGCACCATGCTGTTGATCGCGCAGGCGAGGTTCTGCTGCACGACCGGGATGTCTGCCTTGAGCTTGAGGTTCATCGGATTGATGGTCAGTGGGCCGACCGACTCGAGATACATGCTCGCGCCCTGCACGTGGCAGCCGCCGCGGTTGGTGGTCGCGTACTCGACGCCCTGGGCCCAGCTGCCGCGCGGGTCGTAGGCCGAGAGCTCCATGCCCTTGACGTGCATGGCGAACTCCTGGCCGCCGAACTTCTCGCTCATGCGCTTCGTGCCCTCGGCGAGCTCGTTGCCGACGCCGTGGCGGTGCGCGATGTCGCGGATCAGCTCGCTCACTCCGGCCGGGTCGCCGAAGTGGACGTTCACGTCGAGCATGCCCTTCTCGCCGAGCTCCATCGCGAACGAGAGCGTGGCGCCGAGGCTGATCGTGTCCATGCCGAGATCGTCCGCGAGGTAGTTCCACTCGTTGACCTTCTTCAGGTCGCCGATCTCGAGGTTGCTCCCCATGAGCGCCACCGTCTCGTACTCGGGGCCCTTCACGACGCCGTGACCCTCGACCTCGACCTCGCGGCCGCAGGTGACCGGACAGTGGATGCACGAGCTCTTCACGCCCTTGAGCTCGTGGTCCTCCATGTACTCGCCCGAGATGCTCATCGCGTCATCGAAGTGGCCGCGCTGGAAGTTGCGCGTCGGGAGGATGTTGCGCGCGTTGGTCGTGTTGACGATGCCGGCCGTGCCGAAGCGCTTCATCGAGCTGCCGAGGTGCGGGTGCTCGGCGAAGAGCTCGCGCACCGTCTTCGTGTAGGCCTTGAACGCCTCGGCGTCGTCCATCTCGAGCTTGCGGTTGCCCTCGAGACTGATCGCCTTGAGGTTCTTCGAGCCCATGACGGCACCCACGCCCGAGCGCCCCGCGATGCGCTCGTTCGAGACGATGCCCGCGTAGCGCACCATGTTCTCGCCGGCGGGGCCGATCACCGCGTGCTTGAGCTTCTTGTCGAGGAGGCTCTGCGTCTCGTACGTGCCCTTGCCCCAGAGATCGCTCGCGTCGAGGAAGCTCACGGTGTCCGTCTTGCCGTCGATCTCGATGCGGGTCGGGCGCTCGGCGCGACCCGTGACGACGATCAGGTCGACGCCCGCGCGCTTCATCGCATAGGCGAAGCTGCCACCGCAGGTCGCGTTGCCGATGCCGCCGGTGAGGGGGCTCTTGGTGACGACCGCGAAGCGGTTGCTCTGGGGGGCGACCGACCCGTTCAGGGGGCCGGTCGCGAAGATCAGCGGGTTG
>CAYYSY010000411.1:0-21357 GCA_964474355.1 uncultured Spirochaetaceae bacterium | reverse complement strand
TCGAGAAGGCGCTGGCGCTCGAGCCGGACCTCGACCGCGGCCGCACCATCTACCGCGACTGCGCCATGTGCCACGAGCCCGAGGGCTGGGGCCTCGTCGCGGGCTCGACACCGCAGATCGCAGGCCAGCACCGCAGCGTGCTCATCAAGCAGCTCGCCGACATGCGCGCGGGGAACCGCGACGCCGTGCTGATGCTCCCGTACGCGTCGGTCGAAGCGATCGGTGGCCCCCAGGCCGTGGCAGACGTGACCGGCTACATCGACTCGCTCGAGATGACGGTCGAGAACGGCAAGGGAGACGGCAAGAATCTCGAGCTCGGCGAGCAGCTCTATGCGAGGAGCTGCAATAGCTGCCACGGCGAGGCTGGCGAGGGGAACGCAGAGGAGTACGTGCCGCGCATCCACGCGCAGCACTACAAGTATCTCCTGCGCCAGTTCGAGGCGATCCGCAGCGGCAAGCGCCGGAATGCCAACGCCGAGATGGTGGCCCAGATCAAGAACTTCACCGATGCGGAGGTCAGCGCCGTGCTCGACTACGTGTCCAGGCTCCAGCCGCCGACCGAGCTCCAGGCGCCGCCCGGCTGGTACAACCCCGACTTCCCGAGGCGTGCGCGCTACCAGCCGTAGACCGCTCGAAGTGGTCGATCAGCTCTCGGGCAGCGCCGGCGCCCAGGGCACACCGTTGATGTGCCCTCCTCCGTCGACGTGGATCGTGTTGCCGGTGACGTAGCGGGCGTCGTCCGAGGCGAGGAAGAGCACGACGCCCGCGATGTCGCGATCGGGGTCGCCCATGCGACCCAGCGGGTTCATCGCGAGCACGGCCTCGACCATCTCGGGTGCGGCCTTCTCGAACGCCTCGAAGGCCGCGGTCCGCGCAGCCGGACACACCACGTTGGCGAGGATGTCGAAGCGACCCCACTCGCGGGCGGCCGTGCGGGTCAGCGTCCGCAGCGCCTCCTTCGCCACGTTGTACTCGGCCGTGTACATGTGCGCATTGACGCCGTTCAACGAGCACATGTTGACGATGCGCCCGAAGCGCTGGGCGCGCATGATCGGGAACGCCCGCTGCATCGCCCAGAACGCGCCCATCGTCGCGACCTCGAAGGCGGCGCGCATGGCCTCACCGGTCTTGTGCTCGAGTCGGCTGGTCGATCCGCCGCCCCAGGCGTTGTTGACGAGCACGTCGATGCGCCCGAAGCGGGCCACGGCGCGGTCGACCATCGCCTCGACGTCCGACTGCACGGAGACGTCGGTCCGGACGAACTCGACCTCGGCGCCGAAGTCCGTCCCCAGCGCCTCGGCCGCGGCAGCGCCCGAAGCCGCATCGCGCTCGGCGACCAGCACCTTCGCACCTTCGCCCGCAAATCGGCGCGCGACCGCCAGGCCGATCCCGGCGCCCGCCCCCGTCACGACGACCGCGCGACCTTCGACGTCTCGACTCATCGTTCGGCGCTCCGTTCCGGATCGTTCTTCGGCGTCTCGAGCAGCGCCAGCCGGCCGCGCCCCCCGCGTGGATCGGCGAAGCGCTCGCCATCGAGGTCGATGGTCGCCACGCCGCAGGTCGGTAGGTTGTCGAGATCGGCGCCGGTCAGCCAGACGACGAGCTCGGTGAAGCCCGGGTTGTGCCCCACGACGGCGACGTGCTGCAGCGCCCGCTCCGATGCCACGGCGTCGACCAGCTCGATCACCGCCTCGGGCTCGGCGTGGTAGAGGGCATGCTTTGCCCGCACCCGGTCGGCGAGACCGCAGGCCTCGGCGATCGCCTCGGCGGTGAGACGCGCCCGGACCGCGGTGCTCGTCAGGATCGCATCGGCGTCGAAGCCGCGATCTCGCAGCCGCTCGCCCATGCGCGGTGCGTCGCGGCGCCCGCGCTTGTTCAGGGGGCGGTCGTGATCCGAGAGCTCGGGATGGCTCCAGCTCGACTTCGCGTGCCGGATCACGGTGAGACGAAGCCCCGCCACGGCGCTACGCGCTGCCACCGACCGCTGCCGACACGAGTGCCAGGTCGCGCTCGCGCACACCTGCGACATCGAACTTCTTCGCCGCGGCCGCCATGCGCGTGAGCGCCGCCTTCATCGCCATCGGCGGCTCGGTCTCGCCCTTCTTCGCACGGTGGAAGCGCACGGGGTTGATCCGCGCGACGACGTAGTTGCGGATGTACGGTGACTTGAAGCCCCGCTCCTGCAGCTCGGCGATGATCCGCTTGACCTCGGTGTCGATCTCGACGAGGCGTGCCGCGAACACCTCGCGCTCTCGCAGGCTGGCCGGCAGGCTGCGCGTCTGGAAGCGATCGACCTTCTTGAGGAACGGGCTGTATGCGCCACCCGCGAAGCGGCCGTTCTCGAGATAGACGAGGCCGAGGGTCAGCAGCTCGGGCGCCTCGAACTCGGCCGCGAAGTCGATCTCGCGCGCACGGGGCCTGCGCCGCGCGAGCTCCTGTGCCATGCGGATCACCTCGAGGCTGCGGTCCTTGAGGTTGTGCGCCTTCTCCGTGTTGAGGGCGAGGATGCGGAACGCGAGATCCTCGTCGGGCGAAACCAGCGCCGTGATCGACTGCAGGCCGATCACCTTCGCGGACGCCAGTCGATGCCGCCCATTGGGAGTCCAGAGCCGGCCATCCTCGCCGCGCACGACGATGATCGGATCGAGGAACGAGCCGCTCTCTTCGATCTTCGCAGCGAGGCGCTTGGTGTGGGTCGGAGAGAGATCGCGCTGGAAGGGTGTCGGCTCGACCGCCTTGATCGGCAGCGCCGCGAGCAGGATCGGCCGGCCGGAGAGAGGCTCGCGATACGCGCCGAGCGCCTCGCCGCCGTGGCCCGTGACCTCGGCGACCAGCTCTGCGAGCTCGGGCGCGTCGGCCCTCAGCGAGAGGTCCCCCGGCGCGAGGCCCTTCTTCGTCTTCGCGATGTCGAGCTTCTTGCGGGCGGCCGTCTTCTGCCGCGCCGTCTTCTTGCGGGCGGCCTTCTTCCTGGCCGCCTTCTTCTTCTTGGCGGGGGCCTTCTTCTTCGCCTTCGCCGCGGCGCTCTTCTTCGCTGCCATGGCCGAAGCCTAGCAAGCGATCCGCCGGGCTCGTCAGATCGCGGGCAGCGTCAGCGTGAACGTCGCGCCCTCGCCGGGCGTGCTCTCCACCTCGAGGTCGCCACCGTGCTCGCGCGCGATCTGGCGGCTGATCGAGAGCCCGAGCCCCGTGCCCTCGCCGGGCGCCTTCGTCGTGAAGAAGGGCTCGAACAGGCGCACGCGGGTCTCGTCGTCGATGCCCGGACCATCGTCCGACACGGTGAAGCGCACGTGCTCGTCGTCTGCGTGCAGCCCGACACGGACGTGCCCGCCCTCGCCCACCGCCTGGATCGCGTTCTTCACGAGATTCAGCATCACCTGATTGAGCGCGCCTGCATCGCCTTCGACGAAGGGTGCGCCGGGCTCGACGTCCTCTTCGAGAACGATGCCGGCATCGGACGCGCTGCGCGCGAGCAGATGCAGGGTCGAGCGCAGGCCGCGCTCGAGCGACACCGTCGAGCGCGCCTTGCCCTTGTTGCCCGAAGCGAAGTCGCGCAGGTCGGCCACGAGCACGGAGGTCCGGTTCAACCCCTCGCTCACGATGCCCGAGAGCTCGCGGATCGTCTCCGCGACCTCCTTCGCCTCGGCCTCGTCGGCGGCATCGAGTGCCTCGAGCTCGTCCACGGACAGCTCCATGGCCCGAGCTGCGTTGAGCGCGAAGTTCACCGGGTTGTTCACCTCGTGCGCGATGCCGGCGGCGAGCTCACCGACGGCGGCGAGCCGCTCGGACTGGACGAGCTGCACCTGCGCCTCCTTGAGATCGGAGAGCGCCTTCTCGAGCTGATCGTTCCGCCCCTCGAGCGCTCGCTGCAAGGTCGAGACCCGCACCAGCGAATGGATCCGCGCGAGCAGCTCGCGCGGGTGGAACGGCTTCGTCACGTAGTCGTCGGCGCCGAGCTCGAGCCCCTCGATCTTCATCTCGTCCTCGGCCTTCGAGGTGACGAGCACGACCGGGATGTTCTCGGTCTCGGGCTCGGTCTTGATCGCCTGGCAGAGCTCGGTGCCCGACATCTCGGGCATCATCACGTCCGACAACACCAGGTCCGGGGCGCGCTCGCGCAACATGTCGAGGGCCTCGCGGCCGTTGCGCGCCGCGCGCACGCGATACTGGCGGCCGACGAGCGTGGTCAGCAGCGCGCGCATGTCGGGGTTGTCCTCGGCGATCAGCACCTCGGCCGCCTCGAGCGACGCGCCCGAGGCGCCCTGCTCGACCCCCGCGGCCTCGCCGTCCTCCCAGCGGTGCACCGTACGCGCCACGTCGGCGAGCCGCGGGTCGGCGCCCTCCGCACCGGGCTGCGACGCGACCTCGTCGGCCTCGAGCAGCAGATCGGCCTCGACCGCCTCGATCGAGTGAGCGAGGCCGAGCACAGAGCCCGAATCCGTCTGCAGCACCTCCTCGTCGCCATTCGCGTCGCACTCGCCGTGGGGCAGCCGCACGTGGACCGTCGTGCCGCAGCCCTCTCCCTCGCTCTCGGCCCAGATGCGGCCGCCGTGCAGCTCGATCAGCTCGCGGGCGAGCGAGAGACCGATACCCGTGCCCTCGTGACGCCGCGTCGCCGAGCCGTCGACCTGCGCGAAGCGGTCGAAGACCGAGTCGACCTTCTCGGGCGGGATGCCGATGCCGGTATCGGCCACCGTCAGCTCGAGCTCTTCGCCGTGCTGTGCGGCCGACACGGTGACCGTGTCACCAGGCTCGGTGAACTTGAGCGAGTTGCCGACGAGGTTCACGAAGACCTTCTCAATGGCCTCGGGGTCGACGTTCAGCTCCGGGATGTCGTCGAAGCCCTCGAGCCCCAGCGCCACGCCCTTGCGCTCCGCGAGCGGGCGCGCGGCGGTGACCAGCTCTTCGATCAAGCGGCCAATGTGCGTCGGCCGGCGCGTGACACGCAGCTGATCGCTCTCGAGCTTCGAGAGATCGAGCAGGTTGTTGATCATCTTGTAGAGACGGCGGCCGTTCGCGTGCATCGTGTCGAGGACCTGCCGGACCTCGGATGACAGCTCACCGAACTCGCGGCCGCGCAACGCGTCGAGCGGTGCGAGGATCAGCGTGAGAGGCGTGCGCAGCTCGTGGTGCACGTTCGCCGAGAAGCGCGACTTCGCCCGGTCGAGCTCGGCGAGCTCGTCGCGTGCGCGCTCGAGCTCGCGCTTCTGCAGGAAGTCCTGGAAGCGCATGCGGTCCATGTGGATGCACGCCAACACCGACTCGAGACACGCCGTCCCGAGGAAGAACGCGTGCATGGCGAAGGTGGTCCAGGCAATGTCCTCGCCGGCGTCATGACTCAAGAAGGGCGTCGCGGCGTAGGCCGCGAAGATGAGGCCCGTGATCCACGACGCCTGCCGGCCCGAGATCGGCGCGAGCACACCCATGCCGATCACGAGCAGGATCAGCCCGACGTAGTAGCCGCTCTCGACGCCGCCGGTGACGTGCACCATGGCGAGGAAGAGCGCCGCACCCGAGAACATCACGACGGCCGAGCCCGCAACGGGCGCCCGCTGCGCGAGCCTGAAGTAGACGAACGCGAGCAACGCGTTCTCGGCCAGGCGCGCGGTCAGGAAGAACTTGAAGTGATCGGGGAAGAGCAACGCATCGGCCGGGATGAAGAAGACCGTCTGCAGCACGCCGAAGATGAGCGCGGCGTTTCGCAGCGAGTCGACGAGGGGCTTGCCCTCGGTCAGCTCGCGGAACTCGCGATAGAGCGCGGTCCTGTCCTCGGCCCGATCCGGGGCGCGGTCCACCATGCCGGGCGCATCGGCTGGCCGAGCCCGAATCTTGATGATTTCTGGGTGGTTATGTCCCGTAGGCGCGCTCGGCCGAGGGGCGCACGAGCACGGCCGCAGGACGCTGAGCGCGCACGATGACCGCCTGGGCGGGCGTGCCGAAGCTGCGATGCGTCTCCACGCCGCGGAAGCCGGCGCGCATCAGCATCTCGCCGAGCTCGTCGGGCTCCCAGAACGCGAAGGCCCCCTGCTCCTCGAACTCGAGGATCCGCGCGGCATCGTTCAGGAAGTTGCGTGCGACCCGCTCCAGCGGCACGTCGCGGAGCTCGGGGATCGCTTCGCGGGCCTCGCCGACCTGCATCTCGGCGAGGCTCTCGACGTAGAGGCGCGAGATGTCGGCGTCGCGGCAGAGCGACGAGAGCACGAGGGTCCCGCCCGGCCTGAGGATGCGAAGCATCTCGTCGAGCAGCACCGCCGGGCGCTCGACGTAGCTGAGCAGGAGCGATGCCAGCACGCAGTCGAAGGCGCCCGTGGCCGCCGGCACGCCGAGGGGGCCCGCGCCGACGTCGAGGTCGGCCTCCATGAGGCTCAGGCGGAGATCGTCCCCTGCGCGCACGGCATCGAAGCGGTCGCGGCTCCGGGCGAGCGCCGCGCGCACGTGGTCGAAGCCGACGACCTGCAGGTCCGCCGGTCGATCTTCACGACGCGCGAGCTCCATCACGAGCGAGCCCGTGCCGCACCCGAGGTCGGCGATGCGCTCGCCGCCCCGCAGATCGAGAGCCTCGATCTGATCGGCCATGAGCAGCCGGTAGTCGGTGCAGGCCGTCATCAGCTCGATGCCCACCGATCCGTCACGGCCCAGCAGGTAGTCCTTCCAGAAGGCCCGCAAATCGGTGCCCGGCCGCGGCCGGCGAGCACGCTCGACGCGTCGCCGGGCGCGCACGTCCCGCTGGTCGGCCGCGACCGGCTCGAGCGAGCGACCGAGCGCCATCTGGCCGAGCTCGTGCGCGATCAGCCTGAACGTCTCGCTCGCCTGGCGGCTCGACTCCAGCCGATGCGCGATCGGCAGCAGCAGCAGCTTGCGCTGCGAGAGGTCACCGTGCGAGAGCACGTCGTGCACGCGGTCTAGATCGATCCACGCATCGTGCATCCCGTGCATCCACACCACGGGCACGTCGATCGACGCGAGGTCCGACCGCGCGTCCTCGATGTGGAGCACGCCGAGCTTCGCCGCGTCGGGGCCGAGCAGGTCGATGTCCACCTCGACGCCGAGCAGCTCCTGGCGGCCGAAGTGCATGCCGAGCTCGTACCCCGCGACGAAGTCCACGCCGCCCGAGATGCTGCGCGTCATCGATTGCAGGTCGGGCGCGCCGACGACGCTGATCCAGCCGTCGATGGTGCGACCGGCGTCGAGGGCCACCGCCTTGCGCGCCTCGATGGCGCCCGCACTGAAGCTCACGACGAAGATCCTGTCGGGGCGACGCTCGGGGTCGTTCTGCAGGTGATCGATGCACGCGCGCAGGTCGGCCACACCCTGGGAGAACACGAAGCGGTGACACTCGCGCCCCGGGATGCGGCTCGACGGATCCTTCTCGCTCTCTCCCCTCTTCTGCACGCCGTCGAAGCGGAGCACGGTGAGCGGCTCGTCGTGGGCGCCGAAGGTCGTGACGAGGGTGCGGGCGAGCGGCAGCAACGCCTCCTTGGTCTGCCCCCAGCCGTTCTGCAGGACGACCGCAGTGCCCCCCGCGCGCCGCCCGGTCGAGTCGACGAGCGCAACGATCTCGTGACCGTTCTCTTCGAGGAAGCGCGCCACCTCGATCTCGGGGCTCGCGATGCGCGCGACGACGTCGTCGGCTGTGTGCCGGGCGGGCTCCACGTCTCGCAGCGCGCCCACGATCTCGTCGCGGCGATCGATCTCGATGAGATTCTGCGCGCGGGCCACGCCCTCGGTGAGCCCGATGCGCGTCCAACCCGGGCGCGACTCGTCCATGGCGCGGTTGCGCACCCGCGCCCGCGTCCACTCGCCCGCGCGCGTGCCGTCGACGAAGCGGATCGCCAGGCTCTCACCGTTCGCGCTCGCGAAGTCCGCGCTCCCTTCGAGCTCGAGCCCCAGGCCGCCGGCGGAGACGTCCGCGACCCGGGCCTCGATCCATTCGTCATCCGCCCCACGAAGCTCGATGCGGCTCGGATCGCCGCGATCGGCCTGTGGCATCTCCCGCCGGCGATCACGCCGCTCGCTGCAGTAGACGGCGCTCGGCATGGCCACGACGAGCCGGCCGGCCGTGATCGTCTCGAGCGGCTCGGTCGCGAAGAAGTAGGGCCGCCCGTCGAGCTCGAAGTTGAGGAAGACCTGCCGCCGGGTCCGCTTGTCGAAGTCGTGAGTGCGAAAGACCAGCCGGTCGCGCTCGACCTCGAGGAGCTCGGCCGTCTCGAGATCGACTCGCGCGTTGAGGCCGCGATGAAAGATCGAGCCGACGCGGCGCGCGCGCATGAGCAACGCATGCACGGCCGCCTCCCCTCGTGTAGCCGAGGGGTGAAGCCCACGCAGGGCCTCGTCAGCGATTCGGTCGGAGCGGTTCAACATGCCCCGTCGAGGGCTCCTCGATCGAGCGTCGGCGGGGGGTCGATGCTTGCGGACTCGACCGGTCGTCCCGGGGCGGACGAGTAGGCTCGAATCCGAGTCGCAAAGCCCGATGCGCGGGCTCCACTCTCTCTGTCTCTGCGATCACCTGTCATCGCCGGCTCGCCCCGCGCGCTCTGCCAGACCGATTCATTACGGCCCGCCGCATGGCCGCATCCTCGGACGATCCGCTCGCTGCGGACTCTGACAGCCTCCCCCCGAACGGGTCGAAGCCGACTGTCCCCATTCTGCCAGAAGATTCTTTGGAATCAACGTGTTGTCTGGCAAGTTGCGAATTCGCAACGGCGCCGCCATGTTTGCGCCTCTCATGCGCCTTGCCGTGCCCCTCGATTCGGGGCGATGGTGCCCCCAGGAGTGTGTCCAGATCGCCACGAGAAGCCGGCAGAGACACGGTCACGGGGTCCTTGCCCGCAGGCTCACAGCCTCGCCGGGCGTAGGGGCTGCGCCCCGGTCCGCGCGTCGCCGCCACGAGGGGATGCCGCGATGACCGGGGCGGCTCCCTCCAGCGACCCGCACGGCTCGGACCAGCCCGGCTGGCTCGCCGCCCGCGCGCGGTTGCCGCGTGCGCTCACCGGGTCGGCCCTGCGCCGGCCCGGGCTCACGATCGCAGGCTGGCTGCTCGGACTGCTCGCCGTGGCACCCGGCCTCGTCTGGCTGCGCGTCGACACGTCGACAGACAGCGTGCTCGACAGAAGCGGCCCCGAGTGGGCCATCTACGAGAAGAGCCAGTCGCTCTTCGGCGGCGACGAGCTGATCGTGGTCGCCCTGCCTCGAAGCGAGGCGGCCTGGGACCCAACGGTGCTCGAGCAGATCGCGATGCTCTCGGATCGCCTCGAGTCGCTCGATGGCGTCGCCCGCGTCGACAGCGTGGCGAGCCTGCCGGTGATCGACGTCGACGCCGAAGGCACGCTGAATCTCGACCCGGCCTTCGACGCCGACGACCCCGACCCGGCGGTCGCGGCGCACCGGGCCCGCTCACTCGCCGCCCACGACCGCATCCTCCCCCGCAGCCTGGTCTCCCAGGACGGCCGCACCTTCGCGCTCAACCTCATCCTCGAGGCGGACGCCGAAGCGCTGCAGGCGTCGCTCCTCGAGGCGGTGCACACGCTCGCCGACCCGATCGGCGCGCGCGTGTCCGGCGTGCCGGTCTTCCGCGTCGAAGCCAACCAACGGACCGGGCGCGAGATCCTCACCTTCGCGCCGCTCACCGCCATCGTCATCGCGGCATTCCTCGTCTGGATGTTCCGCTCGCCCCTTGCCGTGCTGCTCTGCCTCACGCCCGGTGTGGCGGGGGTCTGGGTCAGCGTCGCCGCCATGGCCTGGCTCGGGGCATCGCTCTCGATCTCCACGATGGTGCTGCCGTCGACCATCCTCGCGCTCGGCTGCGCGTACGCGATGCACGTGCTGACCGCGGCGAGCGGGGTGCGCGGCGCCGACGATCTCGCGCAGGCCCTCGAGTCGGTGGCGCTCCCCATCGCGCTCTCGGGCCTGACGACGGCCGTGGGCTTCGTGTCGCTGACACTCGTGCGCATCGAGGTCGTCTGGGCGACCGGCGCCTTCGGCGCGCTCGGCGTGCTGAGCGTGACCCTCGCGACCCTCACGCTCGTGCCCGCTCTTCTGTCCTTCGCACCGCTGCCGGCGCGCCGCCCGCGCATGGTCGACGGGCTGCGCGGCCCCGCCGCCACTGCGCTGACCGCCTTCGCTGAACGGCGCGCCGTCTGGGTCGGCGGCGCGTGGCTCGGAGTCGCCGGCCTGGTCGCCCTCGGCCTGGGCGCCGTCAGCGTCGAGACGGACGCGACGCGCTGGCTGCCCGTCGGGCATCCGGTGCGGGACGCCTACGAGTCGATCCGCAGCGAGCTGTCGGGCATCAGCCCGATGAACGTCGTGATCGAGAGCGAGGACGGCTCGGTGCTGGAGCCCGGGGTGCTCGCGGCCATCGACGGCCTGACCACGCATCTCGATGACCAGCCGGAGGTCGGCAAGGCGATCTCGGTCGCCGATCCGCTGCGCCAGATCCACGGCGGCTTCGAAGGCGACCCGGCGCAGCCACTCCCCGACTCACGGGCGATGGCCGAGCAGTACATGCTCATGCTCGAGTCGGTGGAGCTGATGGGCGACGTCATCACGCCGCGGCGCGACGCCGCGAACGTCGTGCTTCGCGTCGACGACAACGGCTCGGCCCGGCTCGTCGATGTGGCGCAACGAGCGCGGGACTGGTGGGCCGAGCACGGACCGGGCGCCACGACGGCGACGCCGACCGGCATCATGTACGAGTTCGCCCGGGCCGAGGAGGCGATCGCGCACGGCCAGCTACGCGGGCTCGCCGTCGCCTTCGCGGTCATCTCCGGCATCCTCTTCGCAATCTTCCGCTGGCCGCGGCTCGCAGCGGTGGCGCTCGTGCCCAACGCCATCCCCCTCGTCATCATCTTCGGCTTCATGGGGCTGCTGGGCATTCCCATCGACGCCGGGACCGTGGTCATGGGTAGCCTCGCGCTCGGCATCGCGGTCGACGACACGATCCACGTGACGACGCACTTCTACGTCGCGAGGCGCGAGGGGCTGAAGCCCGTCGACGCGCTGCGTCGTTGCCTCGGCGAGGTGCTGCCGCCCGTCGCCGCGAGCACGCTCATGCTGACGGCAGCGTTCGGGCTCTTCGCGCTCTCCGAGTTCGCGATCACCCGCAACCTCGGCTGGCTGACGGGCAGCGTCATGATCCTCTGCCTGCTCGCCGACATGACCCTGCTCTCGACCTTGCTGCTGCGACTGCCCGAGCCGCCGAGCTCGTTTCGCAGCCGGGCGTAGCGCCCCGGTCCGGGCAACCGGATCGCGTGACCGTAGTGAATGCCGCGTCAAGCCCCGCCGCATCTGCGCCGATGCGCGATGCATGCACTCGGCTCCCTGCGATCACGTGCGCGGCGACCTCGTCGCACCGGCCATCGACTGGCTCGGGCAGCTCGTGGCCGAGCGAAGACGACCGCTTCGATCGCTCGACACGCTGCTCGTCGGCAGCGAGCGATCCCTGCTCTTCGACCCGCCGACGTCGGAGCAATGGGTCCCGGTGTCGGCGGCCGCGCGTCTCATCGACGCCGTGGTGGACGTGCACGGGGGCCGGATGCCGGCCGTGCTGCGCGAGCTCGGACGCCGCAGCGTACCCCGCGTGGCCGCCCTCGACGGCGCGCCCGACGAACGACTCGCGATCCGACTCGACGGGCTCGTGCGTCTCGGGCACTGGCAGCGGCCCGCCCCGTTGCTGCCGGGTGAACTGCTCGAGCTCGAGACCCATCGCCCGTGCGCGCCATCGCTGCTCGCATGGATCAGCGGGCTACTTGCCTGCGTGACGCCACGTGGTCGACGTGGCGCGACGCAGATCGCGGTCCGCGCAGAGTCGCCCCGCCACTTCGTCTTCGTGCGCTGCGCGGACAGCTAGGGCGTACGGATCACGAGCAGCCGCAGCTCGGTCATGTCCTCGATCGCGAACCGGATGCCCTCGCGTCCGAGTCCGCTGTCCTTTACGCCGCCGTAGGGCATGTTGTCGACTCGCCACGAAGGCACGTCGCCGATCACCACGCCGCCGACCTCGAGCGTGTCCCAGGCTCGATTCGCCTTGTAGAGGTCGCGCGTGAAGATGCCGGCTTGTAGGCCGAACTTCGAGTCGTTGATCTCCTCGAGGACGGCGTCGAAATCGTCGAACGACGCGAGCACCGCGACCGGACCGAACGCCTCCTCGCAGTAGGCGGGCTCGCTGCGCGGCACCCCTTCGAGCAGCGTGGCCTCGAGCATCGTGCCCTCGAGGCCGCCGCCACACAGCAGCTCCGCGCCGGCAGCGACCGCGGAGTCGATCCAACCCTTCAGCCGGCTCGCCTCGCCGCTGCTGATCATCGGCCCGATGAACGTGTCCTCCTTGCGCGGGTCGCCCATCGGCAGCTTGTTCGTGGCCGCGATGAGCGCGTCCTTGAAACGGTCGTAGAGACTCGCGTGCACGAGGATGCGCTGCACGCCGATGCAGCTCTGCCCGCTCTGGTAGAACGCGCCGAAGCAGATGCGCTCGACCGCGTCTTCGATGTCCGCGTCTTCGTCGACGACGCAGGCCGCGTTGCCGCCGAGCTCGAGGACGACGGGCTTGCGCCCGGCGCGCGCCTTGAGATCCCACCCGACCTCGGGCGAGCCCGTGAACGAGAGCAGCTTGAGGCGATCGTCCTCGGTGAAGAGCGCGGCGCCGTCGCGGCGGCACGGGAGGATCGAGAACGCGCCGGGCGGCAGATCGGTCTCGGCGAGCACTTCGCCGATCAGCAACGCGCCGATCGGGGTCAGGCTCGCGGGCTTCAGCACGAAGGGGCAGCCCGCTGCGATGGCCGGCGCGACCTTGTGGGCCGCGAGGTTCAGCGGGAAGTTGAACGGTGCGATGAACGAGCACGGACCGATCGGCACACGCTTCCACATGCCGCGGTAGCCCTTCGCACGTGCCGAGATGTCGAGCGGCATCACCTCGCCGCCGATCCGCACGGCCTCCTCGGCCGCGACGCGGAACGTGTCGACGAGACGCGACACCTCGCCCCGGCTGTCCCTGATCGGCTTGCCGGCCTCGATGCAGAGCGCCTCGGCGAGCTCGTCGCTGCGCTCGGCGAAGCGCTCGACGCAGTGGAGCAGCACCGCCTGCCGCTCGTAGGCGGCGAGCTCGGCCATGGGGGCGGCCGCTTCGGCGGCCAGCCCGATCGCGCGGTCGATCGCATCGGCGTCGGCCATCGCCACGCGGGTCGCCACCTCGCCGGTGAACTTGTCGAGGACCTCGAGGTCCTCGTTCGGCTGCTCGGGCCGGTTGCCGATGTAGTAGGGGTAGCGCTCGGCCAGCATCGTCCGCCCTCCTCGCTCGCAGCAGCATGGGGCGGCGCGAGGCCCCGGGATCCGAACCTCAGTCGTCTTCTGTCTCGCTCGAGGCCGCCCTCTTGCCCGACGCCGCGTCGCTCGATTCGACCTCGTCGCCTGCCCCGGCGTCCCGCAACCCGTGCTTCTGGATCCGGTAGCGCAGCGTCTGACGGGTCATGCCGAGCGACCTTGCGGCCTGGGCGACGTTCTGGTCTGCGCGGTCGAGGGCGGTCTCGAGGATGAACCTCTCCATGTCGTCGAGGGCCATCGAACCGTCGAGAGGCAGGCTCAGCACGTTGCCGTCCGCGACGCTCTCCGTGTCGCGAGCGGCGGGCCGCGAGCGGCCGAGCTGCAGCCACTCGGCCGACAGCTCGTCGCCGTCGGCGAAGAGCACGCCTCGCTCGATCACGTTGCGCAGCTCGCGCACGTTGCCCGGCCAGCCGTGCTCGCGCAGCGCCTGCCAGGCCTCGTCGGAGACCTTCGAGACGCGCTTGCCCGACTTCGCGTTGTACTCGGCGAGGAAGAAGGGGACCAGCACGTTCAGGTCCTCGATGCGTGAGCGCAGCGGCGGCAGGTCGACGCGCACGACCGAGAGCCGGTGGTAGAGGTCCTCACGAAACTCCCCCTCGGCCACCGAGTCCTCGAGGTCGCGATTGCTCGCCGCGATCACCTGGATGTCGACGCGGATCGGCTTGTCGCCGCCGAGCCGACGGAACACCCGGTCTTCGATCGCCGTCAGCAGCTTTGCCTGGAGCGACAGATCCATCTCGGCGATCTCGTCGAGGAAGACCGTCCCCTGATTCGCCTGCTCGAGCAGGCCGCGATGCCGCCCCTTGGCGCCCGTGAACGCGCCCGCCTCGTGACCGAAGAGCTCCGACTCGAGCAGCTCGGCGGGCAGCGCCGCACAGTTGATCTCGACGAGCGGGCCCGCGGAGCGGCTGCCGGTCGAGTGCAGGATGCGTGCGACGAGCCCCTTGCCCGTGCCGGTCTCGCCCCCGATCACGAGCGACGAGAAGGGCACGCCCGCGAGCTTCTCGAGCATGTCGCGCACGCGCGCCGCGAGGTCGCTCGTGCCGGCGAACGCGCTCGGGCTGAAGCGGCGTACCTGCTGGGTCTGCTGATCTTCGAGGCGCTGATGTGCGCGCACACTCCGCTCGGCGCCTGCGACGACGAGGTCGAGTCGGTCGACCGGGCACGGCTTCTCGAGGAAGTCGAAGGCGCCGAGGCGCAGCGCGCGGACCGAGTCCGGGATCGTTCCGTAGCCGGTGAGGAAGATCCACTCGCTCGCGCCGGCCGGCTTCGTGCGCACCTCCTCGAGCAGATCGAGGGCATTGCCGTCGGGCAGGTTCATGTCCGAGACGACGACGAGCCCCGTGCCTGCATCGTTCTCGAGCGCCCGCCGCGCGTCCGCGAGGCTGCCCGCCTGCTCG
Organism: uncultured Spirochaetaceae bacterium; assembly: GCA_964474355.1. GTDB lineage: Bacteria > Myxococcota_A > UBA9160 > UBA9160 > UBA4427 > CAYYSY01. Next base: position 6,649 of record CAYYSY010000411.1, on the reverse strand, counting down.
ACGCTCCAGCCCTCGCCCTCGTAGTGCCGGGCGAGCTCGGCGCGCAGCAGATTCTCGTCTTCGATGATCAGGATCGACCGGCTCATTGCTACAGAGGATGGGATCTGCGATATCGGGTTTCAAGCGGCACCACATCGCACCTGGACGACGCCGAGAGTCGCCTGACCGGGGGGCGTCGCAGCGCAGTCGGAGCGGCGGCGGCGCGGGGTTCGGCACCCTGCTAGCGTGATCGACCCTCGCACGACGACTGGCGTGAGCAGAGCCGAGCGCCGCCGTCACCGCCTCCATTCCCTCAACACCCCGGAGATCCCATGGGCAAGGTTTCCCGCCAGGAGCTCGAAGAGGCGTTCGCCAAGTACAACGAGGCGCGCATCGAGAGCCAGAACACCAACGACTGGACGATCTGGGCCAGCTGCTTCACCGAAGACGCACACTACATCGAGCACGCCTACGGCGAGATGCACGGCCGCCAGGCCATCGCCGACTGGATCTGCAAGGTGATGGCGCCCTTCCCCGAGATGACCTTTCCACAAGACTGGGTGATCTACGACGAGGAGAACGGCGCCGTCGTGTTCCAGCTGCAGAACCGGCTGCCGCATCCCACGGATCCGAATGGCGAGCCCTTCCAGTTTCCGAACTGGACCCGATTGGTCTACGGCGGCAACGGCCTCTGGAAGAGCGAAGAGGACGTCTACAACCCCGCGTTCAAGGCCAACGACACGATCAAGGCCTGGATCGAGGCCGGCGGCCGCTTCGCGACCCGCGAGCAGGTGACGATGAAGCACGCGCCGTCGGCGCCGAAGGGTCACTGACCGAGACGGCCGGCCTCGGCCCGGAGGAACGCGCGTGTCACTCGGCAGATTCGAAGATCGCGTCGTTCTGGTGACGGGCGCCGCCTCGGGCATCGGCCGCGCCACGGCCGAGCGCGTCGGCGCCGAGGGCGGGCGGGTGCTCTGCGTCGACCTGCAGGCCGAGGCCGCCGTGGACACCGCGGACACGATCGTGAAGGCCGGTGGCGCGGCCGAGGCGCGCACCTGTGACGTGTCCGATCCCGAGCAGGTCGCCGACACCGTCGCTGCATGTGTCGATGGCTTCGGCCGACTCGACGTGCTCTGCAACGTCGCCGGCGTCCTGCCCCCGATGCAGGAGACCACCGAGCTCGAGCTGGCGACCTGGCAGCGCGCCCTCGACGTGAACCTGACCGGCAGCTTCCTCATGTGCCAGGCCGCCCTCCCCCACCTGCTCGAGAGCGGCGGCAACATCGTGAACACGTCGTCGACGTCGGCCTTGCGCGGCCTGCCCTGGTCGGCCGCCTACGCTGCGTCGAAGGGCGGTGTGCTCGCGCTGACGTACACCCTGGCCGTCGAGTACGGCAAGCAGGGTGTGCGGGCCAACGCGGTGTGCCCGGGGAACATCATGACGCCCATGACGTCGGCCGTGCGACTGCCCGAGGGCGTCGACACGCAGCTGATCGTGCGGACGGTGGCACTGGACCGGCCGCGTGGCCCCGAGGTCGTGGCGGGCGTCATCGCGATGCTGGCGAGCGAAGACGGCGCACACGTGAACGGCGAGCTGATCCGCATGGACGGCGGCGCGCTCTCGTAGCCGCGGAGACGCACCCACTCCACGCACTCACTCCAGGTGCCACGAAGGCGAACGACGATGAAGCTCGAGGACCGTACGATCCTGGTCACCGGACCGACCAGCCAGGTCGGCGTCCCCGTCGTGGCCCACCTCGCCGCGCGCAACCGGGTGTACGGCCTCGCGCGATTCTCGAAGGAGGCGGATCGCGCGCGGGTCGAGGCGCTCGGTGCCACGCCGATTGCGGCCGACATCGGCCGGGACGATCTGTCGGCCATCCCCGACGACGTCGAGATCGTGCTGCACTTCGCCGTCGTGAAGAGTGGCGACTTCGCGTACGACCTGCAGGCCAACGCGGAGGGCGTGGGCCGCGTCTTCTCGCGCTGTCGCAACGCATCCGCCTTCCTCCACTGCTCGTCGACGGCGGTCTACCAGCCGGCAGGCCACGCGCCGCGTCGCGAGGACGACGCGCTCGGCGATCATCATCGCGTGATGATGCCGACGTACAGCATCGCGAAGATCGCCGCGGAGAGCGTCGCGCGCTTCGCCGCGCGCGAGTTCGACGTACCGACGATCATCACGCGCCTCGGCGTACCCTATGGCGACAACGGGGGGTGGCCCTGGTTCCACCTCATGATGATGAAGGCGGGCGCGGCGATCCCGGTGAGCCACGACGCGCCGAGCACGTACAGCCCGATCCACGAGGACGACTACGTCCGCATGATCCCCGACCTGCTCGACCACGCGTCGGTGCCTGCATCCACGGTCAACTGGACGGGCAACGAGGCGGTCAGCATCGAGGACTGGTGCGCCTACCTGAGCGAGCTGACCGGGCTCGAGGCGAAGCTCGAGCCGAGCGACGCGGCTCTGCCGAGCGCCGTGGCCGATGTCACGCGGCTCGAGTCGCTCGTCGGCCCCGCCCGGGTGCCGTGGAAGGAGGGCATCCGACGCATGGTCGAGGCTCGGAACCCGGAGCTCTTGCGAGAGCAGCAGGACCGCTGAGACACGCGCACACTGCGCCGAACGAAGGAGTCATCGTGTCGAATCGATTCGAGGAGAAGACCGCCGTCATCACCGGCGCCGCATCGGGCATCGGACGGGCGACCGCGCTGCTGATGGCCGCCGAAGGCGCCGACCTCGTGCTCGCCGACATCGCCGAGCAGGGCGTCGAGGAAACGCGCGAGCTGATCGAGAGCGCCGGAGGCCGGGCGACCATCGTCGTGGCGAACGTGGCCGACCGCGCCGCGTGCTTCGCGCTGATCGAGAAGGCAGTGCATCAGACCGGCCGCCTCGACGTGCTCTGCAACGTCGCCGGCATGGGCGGCATGAGGCACACCACCGATGTGGGCGAGGACGAGTGGCATCGCGTGTTCGGCGTGAACCTCGACGGGCCCTTCTTTCTCAGCCAGGCGGCGATCCCCCACCTCACCAAGCAGAAGCGCAGCGCCATCGTGAACATCGCGTCGGTCGCGGGGCTGATCGGCCAGGCCTACTGCGCCGCGTACTGCGCCTCGAAGGCGGCGCTCGTGAGCCTGACGAAGACGCTCGCCGTCGAGTACGCGAAGACCGGGCTTCGCACGAACTGCATCTGCCCCGGCGGCGTGTCGACGCCGATCCTGTCGAGCTTCGCGGCGCCCGAGGACGCCGATCCCGACTACCTCGGGCGCCTCGGGCTGATTCCCAAGATCACGAAGCCCGAGGAGGTGGCCGACGCCATCGCGTTCCTCGCCTGCGACGCATCGCGGTCGCTGAACGGTGTGTCGCTGCCGATGGATTTCGGGCTGACCGCAGCCTGAGGCCCCGGCACCGCGCTCAGCGCATCTTCGTGACGACGTCGTCCGCGAAGCGGTGGATGCCGTCGATCTTCGCCTGCACGTCGTCGTCCGCCGCGCCGTAGAAGACCCACGGAAACGTGACCAGGTGAGTGGCGCCGAGCTCTTCGAGCGCGCGGTAGCCGTCGAGATCCCAGACGTCGCTGCACGAGACGAGCACAGTGAAGTCGTCGTCCGCGCGCCCGGCCTCGGCGCGCAGCCGCAGCACCTCGGGGATCAGCTGTTCGAGCTCGGCGCGCGTGTGCAGATCGGAGATCCAGCCGTCGCCGAGGGTCGCCGCCCGGCGCAGGGCTGGCTTCGCGAAGCCACCGACGAAGATCGGGATCTCCGCTCGTGGTGTCGGGCTCATCTCGAGGCGATCGAAGTCGTAGTGGTCGCCGTGATGCTCGACCCAGCCGCCCGCCCACAGCTTTCGTAGCACGGCCATCATCTCGTCGAGGCGCTTCCCACGGCCGTCGAAGGGCTGCCCCATCAGCTCGAACTCGTCGCGGCTCCAGCCCGCGCCGATGCCGAGCGCGACCCGGTCGTTCGAGAGCACCGCGGCCGTCCCCACCGTCTTTGCCACCTGGAAGGGCGAGCGGATCGCGGGCACGTAGACGCTCGTGTAGAAGCGAAGCCGCTGTGTCTGGGCCGCCATGTGCGCGATCGCCACCCAGGGGTCGGGCCACGCCGTGAACGCCGGCCAGCGGCGCTCACCGTCTTCGGTGTACGGGTACGGCGTGCGCAGGCGCTCGGGATGGACGACGTGGTCGGACAGCGACACGTAGTCGAAGCCGGCGGCATCGGCGGCGCGGGCGATGGGCCCCAGGTGCGCCGCGTCGGCGAATGCGAGTGACGTGACGAATTTCAAGCCAGACTCCTCGAGTGGTGGCGCCCGGGCCACGGACCGAAGCGGATCGCCAACGGTAGAGCCGATCGCCGTGGCGTCGAGGCCCCGGCGATCCGCCGCGACACCGGATCGGCCCATGCCCGTGACCCGCCTCACGCCGCTCCGGGCCCCTCCGGCCGAAGCAGACCGAGGCGCCGCGCACCACCTCCCCGGCGACGAGCAACGAGTCCTCGAAGGCCCTGCTCCGCCTCAAGATCCTGCGACTCCCTGCCGATGGCTGTGGAGCCGGCGCGTGCCGGCGAGCCGGAGGGGGCAGTCATGCACGATCAGATGGGGCATCAGCCGGAGAGCCTCTGGATGCAGCTGGCGAAGCGCTTCGGCGTGGCCGTCGGGCTCTTCGTCGCCGGTGCCCTCATGGCCTTCGTCTACTCGTACGTCCCGCTGCACAACGCCAAGAACTGGGAGATCGAGTATCTGACCGAGCGCCTCGAGGCCAAGGATCAGCAGCTGATGCAGGTCGAGGCGAAGCTCAGCACGGTCGAGGCCGACGTCACCGGCCGGCCCGACGCCGATACGTTCAGGCTCATGCAGGACGAGCTCGCGACCTCGGACAAGACGATCAAGGATCTCGAGCGACGGTTGGGCCGCAGCCAGAATCGCGTGGACGAGCTCGAGCGCGCTCGCACCCACTGGAAGAAGAAGTTCGACGCCGCCGAGTCGGCGGCGTCCGCAACGGCAACCGCGCCCGTCGCAGCACCGGCGCCGTCAGCCGCGGCGGATGAGTTTGAGAGCGGTGTCGCGGAGGGCGGCGACGTCGAGCTGCAGGCCGATCTCGCTGGCGGAGAAGACGCCGAGGGCCATCAGTAGCAGCAGACCCGCCATCTCGTGGGCGCCCACGTCGTCCCGCATGTAGCCCTGCCCCTGCCCGGCCTCGCCGGCCTTCTGGAGCTGCTCGATCACGCGGCCAAGCGCCTGCCTCATGCCGTCGCGAACGGCCTCGCTGCGCGCGCATGCCTCGAGGAACTTGTGGAAGGGCGGCCCTTCGATCGCGCCGGCCCCCTCCGAGCCCACGCGAAGAGCTCCCGGAGAGAGCAGCAGCTCGGGAACGACGTCGTCCGCGAATGCCTCGACGGCGACGGCGAGGTCGTCGTTTGCCTCGCCTTCGGGCATGATCCGCTGGACGAAGGTCCCGATCGCGTGCTCCATCGCTGCCGAGACGAGCTCGTCCCGGTTCGAGAAGTGCACGTAGAAGGCACCCCGCGTGAAGCCCGCGCGTGCGCAGATCGCATCGAGGCTGGGGGCGTCGAAGCCACGCTCGGCGAACTCGGCGATGGCCGCTTCGAGCAGCGCGCGGCGGGTCTCCCGCTTGGTGGCTTCGCGCGTACCGATCACTTCCTGCATCTTTTCGACGGTACACGTCGCGCGGCAATAATCAACAAGAATTCGGAAGCGCAAAGACCGGAGAGGAGCGAGGCCAGGGATGTCTGTCCACGGGGAGTTCGAGCGCTATCTGGACGCGACGCTGGCCGCCCTGCGTGACAGCGGACGCCCGGGTTTTCGCGGCTGGGCGGACGAGATCGAAGCCCAGGTGACGAACCGGGAGGAAGCGCTCGAAGAGCGGGCCCGCCGCGTCCTGGACGGCCCCCTGGGCCAACGTGATTCGGAATGGCAGGGCTTCGCCCCAGTCGAGCAGCCGGCGGTTCGCCTCGTCTCCATATCTCGCATCATCCTCGGGCGTTGACCGGCCGAAAAGTGCCTGAGAACCGGGCTCATTCCGATATGATGGCAGCCGTCCGACGAAGGCAGCTGGAGTGGGGTTGGAGGTGTGTTGGCGAGTCGACGCCTGACTGCGGACCGGCCGGATCATCGGCCCGAGCTGGTGTACGGATACGATGGCGATCGGCTGGAACGGCCGTCGTCGGTCCTGTGCCCGCGCATCCGCGTGCTCCTGCAGCTCACCACCCTGCTCGCCTCGCTCTGCGCCGCAGCGGCCGTCGCCCTTCCGGCTGGCGCCGTCATCATCAAGCTCGGCGACGGCACCGGCAACACCACCCCGCCCGCCGACGATCCCGGTCTGGCGAACGTCGGCGTCGTGAACTTCCTCTCCGCTGTCTACCTCGGGAACGGCTGGGTCCTCACGGCGAACCACGTCGGCCAGGCGCCGATCACGCTCGGCACGACGGACTACCCCGATGTGCCGGGCTCGTCGCATCAGATGACGACGCCGGGGGTCGGTCCAGCCGATCTCCGCGTCTTCAAGATCCACGGCGATCCGGGCCTGCCCGCCATGAACATCGCCTCGAGCGGGCCGCCATTGAACGCGAGCGTGATCATGCACGGCAACGGCCGAAACCGCGGCAACCCGGTGAGCTGGGGGGGCGCCGACGGCTGGCAGAACGGCACCGGA
>CAYYSY010000410.1:0-8644 GCA_964474355.1 uncultured Spirochaetaceae bacterium | reverse complement strand
ATCTTGCCGCTCGTGTAGTTGCTGTCCTTGCTCAGGACCGCGTTCTCGGTGAAGCGCTCGTAGTGACCGAGGTCGAGGTCGGTCTCGGCGCCGTCCTCGGTGACGTAGACCTCGCCGTGCTGCAGCGGGTTCATCGTGCCGGGGTCGACGTTCAAGTACGGGTCGAGCTTCAGGAACGTGACCTTCAGCCCACGCGCCTCGAGCAGCGCGCCGATCGAGGCCGAAGCCAGACCCTTGCCGAGCGACGACATCACGCCACCCGTCACGAAGATGTACTTGGTGGTCCTGGTCCTCATGCCCTCATCCCCCCGAACGCGCGCATGCGGCGGCGCTCCTGCTGACCACGATTGAGTCCCCTCTGCCACTGACCGGTACCGATCGAGGAGCGTAGAAAGAGAGGGAGTAGAAAGAGATGGAGGAGCGGGGGGATCGGTGCTCGAGGCGAAGGGTCGGAGGCCGTCGGAGGCCTCTCACAGGCCACCTCGCAGCCGCTTCGACTCCGGTCCGTCGATCTTCCCGATCGTCGCCGACGCACGCTGCAGCTCGAGCGCGAACGAGCACGCGGGCTCGATCTGCGAGGCGATCTGAAGGGCACGAAGATCTGTCACGGGACCCCACTCGAGTCGCTCGGCGGCCCTGACCGCCCGCGCTCCAATGGGCTGACTGTATAGCCCGGTCTCTCGGCCAGCGTCAAACACCGGCGGGCGATTCGAGACGCGATCCGGCGGGCGACGTCCAGAACGAAGAGAGCGGGCGGCCCGGAGGGCACGCCCGCTCTCGAATTCGAACGGTGTTCTCGCGTGTGGGGCCTAGCGCTTCGAGAACTGGAAGCGCGCGCGAGCGCCCTTCTGGCCGTACTTCTTGCGCTCCTTGATGCGCGCATCGCGGGTCAGCAGACCGGCGCGCTTGAGCGTCAGCCGCTGGGCGGCATCGACCTTCTCGATGGCGCGCGCAATGCCGTGGCGAAGCGCTCCGGCCTGACCGGCCACGCCGCCGCCATGGATGTTGGCGACCACGTCGTAGCGCTGGAGGCTCTCGGTGAGCTCCATCGGCTTGCGAACGAGGATCTGCAGCGCGGGGCGCGGAAAGTACTCGTCCATGTCGCGGCCATTGACCGTGATCTGGCCCGTGCCGGGCATGAGGCGAACCCGCGCGATCGACGACTTGCGCTTGCCGGTGGCGGTCGTAGTGCTGGTGACATCAGCCAATGGTGAGGACCTCCGGCTTCTGAGCCGCGTGAGGGTGTTCGGGGCCGGCGTAGACCTTGAGCTTCGAGAACATCTGCCGGCCGAGCGAGTTCCTGGGCAACATGCCGCGCACGGCGTTCATGACGACGCGATCGGCGTGGGACGAAGCGAGGAGCTTCTCGGCGGAGATCGACTTCACGCTGCCCGTGTAGCCGCTGTGCCGGTGGTAGATCTTCTGCTGCAGCTTGCGCCCGGTGAGCTTCACCTTGTCGGCGTTCACCACGATCACGTACTCGCCCGTGTCGTTGTGCGGCGTGAAGGTCGGCCGGTGCTTGCCGCGCAGGATCGTCGCTACGCGCGTCGCGAGGCGACCGAGCACCACGTCCTCGGCATCGACCACGAACCAGCGCTGCTCGACGTCTTCGCCGCGAATGCTCTTCGTGGCCTTGTGTGCCTGGGCTCCCATGCCCTTGCTCCTCGATGTGCGTGGACCGCCTCAGCGGGCGCACGCTGACGGGCACGATCGGCGTCGCTCGGCTCTGTCTCCGCCGACGCGCTTCGGGCCCGATGGATCGGTGTCTGGACGGGCGCGGGGCCGAAGAACGCCCCCTCGCCTGATCTCGGTGGGCGCGCAGACAGCACACCCGGGCCCGGACGGAGTCCGCGCCGGGCAGTGGGTAACCCACGGTGCCCCCCGAGTCAACTCGCTGCGCCCCTTCAAGGTCGTGTTTTTCCTCTGGAATGTCCGCGGCCTCGGGCCGGAGCTGCGGACCGGCCGGCGAGCCCCCTCGGGAGCGCGAAGCCGAGCCTCAGTAGTCCACCGAACCCAGCGTCAGCCCCTGCGCCGGCGCGGTCGGCCCGGCCACGGCCCGGTCACGCGCCGCCAGGATCTCGCTCATCTCGGCGGGCCCGAAGCGCCCCCGCCCCACCTCGATCAGCGTGCCCGCCAGGTTCCGCACCATGTGGCGCAGGAAGCCCGTCCCCGAGACGTGGAGGACGATCTCGGCGCCCCCCTCCCCGACCACGTCGCATCGAGTCACGGTCCGCACGCTCGTCGGGACGCTCGAGCCGGCCGCGCGCAGCGAGCTGAAGTCGTGCTCGCCGACGAATGCCCGCGCCGCCTCGACCATGGCCGCGACATCGAGGGGCACGCGCACGTGGGCGAAGCGCGCGGCCCGCAGCGGCGAAGCCACCCGCCCGTTCCAGATCTGATAGCGGTAGTGCTTGTGCCTGGCGTGCTTGCGGGCGTCGAAGTCGGGGGCCGCGGCCTCCACCCCCATCACGGCGAGATCGCTCGGCAGCACGCCGTTCAGCGCCTCACGCAGCTTGTCGGGAGCGAAGCCCTTCCCGATCTCGACGCTGGCGACCTGCCCCTCGGCATGGACGCCTGCGTCGGTGCGCCCACTGCCGACGACGGTCGGGTCGCGTTCCCCCGAAATGCGCTCGATCGCGGCGGCGAGCACGCCCTGCACCGTGCGCGAGTCGGGCTGGATCTGCCAACCCTCGAACCCGCTGCCCTCGTACTCGAGGACGAGCTTGAAGCGCGCCATCAGGCGGCGGGCATCATATGGCGGCCCGCACCGTCAGGCCGTCGGCGCCGTCACGAGGCGTGCCCGCAACAGGTCGACGAGGTTGCGCGCCGCGACGCGCACCGGATCGGCGGTGGCCCAGATCGTGACCGCCGGCCGGTCCTCGGGCGCGTCCGGGTCGAGCTCCGGGCGGGCCACGAGCACCTCGTCCTGGCCGGCGCTGCTGCGCATCGTGGGCAGCTCGTCGTGGGACCAGAAGTCGATGCCGGGGGCTGCCTCGAGCCGCTTCTCGATCGCCTCGAGGTCGGGCTCGCGCGCGAAGACCAGGCGGATGACGGCGCCCTCGCCGACGAAGGTCGGCACCCGCACGCGCGTGGCGTGGGCCGGCACGGCGACCCCACAGAGGCGCTCGACCACCGTCGCGAGCAGCCCCGCCGTGCGGTCGCGCTCGCCCGAGCCCACCGGCCCGGCGACGGGACGACAGTCGAAGGCGAGCCCGGCGAGCTCCTCGCGCGGGGCATCGTTCTCGTGCCCGGTCTGGTTCAGCAGCGCGACGGTCTGATCGGAAAGCGCCGCGATGCCCTGGCGCCCGAGATCCCCCGCCGAGGTCGTGAGCATGGCGCTCGCCTCGACGAGCGCCTCTTCGCCAGCCGCTGCGTGGATCAGCCGCGCCCAGGCGAGCGGGCTGCCCGGCGGCGCCGAGAGCAGCGGCGCGGCGAGCAGCGCCGCATCGGGGACGAGCCCCGCGAGCCCGAGCACGACCTCGGGCGTATCGAGGAACGCACCCGACGCATCGAGACAGGGCACCTCGGCGCGCAGGGCGGCGCGCGCCAGCGCGAGGGACGCCTCGGCCGGCGTGCAGAGCACGAGGGCGTCGAGGCCCCGCAGCACGGGCGCGTCGGCCGCCACGGGCAAGCTCTCGCCCGCGAAGTCGACGTCGACGCCGAGGCTCGCATCGGTGCCGAAGGGGATCAGCTCGGCGATCGGCAGCCTCGCCTCGCCCAGCACTTCGAGGAACTCGCGGCCCAGGGTGCCGGCCGCGCCGGCGACGGCGACCCGGATGCCGTGCGTTGCGGCGCTCACGGGGCGCCCAGCGCGCCGAGCACGGCGTCGCCCATGGCGACGCAGCCCACCGTCTCGCGCGACTCGCCCTCGAGCAGCAGATCGCCCGTACGCAGTCCATCGGCCAGCACCTGCGACACGGCCGCGCGCACCTCGGCCGCGCCGTCCGGGCAGTCGAGACTCGTCTCGAGGAGCATCGCCACCGAGAGGATCGCCGCGAGCGGGTTGGCCTTGTCCTGCCCCGCGATGTCGGGAGCCGAGCCGTGAACCGGCTCGAAGAGACCGAAGCCACCGGCGGCGAGGCTCGCGCTCGGCAGCATGCCGAGCGAGCCGGTGATCTCGGCCGCCTCGTCGCTGAGGATGTCGCCGAACATGTTGCCGGTCACGATGACGTCGAAGCGGCGCGGATCCTTCAGCAGCAGCATCGCGCACGAGTCGACGAGCTGGTGCACGAGCTCGACGTCTTCGTAGTCCTTGGCGACCTCCTCGACGACGTCCATCCAGAGCTGGCTCACCTCGAGCACGTTCGCCTTGTGCACGTGGGTGACGTGCTTGCGGCGCAGCCGCGCCTGGTCGAACGCGACGCGCGTGATGCGCGCGACCTCGTCCTCGTCATAGACCATGGAGTTCACGGCCGTGCGCTTGCCGTCCTTCACGCTGCGGCCCTTGGGCTCGCCGAAGTAGATGCCGCCCGTCAGCTCTCGGACGACGAGCAGATCGATGCCATCGACGACCTCGGGGCGAAGCGTCGACGCGTCGACCAACGCCGGGATCACCGACGCCGGGCGCAGGTTGGCGAAGAGGCCGAGGTCCTTGCGGATCTTGAGCAGGCCCTTCTCGGGCCGCACGTCCACGGCCATGCCGTCCCACTTCGGGCCGCCGACCGCGCCGAGCAGCACAGCGGCGCTCTCACGCGCGGCGGCTACGACCTCGTCGCGCAGCGGTGTGCCGTGGGCGTCGATCGAGGCACCGCCAATCAGCTCTTCGCTCGTTTCGAGCGTGATGCCGTGCTTCGATGCCACGGCCTCGAGCACGCGCACGGCCTGGGTCGTCACCTCGGGGCCGATGCCGTCACCGGGCAGCAGCAGGATCTTCTTGGCGCTCATGTCGGAGTTCTTTCCTTCGCGGGTCTGGATGCTCTGGGATACGCCAAGCGCGATGCGTTCAGATGCCCTTGGGTGCGTCCTTCTGACGACGCTTCTTGTGCCACTCGAGGCGGTTGATCGCCGCCACATATGCCTTGGCAGAGGCCACCATCACGTCCTCGTGCACGCCGTTGCCGATCACGCGGCGTCCGTCCTCTTCGATCGTCACGCTGACCTCGCCCTGGGCGTCGAGGCCCGACGTCACCGCGTGTACCTGGTACTTGATCAGGTCGCTGCACGTCTCGGTGAGCTCGGCGATCGCCTTGAATATCGCGTCGACGGGGCCCACGCCGGTCGCCACCGTCGACTGCGCCTCTCCGTCCACGACCAGGCACACGTGCGCCATGGGTGCGCTGGCGCTGCCACTCGTGATCGTCAGCTCATCGAACGCGAAGCGCTCCTCGGTCGTCACGACGCTGTCGGCGACGATGGCCTCGAGATCTTCGTTGAAGATCGTCTTCTTGGCGTCGGCGAGATCCTTGAAGCGCTTGAAGGCGCGCTCGAAGTCGTCGCCTTCGATGTCGAATCCGAGCTCGAGCAGGCGATCCCTGAACGCGTGGCGGCCGCTGTGCTTGCCGAGCACGAGCTCGTTCGACGCCTTGCCGATCGACTCGGGCGTCATGATCTCGTAGGTGAGTGTCGCCTTGAGCACTCCGTCCTGGTGGATCCCAGCCTCGTGGGCGAATGCGTTGTCGCCGACGATCGCCTTGTTCGGCTGCACCTGAACGCCCGTGATGCTCGAGAGCAGCCGGCTCGAGGGGTAGATCTCCCGGGTGTTGATCCCGAGCTCGACCTCGGCGTAGACGTCGGGGCGCGTATGCACGGCCATCACCACCTCTTCGAGGCTGCAATTGCCGGCGCGCTCGCCGATGCCGTTGACCGTGCACTCGATCTGCCGCGCGCCGGCGAGGACCGCAGACAGGCTGTTCGAGACCGCGAGTCCGAGGTCGTTGTGGCAGTGCACCGAGAAGGTCGCGCGGTCGCTGCCAGGGATCTTGTCGCGCAGGTAGGTGATGAGCGACGCGTACTCTTCGGGCGTCGTGTAGCCGACCGTATCGGGCACGTTCAGCGTCGTGGCGCCGCAATCGAGCGCACGCGCGAAGACCTCGACGAGGTAGTCGCGGTCGCTGCGGGTCGCGTCCTCCGCCGAGAACTCGACGTCGTCGACGTAGCCCCGCGCCTGGGTCACGGCGCGGCTCACCTCGTCGAGCACCTGGTCGCGGCTCATCCGCAGCTTGTGCTCGAGGTGGATGTCACTGGTCGCGATGAAGGTGTGGATCCGCGGCGCCTTCGCGGTCTCGAGCGCCTCGGCGGCGCGCTCGATGTCGAGACTGCCCGTGCGCGAGAGACCGCAGACCGTCACGCCGTCGAGCTCGTCGGCGATCTGCCGCACGCTCTCGAAGTCGCCCTCGCTCGCGATCGGGAAGCCTGCCTCGATCACATCGACGCCGAGCCGCTGCAGCTGACGCGCGAGCGCGAGCTTCTCGTTCATGTTCATCGAGCAGCCGGGCGACTGCTCACCATCGCGCAGGGTCGTGTCGAAGATGCGCACGCGCTCAGCGCTCATCACTCACCTCCCGCCTGAACGAGGCGTCCGATGACTGGCGCGTCGGCGAAGAGATGGCACACGCACTCAGCGCTCATCGTCTCCCCCTCCCCCGTCGTTCTCGGCCTCGTCTTCGATCTCGGCTGCATCGGCCTCGTGGCCGCCGACGCCCGCCGGCCGCAGGGGCGCCGCGTGCGACTCGTCGACGTCCGCGTCCGCGCCCACGGCGAGCCCCGCATCCTGGGCGACCTCTTCCACCGCCTCGGTCACCGCCACCGCGAGATCGTCGAGCGAGCGGCCCGTGCGCTTGCGCCAGATCACTTCGAAGGGGCCCGAAAGCAGGTACGTGATCCCGATGAGGAAGAAGTTCAGCCCCGGCTCGAGGAACACGAAGATCAGCAGCACGATCGAGAACGCCAGACCGAAGAACGAGCTCCCGAGCTTGATCCCCTTCATGTTGTGGTACGGGACCGGCGTCACCATGGTGAGGCCTACGAGCGCGACGCCCGCCGCCGGCAGAATCGGCGGGAGGCTGAACTCGAAGCCCCAGCCGCGCAGCCACTCGCTGAACCAGATCGTCGAGACGACCATGCCCGCCGCGGCCGGGCTGGGCAGCCCGTCGAAGCGGCCCTCGTAGCGGCCCGACGACACGTTGAAGCGGGCGAGCCGCAGCGACGCGCAGGTCGTGTAGACGAAAGCGAGCAGCCAGCCCGCCCAGCGCAGCTCCTCGAAGCCGCCGGCGTGGAACGCGATCACCGCCGGCGCGACACCGAACGAGACCGTGTCCGAGATCGAGTCGTATTGCTGCCCGAAGCGGCTCTCGACCTTCGCGAGCCGAGCCGCGCGGCCGTCGAGGATGTCGAAGACGCCGGCCACGAAGATCATGTACGAGGCGAAGACGGGGTCGCCGGTGCTCGCCTTGATGATCGCGTAGAAGCCCGCGGCCAGATTGCCCGTGGTGAGGACGTTCGGCAGCAGCGCGCCGAAGCGCGGCACGTTGTCGCCCCGTCGACGCCCGCGGCGTCGCTTGCGTCTGCGCCCTCCGGCGCCCTCCGACTCGACGGCCTCCATCGTCACGGGCAGCTCCCCCTCGCGCGTTCGCCTCGCGCTAGTTCTTGCTTCGGTCGACCAGCTGCCGCTCCTTGAGCCACGGCATCAGGCCACGCAAGCGCGCGCCGACCTCTTCGACCGGGTGCTCGGCGGCATTGCGGCGCATGGCCGCGAACGACACACCCCCCGCCTTGCTCTCGAGGATGAAGCGCTTGGCGAACTCACCGTTCTGGATGTCGGTGAGCACGTCCTTCATGCGCGCCTTGACGTCGGCGTCGATCACACGCGGACCCGAGATGAAGTCGCCGTACTCGGCGGTGTTCGACACCGAGTACCGCATGTTCGCGATGCCGTCCTGATAGATGAGATCGACGATGAGCTTCACCTCGTGGATGCACTCGAAGTAGGCCATCTCGGGGGCGTAGCCCGCCTCCACCAGGGTCTCGAAGCCCGCGATCATCAGCGACGTGAGGCCGCCGCAGAGCACGGCCTGCTCGCCGAAGAGATCGGTCTCGGTCTCTTCCTTGAACGTCGTCTCGATGATGCCGGCGCGGCCGCCGCCGATCGCGGACGCATAGGCCAGCGCGACCTGCAACGTGTCGCCGCTCGGGTCCTGGTGCACGGCCACGAGGCACGGCACGCCCTTGCCCGCCTCGTAATGGTCACGCACGGTGTGGCCCGGGCCCTTCGGCGCGACCATGAAGACGTTCACGTCGGCCGGGGGCTTGATCGCTTCGAAGTGGATGTTGAACCCGTGGGCGACGGCCAGGTAGTTGCCCGGCTCGAGGTTCGGTGCGATGTCGCTCGCGTAGATGTCCGCGGCGAGCTCGTCGGGGAGCGTCAGCATCACCACGTCGGCCTGCTTCGCGGCATCGGCGGGGGTCGCGACCTTGAGGCCCGCGGCCTCGGCCTTCGGCCAGCTCACCGAGTCGGAGCGCAGGCCTACGACGACGCTGACACCCGAGTTGTGCAGGTTCTGGGCGTGGGCGTGCCCCTGGCTGCCGTAGCCGATGACGGCGACGGTCTTGCCCGCGAGCGCGGCGGAATCGGCGTCGGAGTCGTAGTAGTGCTTGGCCATGGTAGATCTCCTCAGGGGTTGGCCGTCAGGCTCGCCGCGGTGGCGGC
>CAYYSY010000409.1:0-7132 GCA_964474355.1 uncultured Spirochaetaceae bacterium | reverse complement strand
CACCGAACCGCTCACCCGTGGCACGATGCCACGTGGTGAAGAGATCGGCGTGGGCCGCGCGCGTGCGCGCCCACAGATCGAGGAGCGTCTCACTGGGCAGCTCCGCCGCGCGCGTGCGCGCCTCGAAGCCTGCGGATCGAGCTGTCGTTTCGGGCATGGCTGAGTCCCCCGTCCATCGGCGGCGGGCCTGACGACAGGGATGATGCGGCAGACCACGAGTGACCTCAAACGATGTCGCTCGTGTCATACTGATCGAGCCCGGCACCCCGGAGGCACCGTGCACTCCGACACCATGACCCACGACGACCTGCTCGCCCACGCCGTCGCCACCGGTGACAAGAAGGCTCTGGCGCGCTTCGTGCGGCTCGGTCCGAAGGCGTACCCCGCGGTCCGCCGCGGACTCGTGCACCCGAGCTGGAAGATCCGGCGCGACAGCCTGCGCTTCCTCGACCACCACATGAACCGCGAGTTCGCTCGTGCCGCCGTCGAACGGCTGCGGGACGAGCACCCCGAAGTCCGCAAGTGGGCGGCCCACGCGCTCGGCTGCGATCACTGCAAGCAGGGTGTCGATCTCGGGCTCGACCCGGTGCCCCACCTGATCGACACCGCGCGCAACGACGAGAGCCTGCGCGTGCGCCGAAGCGCCGTCGTCGCGCTCGCGTGGACGCAGCCGCCGGACGAGCGCATCCTCGATCTTCTCCGCGCGCTTCGAGCTTCGACCGACGACGCGAAGATCGGCATGCATGCCGAGCAGGGCGCGGCTCGACACTCCGCCGGCCTCGCTTGAGCGGGGCGCTCACCGCACACGAGGCTCGATGACCCCGCTCGACGTCTACTTCGACTACCGCTCGCCCTTTGCCTACGTCGCAGCCGAGGTGCTGCCCGCGTTCGCCAGACGCCGCGGGCTCGAGCTTCGATGGCGGCCGACCGACATCATGCAGCTCAGCAACTACGCGCACGGCCTGCCCTATAGCGACATCAAGCGCAGGTACACGGTGATCGACGCCATCCGCACGGCGGAGTACCACGGTGTGAAGATGCGAGTGCCGAAGCCGCATCCGGTGCTCTCGGACACGGCGCTGCGGCTCGCGATCTCGGTCGGCGACGACGAGCGCTTCGCGCCTCTTCACGGCGAGCTCTTCCGCGCAGCCTGGCGGGACCAGCGCGACATCTCGTCGCGCGGCGTGCTGAGCGCGTGCATCGAGGCCGTGGACGGCCCGGTCGAAGCATGGCTCGAGGCCGCGAGCAGTGACGACGCGGCGCGGCAGCTCATCGCCATCGTCGACGACGCGGAGAATGCGGGCGTGTTCGGAGTGCCCTCGATGGTTCTCGAGGGCGAGCAGTTCTGGGGGCTCGACAGCCTGCCGACGCTCGAGTGGCGGCTCGATCAGCGACGTGACTGATCGCCGACGAGGGACTCCGGCCGAAGGACCACCTGCTCGACAAGCCCTTCAGCGTCGAAGAGCTGAAACGTCGGGTTCGGGACGCGCTCGACCAACGCTGATCGCCTTCGACGCGCAGCGTCGAACTGGCCCCTCGATAAACGCGTCGAGCCACCCATCCGACATGATAGGATGCCGACTTGACGACTCGTCAAGTCACGAATCGAGTCCTGGTTGACTTCGGGCCGTCCTTCGAAGACGGTGCCGCGAGTTGGGTTGGGGGAAAGCGTGATGTGGTCGATCCGTCCTCTGCGCGGCCTGGCCTGGCTCGTCGCCGTCGTGGTCGTGCTCTTCTCGTGCGGCGCCTGGGCGCAAGACGAGACTTCGGACGCACCTGACACGCAGGTCACGGCCACGGCCGAAGCCGAAGACGAGCTCTTCGCCGCCGACGACGAGCCCAACGAAGAGGATGTGGGCGAGGACGAGCCCACCGAAGAAGGACCCGAGGCCGAGGATCCGCACACGGGCCTCGAGACCCTGACCGTCACGGCCCAGAAGCGGAGCCAGAAGCTACAGGAGGTGCCCGCTGCAGTGACCGCGATCTCCGGCGGTCAGCTCGACGACGCCGGCTTCACGCAGATGCAGGACATCGCGAGCCTGGTGCCGAACATGCACTTCGGGCAGGAGCAGGGCTCGGCAAAGATCACGATCCGTGGGGTGTCGAACGCGCAGGGCACCGACCAGTCGACGGCCGTCCACATCGACGGCATCTACCAGAACCGATCGCGAGCCCTCACGGCGCTCACGTTCTTCGACATCAAGCGCATCGAGGTGCTGCGAGGTCCGCAGGGGACGCTCTACGGCCGCAACGCCACCGGCGGTGCGATGAACATCATCTCGGAGCCACCGAGCCAGGACTTCGAGCTCTTCGGTGACGTCCAGTTCGGCAACTACTGGCAACAGCTGATCCGGGGCGTGATCAACGTCCCGCTCGCCGACGACCTCGCAGCGCTGCGTGTGAGCGGCTACTACGAGAACCGGGACGGCTATCAGAAGAACTTCTGTGACGGGCGCGACGGTTCGGACGGGAATCCCCCGGACGACAACTCCGACCCCAACACGCCGAACTGCAATCGGCCGGCTGGCTCCGACAACGACGCCGACGATGCGAAGGACTTCGGCATCCGGACGCAGGTGAAGCTCACGCCGGGTGATTCAGTCGATGCCACCTTCCGTTTCAACTACCTCCGCAAGCGGGGTGTCGGCTATGGGCTGAAGCGTGAGGGCGACCTTCCGCCCTTCGTGCTCCTTCCTCTTCCGGATCCGATCCCGCCCCAGCAGCCGATCTACCAGGGCGCCACGGAGAACCCGGACAACTTGCGTCACGTGTTCGAGGACACGGTGGGCGAGATCGACATCGAGACCATCAACGGGAACGCAGATCTCGGCTGGTCCATCCCGTCGATGTCCTTCTTCGGCCAGACGAACCTGAAGGCGATCGGCTCGTTCACGCAGTATGACGACGCGGAGACATCGGATCAGGACTACACCGACCTCTTCATCGCCAGCCTCGACCAGAGCTCGCTCACGCGTGAGTGGGTGGTCGAGCTCAACTGGTCGTCCGACTCTGACGGCGACTGGGGCTGGCTCATGGGCCTCTTCCATCTCGGCACGAGAAGCGACCGCATCGTCGACGCCCCCTCCCTCATCCGGATCTTCAATCCCCCGAATCCACCCGCGCCGGTCCCCTTCCCCTTCTACCAGACGTTCGAGGAGAACGCCTACTCGGTCGCGGGCTTCGCGAACGGCTGGTTCGATCTCACGGAGCGCCTCAGGCTCGAGCTCGGCTTCCGCTACAGCCACGATTGGAAGCAGTCGCATCTGCAGGCCGACGAGACCCGGATCATCGGCTTCCCGGTGTTCGCGGAGATCGACGACCCACGAGCGGCCAACTGGGGGCGACCGAGCGGGAGCATCAGCCTCGACTACCAGATGACCGAAGAGTCGCTCCTCTACGGGCGGTTTGCGACGGGATACAAGTCGGGCGCGCTGAACAACGACATCGCGATCCTCGGCGGCTCACTCACGAGCAGCTCGGATCCGGGATTCGTTCCGCCCGATCCCGGCTGCGAAGTCGACCAGGATCCGGACGCCGACCCCGACGACGACTGTGACGGGCTCGTGAAGCCGCCGAACGCCGATCCGGAGAACATCTTCGCCCTCGAGTTCGGCCTCAAGAACTCGCTGCTCGACAATCGGCTCCTCGCGAACCTCACCTTCTTCAACTACTGGTACCGCGACCTGCAGGTGAGTCAGCTCTTCGAGGCGCAGAACATCATCCAGAACGCGGCGTCGGCGCGAGTCTTCGGCATCGAGACGGAGCTCACATACCGGCCGATCGACGCGCTCACGCTCACCGCGCAGTTCGCGTATCTCGACTCCTTCTACAGGGACTACCAGCAGTGCATCGACGCAAAGGACCTCTCGGTCCAGGACTGCACCGGCAACGTCCTCACCCGCGCCCCTCGCTTCTCGGGCACCTTCATCGCGATGTACGAGTTCGACTTCGGAGGGTTCGGCACCCTGACCCCGTTCGGTCAGCTCTACGCTTCGGACGAAGTCTTCTTCCGCCCGACCAACGAGCCCGCCGACACCCAGGACGCCTACTTCCTGCTGAACTTCCGCCTCATGTGGCAGAGCCAGGGGGGTCGGCTCGGTCTCGACCTCTTCGTCGACAACGCCCTCGACGAAGACGTGGCGACGACGAAGATCGTGGGCTCGACCCTGCTCGGCGCGCCGCTGCTCAACGCCTACGACCGGCCACGCACGGTCGGGGCCCGCGTGAGTCTCGCCTGGTAGCTCGGCCGATCGCTCGGCCTACCCCTCCCCCACATCCCGGAGGCAGCGCTGCACCATCTCGTCGAGCTTCGACGAGAATCGTGAACGGTCGCGTCCGGTCATCGGCGGGGGGCCGCCGGTCGTCGATCCACCCGATCTCAGGTCGGCCTTCAGATCACGCGTCGCGACCAGGTTCCCGATCGACTCGTCGTCGAACTCGCGACCGTTCGGGCTGAGCACGCGCGCGCCGAACGGGATGCAGCGCGCGGCGAGCGGCAGATCCGCCGTGATCACCACGTCGTGCTCGCGGACCTGGTCGACGATCCAGTCGTCCGCCACGTCGGGCCCCTGCTCGACCACGACCATCTCGACGCCGAGATCACGCGGCACGTTCATCCGCTGATTCGCGACGACGGCCACCGGCACGCCGTAGCGCGCCGCCACGGCATAGGTCTCGTCCTTCACGGGGCAGGCGTCGGCGTCGATGAAGATCTCGATCACGCGGGCGCTCCGGGCCACGGCGCTCCGGGCGATTCAGCCGACTGCATCCGACACCTCGCAGATCTTGCGCCAGACGGCGTCGTCCACCGGCACGCCCTCGGCTTCGTTCTCGGCGCGACGCTCGGCGACGCCCTGACCAGGGAAGCGAAACTCGGCGTCGGGTGACTCCTCTGCCGGAACGAAGGTCTCGCGCAGATCGTCGAGCACACGCGCCGCCATCGCCTGCATCGCCGATGCATCGGTGCGGCCTTCGAAGTCGACGGCGACGAAGACCTGCGAGACGTCGTCGACTTCAGGCGAAGTGGTGCGATCGAGCGTCGTCTGGCCGCCCGCGAGGTTCGCGGCGAAGAGATCGAGCAGCAGCGCCAGACCGCTGCCCTTCCAGTAGCCGACCGGCACTGAACGTCGCGAGTCGAGGATGGCCTCGGGATCGGTGCTCGGTCGCCCCTCCGCGTCGTAGCCGCCCGGCACCGGCAGCGACTCGCCCGCGAGCCGGGTCGTCTGCAGGCGACCCATCGAGAACTGCGAGAGCGCCATGTCGTGCACGATCGGCCGCTCGCCGTTGGGCAGCGCGAACACGATCGGGTTGTTGCCGAGTCGCGGTGCACGGCTTCCCCACGGCGGCATGACGAACGGTGTGTTCGCCCAGCAGATGAGCCCGTAGCCACGGCGCGCGGCGTGATGGCCGTAGTAGCCCGGGCGCGTCCAGTGATTGGTGTGACGCAGACCGACGACGCCGACGCCGTGCTCGGCGGCGACCTCGATCGCGCGATCTGTCGCGGCCAGTGCATTGAGTGGCCCCGGGCCGTGTCGGCCATCCCACTGCTCCCAGGCGCCGAACGAGGCCGCGCACGTCGGTGTCGCGTCGGGCACGATCCCGCCCTTTCGAAGCCCGCGCCAGATCAGCCAGAAGAAGTGCAGGCCGTGCGACGGCACACCTTCGAGCGAGTTCGTCGCGAGGATCGTGGCCATCGTGCGAGCACCCTCGTCCGGCACATCGGCCGAGCGGAACGACCGTTCGATCCTCTCACGAGCCTCGTGGAAGTCGACGCGAATGAACGCCATCGGTTCGATGCTCCTCGCTCTTTGCGGCCCATCCGTTCGATGCATCCACGAATGACACCGTGAGACATCGGGGAGTCACCTCACTCGACGATCGCCTTTACCACTAGCGCGCGTTCGAAGTGTGGTGGCTTCAGCTCGATCGAGCGTTCGAACTCGAAGCGCACGCATGATAGACCGTCATCCATCCAGGTTTTCGCACGTCACCGTCGATTCGTGCTGACACCCGCGCACCATGACCGCCACTTCCAGAATGAAGCCGGGTGCGATCGTTTCGGCCGAAGCCAATTCGGCGATCGCATCACGGGGCACGAAGCCGCGCCCCATGGCTTCGGGGCGAATGGGGCTCGCGATCAGCGCGTCTGGCTGACTACGCGAACGCACGACGGAGGAGGCCCCATTCGCGCACCGGCGACTAGCTCATCGCCGGTCGGGCGTTGGCCGCCCACCCGTCATGGGCGGCCAGCGCCTTCCTCCCCGCGACCAGCACCCGGCCACGGACTCACCCGAACAGCGTGAACGAGCGCTGGAGCGCGCCTCCTGCCAGGGCTGGCAGCGCGACCCGCCGACGACTACCTGTCTCGGCTCGGGGACCCTCCCCGCACCCGCCCGGACGGAGCCGACATGAGCGACACAGCCGAGGTCGTCCGCGAGGCCCGCGATCTCATCGCCGCGGCGCGCTCGCTCGTCGGCGAGTGGGCCGAGGAGGGGATCGAGTCGTTCGACGCCGAGGCGGCGCGCGCCTCGACCGCGGAGACCGAAGCGGATGCGACCGACGCCGCGACGGATGCAGCGAGCACGGCGCCTGCCGCCGAGAGCGCCGAGTCGCCGGCACCCGAGCCGGCTGCGGAAAAGCCCGCAGCCGAGCCCGTCGCCGCCAGCTCCCAGCCCCTCACCCTCGACCAGGTCCGCACCGAGCTCGGCGACTGCACACGCTGCGGCCTCCATGTCGCGCGCCAGAACATCGTGTTCGGCGACGGCAACCCCGAAGCCGACATCCTCTTCGTGGGCGAAGGCCCCGGCCAGAGCGAGGACGAGCAGGGCCTGCCCTTCGTCGGCCGCGCCGGCGAGCTGCTGACGCAGATGATCGAGAAGGGGATGGGCCTCTCGCGCAGCGACGTCTACATCTGCAACATCGTGAAGTGCCGCCCGCCACGAAACCGCACGCCGCTCCCCGACGAAGTCCCGGCGTCCCGCCCCTTCCTCGATGGACAGATCGAGGCCGTGAAGCCCAAGGTCATCGTCACGCTGGGCAAGCCCGCCACCGGCCTGCTGCTCGGCCGCGACGTCGCAATCACTCGCATCCGCGGCACCTGGCACGACTACGAGGGCATCCCCCTCATGCCGAC
>CAYYSY010000408.1:0-6111 GCA_964474355.1 uncultured Spirochaetaceae bacterium | reverse complement strand
CGAGCTCGGCCAGCTCGCGCAGCGGCAGCATGTCGAGGACCACGTTGTAGACCGCGTACTCGTGCTCGGGGCGAAGCGGCGGCCGATCGGTCACGTAGTGGAGCATCACGTCGCCCCCGACGAGCAGCAGCGGGCCATCGGGCCGAGTGTCGAGATGCGCGACCAGCGCCTCGACCGCATCGAGATGCCACTGCTCGATCGTCGAGAGCTGGACGCGCATGCCCGCCGTCTTCGGCAGGGCGAGGGCGCGCGCCGGTGCGTCGCGCAGGCGCCACGTGCGGGCAGCCACCGGGTACGCGAGCCAGAGCGGGACGATCAGCAGGACGCAGGCCATGGCGATGCGGCGCGTCGTGGCCACGTGCGACGCGAAGCGCCGCCAGGGCTCGTAGGCCACGACGGTGAGGAGCGGCATCCAGCCGGCGTGCGCCATCCAGACGTTGTGCGCGCCGCGCGGGAAGATCTGGAAGCAGAGCAGCGCCGAGAAGAACACGAGGGGGAGCAGGGCGCGCAGCCTCGCGCGCTCGTTCGGATCCCGCCCGCCGCGCGCGATGCGCGGTCCGAAGAGCAGCACCGCGCCGACGAGCGTGCCGGTGTGCAGGACCCAGTCGAAGATGGTGGCCGAGCGTGCGAGCACCTTCGGCGTGTAGAGCCTCGGGTTCGAGTGCGGGACGACCAAGACCGCGAGCGCGACGAGCGCGGCGCCACCGCACAGGCACGTGATGGCGGCGCGCGGGGCGCGCCGCGCGAGCGTCATGAACGCCGAGGCCAGGATCGCGATCACGCCCAGCACGAAGATCGAGATGCTCGGCGGCGGCGTCATCGCAGGGATCGCGTAGTTCCGACGGCGTAGCGGCCGCTCGAACATGCCGGTCAGCAGCTCGTCGAGGCTGCCTTCGAAGAGATAGAAGAGGGCGACGACGGCGAGGGGGGCGAGCCCGCCCAGCGCGAAGGGCAGAGCGCGCTCGCGCACGAACTCGGTCAGGTCGGGCGGCGACCCGCGCCGCCAGAGCGCCACGCCGACGCAGGCCATGAGCGCGTGGATCGGCGCCAGGTGGACGACGTACTCGGTGAGGCCCAGATAGCGCCAGCCCGGGACGAGGAGCAGCGCGCCCGCAACGAGCCACACTCCCAGCCAGGCGGCCACGCCCGCGCGCGGCTCGCCGCGGCTCGGGTCGCGGTCGAGCCCGGCCCACGTGACGCCGGCGATCGCGAGCGCGAGCCCGTACGCGTTCATGACCCCGAGCGATTGCTTGAAGAGCACGGCCATGCCGCAGAGCAGGCCCGAGCCCGCGAGCAGCCAGCCCGTGCGTGCGCGGGCGCCGCGCCCGAGCGCCAGGCCCAGCACCCACGCCGCCGCCATGCAGATCGGGACCGTGAAGATCGCCGCGTGCGGGGCGTTCACGTTGAGGCTCGCGCGCCCCCAGAACACCATCGACAGGAGACCCGCGCCGAAGGCCACGGGGATCGGGACGAGCAGCCGCGCGCACGCGAAGCCGAGCACCACGGCGACGGCCTTCCAGACGGCCAGCGCCCTGCGTACGAAGAGGATCTCTCCGTCGCCGCCGCCCACGAGGGTGGCGAGGGCGGCGAAGACGCCCGGACCGTAGTCCTCGACGAAGTCGCGGTGGGGGATCTCGCCCTGCGCGACCCGCTGCCCCATGCGGAGCAGGTAGCCCTCGTCGGTGAGGTGGATCGTGCGATCGAGGGTCAGGCCGAACCAGGCGAGCGAAAGCGCGAAGAGCAGGACCGCGCATCCCGCGTCGAGGCGGCCGCGCAGAGCGTCGTGGCCAGCGGATGCACCGGAGTCGGCTCTCGCCTGAGCGCCCGGCAGCGCGCCCGCGTCAGCTCCGTCCCGGCCCTCGCGAGGACGAGGGCGCTCGTCCACCGTCACGGCGATTGCCTCCCCCCCTCGAGCGGCCGCTCCGGCGCTTGCGGCGCTGCGGACGATCATCGCCGCTGCTCTTGCTGCGCGGCGCCCTCGACTCGTCCTCGGCATCAGCGTCGTCGAGCCTGGCGGGCGTAGTGTCGGTGATCGTCGTCTCGGGCCGGTGATCGTGGAGATAGGCCGCGGCGATGCCGGCGAGGTCGCGGAGCCCCTCCCGCGTCTCCGCCATCTCCTCGACGATCGGGATCAGTCGCTCGAGCTGATGGCGGACCTCGTCCTCGGGCTGGTGGCGCATCTCCTGCTCGACCTTCACCGTGAGGCGGTCGCGCAGGCGGTCGCGCATGTCCTTCTCGGTCGGCGCCTTGCGCTCGGACATCGAGATCTTGTTGACGTTCTGCATGCTCTTGAAGTTGCCGATGTCGAGACCCGACACGAGCGAGATCGCGGTGCCCGACTTGCCTGCGCGACCGGTTCGACCCGTGCGGTGCACGTAGGTCTCGGCCGAATCGGATGCCGTGTAGCTGATCACGTGCGACAGGTCGCTGATGTCGATACCCCGGGCGGCGACGTCGGTGGCGACGAGGAACTTGAGGTCGCCGGCCTTGATCTTCGCGAGCGCCTTCTCGCGCGCCGCCTGCTGCAGGTCGCCCGAGATCTGGTCGGCCTGGAAGCCCCGGCGCTGCAGGTAGGACGTCACGTAGCGGACGTCGGCCTTCGTGTTGCAGAAGACGATCGCGCTCTCGGGGTCCTCGTACTCGAGGATCCGGGCGAGGAGCTTCTCCTTCTCGCTCGCCTGACACATGTAGTAGACGTGCTCGATCTGCTGCGGTGAATCGGTCTCCTGATCCATCGCCACGAACTCGGGCTCTTTCAGGAAGAAGCGGGACAGCGAGCGCACCTTCTCGGGGATCGTCGCCGAGAAGAGATGGCTCGTGCGCTCCTTCGGCAGGTACGACTCGATCTCGCGCATGTCGGGCCAGAAGCCGAGCGACAGCATCTCGTCGGCCTCGTCGAGCACCAGCGTCTTCAGGTGGTCGACGTTCATGCGGCCGTTCGAGAGGTGATCGAGGATGCGGCCCGGCGTGCCGACGACCACATGGGCACCCTCTTCGAGGCCCTCGAGCTGCGCCGCGTAGCCGACGCCGCCGTACACGGCGAGCACGCGTACCCCGGCGTGGCTGCCGAGGATCTCGATCTCCTGCTGGACCTGCAGCGCCAGCTCGCGCGTCGGTGCCATGCACAGCGCCTGCACCTGGGGCAGGCTCGTGTCGGTGGCCTCGATCAGCGGGATGCCGAACGCGCCGGTCTTGCCGCTGCCGGTATGGGCCTGGACGATGAGGTCCTTGCCCTCGCGCATGAGGGGAATGGTGCGGGCCTGGACGGGCATGGCCTTGGACCACCCCATCTCGGAGAGGGCCTTCTGGATCGACTCCGGAACGCCCTGGAATACTTCGTCTAAATCAGTCATCGGCGCGCAAGTTAGCGCGCTCGGCTGCGGCTGCCCGGAGCACTCCGCTTTCGAGACCTTCTCCCTGCGCCGATCCTCGACGTACTGGAGTACGCCTGCGGTCGGCTCCGGTGCGAGGGCCCCGAAATCGAAGCACTCCGAGCACCCTCGCTGCGAGCGCAGGGAGGGGGGTGCTTCGCGGTGGGGGGGCCGGGTGGCCGATTTCGGGGCTCTTGGGCGTGTTCCGCAGGATTTCGATGCAGGGGTGCGTGGCCGCTGTTCGCCCCCCTCTGAGGGCGTTCCTGCTAGATTGCGCGCCATGTCGACGTTCACTCGGGAGGATGTGATCCGCGTGGCGGAGCTGGCGCGCCTGGAGCTGCGGGGCGACGAGCCCGAGCGCATGGCCGAGTCGCTGCGACAGATCCTCGACCACGTGGAGGCGCTCCAGGCGGTCGACACCGAGGGCATCGTGCCGACGGCGCATGCGATCCCGCTCGACACCCCGATGCGCCCGGACGAGCCCGAGCCGGGCATCGACCCCGACCGTGCGCTGTCGAATGCGCCCCGCCGGGAGGGCGACGCCTTCGCCGTGCCGAAGGTGCTCGAGGACGACTGATGAGCGATCCGCGCGTCCTCCCCGACACCCTCACCGGGCAGCGGGATGCACTCGCCTCCGGCGAGGCGTCCTCCGCCACGCTCGTGGCCCGCGCGCTCGAACGCGCCGACACAGAGGGGCGTCGCCTCGGTGCAGTGATCGGCCTTCGTGCCGACGCCGCACGGGCCGAGGCGGAGGCCGCCGATGCGCGGCGCAGCGCGGGCGACGTGCGCGGACCTCTCGACGGCATTCCGCTGCTGCTCAAGGACAACATGGTGCAGCGGGGCGAGCCGACGACGTGTGCATCGCGCATCCTCGAAGGGTTCGTGTCGCCCTACGACAGCACGGTGGTCGAGAAGCTCCAGGCCGCCGGCGCCGTGATCATCGGCCGCGCGAACATGGACGAGTTCGCGATGGGCAGCTCGAACGAGAACTCGATCTTCGGCCCCGCCCGCAACCCCTTCGACGTGTCGCGCTCGTGCGGCGGCTCGTCCGGCGGGCCGGCCGCCGTGGTGGCGGCGGGGATCGTGCCCATGGCGCTCGGCAGCGACACCGGTGGATCGATCCGCCAGCCGGCCTCGTTCTGCGGCGTGACCGGGCTCAAGCCGACCTACGGACGCGTCTCGCGCTGGGGGCTCGTCGCGTTCGCGTCGTCGCTCGATCAGATCGGCCCGTTCACGCACACCGCCGAGGAGGCGGCGTGGGTGCTGCAGGCGATCTCGGGGCACGACCCGCGCGACTCGACCTCGATCCCGATCGACGTGCCCGACTTCGCGGCGGAGCTCAGCGGAGACGTCTCGGGGCTGACGATCGGGGTCCCGGCCGAGGCGCTCGAGACCGAGGGGCTCGATCCGACGGTGCGCTCGCTCGTCGAGGCAGCGGTGGGCGAGCTCGAGGCAGCGGGCGCGAAGACCGTCCCAGTGCACCTGCCGCATCTCAAGTACGGTGTCGACGCCTACTACGTCATCGCCACCGCCGAGGCATCGAGCAACCTCGCCCGCTTCGACGGCGTGCGTTATGGGCGGCGGGCCGAGGCTGTGCGTGACCTCGACGAGCTCTATCGAAGGTCGCGCAGCGAGGGCTTCGGCGACGAGGTGAAGCGGCGCATCCTGCTCGGCACCTTCGTGCTCTCGGCCGGCTACTACGATGCGTACTACAAGAAGGCGCAGCAGGTGCGGACGCTCGTGCGCGGTGACTTCGAGCGCGCCTTCGAGCAGTGCGACGTCGTCGCGATGCCCACCTACCCCGAGCCGGCCTTCCCGCTCGGCGACAAGAGCGAAGACCCGCTCGCGATGTATCTCGGCGACGTCTTCACGGTGACGGCGAACCTCGCGGGGCTGCCCGGCGTCTCGATCCCGTGTGGACGGATGGACGGGCTGCCCGTCGGCCTGCAGCTGCTCGGCCAGCCACTCCAGGAGGGACGCCTGCTGCGCGTGGCCGATGCGTATCAGCGCCGCACCGATCATCATCTCGCTCGGCCAGGGGTGCCCGAATGAGCCCGGCCTCCGACCGATACGAAGTGGTGATCGGCC
This sequence comes from uncultured Spirochaetaceae bacterium, assembly GCA_964474355.1. Classification (GTDB taxonomy): domain Bacteria; phylum Myxococcota_A; class UBA9160; order UBA9160; family UBA4427; genus CAYYSY01. Next base: position 652 of record CAYYSY010000408.1, on the reverse strand, counting down.
TCGAGGTGCACACGCACCTGAAGACGAAGTCGAAGCTCTTCAGCCCGGCGCCGGTGTCGTACGGCGACGCTCCCAACCACAACACACACTTCGTCGATCTCGCGCTGCCCGGCGTGTTGCCGGTGCTGAACGCCGAGGTGATCGACCTCGCGATCCGCCTCGGCCTGGCGACGCACTCGACGGTCAACGAGCGCTCGGTCTTCTCGCGCAAGAACTACTTCTATCCCGACCTGCCGAAGGGCTATCAGATCTCGCAGTACGAGGAGCCGATCGTCGAGCACGGCTGGATCGAGGTCGAGGTGCCGGCCGACGGCGGCGGGGCCGGAGGTGGCAAGAAGGGCAAGAAGAAGGGGAAGGGCGCTGAAGCCGAGCCCGAGCTGAAGCGCATCGGCATCACCCGCGCGCACCTCGAAGAGGATGCCGGCAAGTCGATCCACGACATGGCGGTGGCCGGCGGCGACGAGAGCTACATCGACCTCAATCGCGCGGGCGTACCGCTGCTCGAGATCGTGAGCGAGCCCGACATGCGATCGGCCACCGAGGCGGTGGCCTATCTGCGCGCGCTGCGCTCGATCCTCCGATACATCGGCGTCAGCGACGCCGACATGGAGAAGGGGCAGTTTCGCTGCGACGCCAACGTGTCGCTTCGCCC
>CAYYSY010000407.1:0-22176 GCA_964474355.1 uncultured Spirochaetaceae bacterium | reverse complement strand
AGATGGCCGAGGACGTGACGGGCCTGGTGTGTGAGTTCGACGGTGCGCTCTCCGGCGAACACGGCGATGGCCGATTGCGGCGATGGGCGGCACGAAGCGCCGGTACAGGTACGAACAGGTCGGGTTGCCGTGCATGAGGAGCACCGGCGCCGCGTCGGCGGGGCCAGCCTCGATGTGGTGGATGCGGATCGGCGTCCCGTCCTCGTCCTTCACCTCGGTGTAGCGGGGCTCGAAGTCGAACTCGACGAGGTCTTCGAAGCAGGCGTCGGGCGTGCGCAGCATCTTCATCGTGGCTCCTCTCGAGGTCGCGGAGTCTCTAGGGTGAGTCGGGCACGATGCGGCGCAGCCAGTCGCCGCAGCGCGCGAGCGAAGCGCGGCCTTCAGGGATCAGCGCCGCGAGCCCGTGGAAGCCGTGGATCATCTCGGCCTCGATCTCGAGGGTGACGCCGACGCCCGCCTGGCCGGCGCGGGCGGCGATGCGCGTCGCATCGTCCCGGGTCGTGTCGATGCCGCCGACCGAGAGGTAGAGCGGCGGCAGCCCCGTGAGATCGGCGCGGATCGGGCTCGCGAGTGGATCGCGCACGTCGCCGCCCGGGCCGACGTAGTCGTGGCCGCGCAGCCGGATCCACTCTGGCTCGACGAAGGGGTCGATGCCGAGCGGCGCGGTCGCCGACACCCCCTGCTGCTCGAGGTCGAGCCAGGGCGTGAGGCCGACGTAGCCCGCGGGCAGGGGCACCCCGCAATCGCGCAGCGCGCAGAGCGTCGCGAGCGCGATGCCGCCGCCGCACGAGTCGCCGCCCAGGAACGTGCGGCTCGGATCTGCGCCCTCGGCGAGCAGCGCCTCGAACACGCGGATGGTCTCCTCGACCGGCACCGGGAAGCGGACCTCGGGCGCGAGCGAGTAGGCGTGCACGAGGAAGCGCGCGGGCATGTGGCGGGCGAGGCCGGCGCAGTAGGGCACGTAGTGCTCGAGGCCGGTCGACACGAACGCGCCGCCGTGCACCCAGAGCACGACGCGATCGGAGCCCGCGCTCTCGGGCACGTCGACCCACGCGCAGGGCACGCCGCCGAGCTCGACGTGCTCGACCCGGGCGTCCGCGGGCACCTGCGTCGGGTGGATCGCGAGCATCTTCTCGCGCACGACCATCACGTCGTCGCCGGGCAGGGCGAGGCCGGGCTTCACGTTGGCGCGCAGCGCTTCGTATTCGGGGCTCGGCAATGGGCCCTCCGCGCGCCGGAGCGCGTCAGCCTTCGAGGTCGCGGTCGCGGACGTTCCACCACGGCGACATCGGGAACTCGATGGCGTGCTCGTAGACGACGACGTGGCGCGGCTGCGGCTCGAGATACGAAGCCCACCGCGTCGTGTCCTCGAGCTTGCATCGGTCGGGCGACACGAGATGGATCTTCGCGTTCGCCATGCCTGAGTCGTAGAACGTGCGGTCGCAGATGCCGTTCAGCCAGTAGATGTAGTCGTTCGCCTCGACCCACTCGGGGTCCGCACGGCAGGCCTGGCCCTCGTGCGGCGCCTGCAGCACCGAGTGGAAGCGTCCGCCGCTGGCGTCGACGACGTCGCTCGTCAGCGTGTTGCCGTCTTCGACGTGGCTGGCCTCGCCGCCGCGAGTGATGAGGTTGATCGGATCGACGGCGCCCGAATCGGCCGCGGCCTCGATCACCATGTAGCGGGTCGTCCCGCCCGAGTCCCTCACGAAGGCCGACCACTCTGCCCGAATCCCCACCGCGAGCCCGGACACCCGGTACATGTTCAGCGTGATGCAGTAGAAGGGATCCTCGCCCTCGAGGCAGCGAAGCGGAGTGAGTGGCAGCGGGCAGTCGAGGTCGCGTTGCAGATCCTCGATGCGGTCGGGCCTGATCTCGAAGTTCCAGTAGACCGAGGGGGGCTCGGCCTCGACGATGAAGTGCACGAGCGGATTCTGCTTGCCGAACGCGATCATCAGGGCGTCGCGCTGGGCGAGCTGCGAGTACAGGAAGCGTTTGAGTGCGGATCGCCCGCGTCGCTGGCGGCTCGTGAGCCTGGGCATGCTGGACCTCTTCGTGGATCGAGCCGGATGCTCGGGAAGGGCACACGCTACGCGAAGCATCGGCTTCCGGCGATTCCCAGGAACGTCACGCGTATGTCGGGAAGCTGCGGCGGGCTGCGGGCTTCGTCACCCCGCCGGGGCCGATCCGGCGGGCCTCTTCATCCCTCGGCCCGTTCTTCCGATCCATCGGGAGGCGCTGAGAGCGCCGCGAGGGGGGGGTGGCCCGCCGTGCGGCTCTGAGTGCGCGTGCGGCGCGGAGCTCGGCGAGGCAATGTAGCGATCGCCCGATCGCGCTGGCTGAATGTGGTCCTGCGGGACTGGGAACGAATGGACGACACACTGCTCGACAAGGCTGCCATCGTCTGCACGATCGGCGCATTCGTGGGGATCGGCTTCTTCTACGTCCGCCGCATCGCGGTGGGCTCGTCGGCGACCTGGTGGGCGTGGGCGTGGATCGCCTTCTTCGTCTCACTCGCAACGAGCATGGTGCCGGGGACCGCCAGCAATCTGCTCGCCCATGCCACGGGGACACTGTTCCCGGCGCTGCTGCTCGCCGGTGCGTTCGCCTTCACGGGCCGACCCGTGCCGCGCTTCCTCGTGCCCCTGGGCCTCGTGATCGGGCTCGTGCGGGGTGTCACGTGGGTCGCCGGCTTCGATTTCGCCCGCGACGTCGGCGTCTATCTCTTCGAGGCGCCGGCCGACTTCATCGCCGGCTGGCTGGTGCTCGCACATGCCAGTCGATCGGGTGGCATGCCCATCGCCTCCGGCCTCGGAACGCTGCTGATCGGCTTCGGCGTATTCGAGATCACGAATACCCTCTTTCTCGTCGACGGCACCCTGCCTTCGTCGTTCTACTTCAGCCTCGGCATGTTCGGGACCATGGCGCTGACCCTGACGCAGATCCTCGCACTGTCCGAGCAGGTGCGCGCGTCGCACATACGGGATCTCGCGCTTCTGCGCACGATCGCGCACGCCGGCACGTCGCAGAGCGATCCCGAGGACGTGATCCAGGACGCGATGGAGGGCCTGCGCGAGCGGATATCGATCGACGCGGGTGCCGCATGGCTGCTGCGAGAGCGCGAGCAGCGATTCGAGTGCGTCCACTACTTCTCCGACTTCGAGGTCGAGATGCCCGACGACCTCGCCAACCCGACCTCCGATCGCCCCCTGCCGCAGCAGGTGCTGACGACGGGCGAGCCCATCTTCATCGACGATCTGCTGGCGCTGCCGGATCTGCCGGTGCACCCGCTCTACGCCGAGATCGGGATGCGCACCGGCACGTTGCTCCCGCTGCACCGTGGTGACGACTGGCTCGGCATCCTGGTCCTCGGCCGTACCCGGGTCGAGCCCTTCGTGGAGAGCGAGCGTGGGATCCTGCGCGCAGCGGCGAGCGAGCTCAGCCTGGCGCTGCAGCACGTCGAGGCCGTGGCGCGCCTGGCCGATGAGCGACGGGTGCTCGGCTCGGTGCTGGCGGCGTCGCCCACTGGCATCCTCGTCGCGGGGCCGACCGGCACGACCGAGCTGATGAACGGCACGTTCGCCCTCCACATGAGCCTGGGCGGGGTCGATTCGTGGATCGGCAAGCCCGTGTCGTGCATGGCGGCCGACCTGACCGCGCGAGTTCGAGGGGCGGCCGAGCTCGCAGTCACCTTCGAAGGTGCAGTCGACGGGCCGCCGTCTACGGTGTCGGCCACCCTCACGCAGCCCGACGAGCGGGAGCTGCTCGTCTTCAGCGCGCCGATCCCGAACGACGTGGGCGACGGAGTGTCGGGGCGCGTCTGGGTGACGCGCGACGTGAGCGAGGAGCGGCGACTGCAGGCGCAGCTCCGACAATCGCAGAAGATGGAGACGCTGGGCACGCTGGCGGGCGGCGTCGCCCATGACTTCAACAACCAGCTGACGGCGATCCTCGGCAACGCCCGCCTGGTGCTCGCGAAGCAGGGGGACGACGCGGAGACGAAGGCGGCCCTCGGCGACGCGGTCCAGGCCGCAGAGCACTGCGCGGAGCTGACGCGCTCACTGCTCTCGTTCGCGCGGCGTGCGCCCCTCGAGGCGGAGGTCGTGCCGGCAAGCCGGATCGTCGAGCAGGTCATGGGCCTGCTGCGATCGCTGCTCCCTTCGAGCATCGATCTTCGCATCGAAGAGACCGCCGACCTGCCGGCTGTCTCTGCCGACCCGACGCAGCTGCAGCAGATCCTGATCAACCTCGTCGTGAATGCTCGCGACGCGCTGCGAGGCGAGGGCACGATCGTGCTGTCGGTGCGGGGCCGGGAGATCCTCCGGCCCGCGCATGAGGACGCCGCGCCCGGCGTCTACGTCGAGTTCTCCGTGCGCGACGACGGCGTGGGAATGGACGAGGAGACGAAGCAACGCATCTTCGATCCCTTCTTCACGACGAAGGGGATGCACGAGGGCACGGGGCTCGGGCTCGCGGTGGTGTACGGCGCGGTGCGGTCGCACGGCGGCTGGGTCGAGGTCGACAGCGTCCGCGGCGAGGGCAGCACGTTCCGTGTGTTGATCCCCGCGACCACGGAGGCGGTGGCGCCCGCAGATCCGACTGGCCCGGGCGTGCGAGTCGAAGGACGGGAGCGGATCCTCGTGGCCGACGACGAGGAGAAGCTGCGGCGGCTCGTCGTGCGCGTCCTCGGACGCGCCGGCTACGAGACCGTCGAGGCCGTCGACGGGCGCGAAGCCATCGAGGTGTTCGAGCGTGCGCCCGAGGATGTCGATCTCGTCCTGCTCGACGTGACGATGCCCCACGTCGACGGCCTCGAGGCGCTGAAGCAGATCCGGACCGTTCGTCCCGGTGTGCCGGCGCTGCTGGTCTCGGGCCTGCTCGGGCTCGACGCCCCGGAGCTCGGCCAGCCCCGCACCGAGTATCTGCCGAAGCCCTATGACCTCGGGCAGCTCGAGGCGACGATCCGTCGGGTGCTCGACGCGGTGGACGAGGAGGCCAAGGAAGAGCCGGCCTAGCCCGCGAGCTCCGGGGTGGGGCTGGGCAGAAGCTCGCAGCCCTAACCCTTCTTGACGTTCAAGACTTGCGAGGTCGTGAATTCACGGAGGCCGTCGACCCCGTTCTCTACGCCCACCCCTGATTGCTTCACGCCGCCGAACGGGAACATCGGGCTCAGGTCGAAGTGCTGGTTGACCCACGCCGAGCCGGTCTCGAGGCGTGCCGCCATGTCGGTGGCCTTGTCTACGTCGACGCTCCACACGGAGCCGCCGAGGCCGAACGAGGTGTCGTTGGCGCGGCGCACGACGTCGTCGTCGTCGCTGAAGCGGATGATGGGGAGGATCGGGCCGAACGGCTCCTCGTCGACGAGCCGGTGGCCGTCGGTCAGATCGGCGACCAGCGTGATCGGGAAGAAGTAGCCCGGTCCGTCGGCAGGCTCGCCGCCGCACAGGAAACGCCCGCCGTCGGCCGCAGCGCTCTTCGCGAGATCGCAGACCTTCTCGTACTGCATCCGATTCTGCACCGGGCCGTAGTCGGTCCCTTCGGCCTCGCCTGGGCCGACCGTGACGCTGCCCGCCTTCTTCGCGAGCGCATCGCACATGCGGTCGTAGACGTCGTCGTGCACGTAGAGGCGCTTGATGGCGCCGCAGACCTGGCCACTGTTCTGGAAGGCCATGTTGAAGATGGGCTCGGCGATGGCCTCGACGTCGGCGTCGGCGCGGACGATGGCCGCGTCGTTGCCGCCGAGCTCGAGCGTGATCCGCTTCAGGCTGCCCGACGCGCTCGCCATGATCTTCTTGCCCGTTGGCCCCGAGCCGGTGAACGAGATCTTGTGGATGTCGTCGTGCTCGGTCATCCAGCGACCGAGCTCGTCACCGCCGGTGACGACGTTGAGCACGCCCGGCGGCAGCACCTCGCGCGCGATCTCACCGAAGCGCAGGATCGTGAGCGGCGTGTAGGGCGAGGGCTTGAGCACCATCGTGTTCCCGGTTGCGAGGGCGGGAGCGACCTTCCACACCGAGAGTACGAGCGGGAAGTTCCATGGCGTGATCGCACCGACGACGCCGATCGGCTTGCGGCGCAGCTCGACGCGCTTCGTGTCGTCCTCGGAGAGCACCTCGACCGGCAGGTCGGTCCCCGCCACGGCGCGGATCCACATTGCCGAGATACCGGCCTCCATGGCGCCGTTCATGCGGCTCTTGCCCTGCTCGTGGACGAGCAGGTCGGCGAGCTCGGGAAGCGCCGCCTCGACGCGGTCGGCCAGCTGGAGCAGCGCCTTGCGGCGCTCTTCCAGGGGTGTGTCCCGCCAGCCCGGGAAGGCTGCGTTCGCGGCCTGGACCGCGCGGTCGAGGTCGGCGCGCGACGCATCCGGCGCCTGAGCGAACACGCTCTCGGTCGCGGGGTCGATGACCTCGAAGGTCTTGTCTGTCGCGACGGACTGGCCGTCGATCGTGAGCGTGAAGTCGGACACGGGGCGCCTCCTCGGATTGGGACGGGCGATGATGGCGAAGGTGGGAGGGGTCGCGCCACGCCGCTTCAGGGCGACCACACGGCGAGGATATCGGCGCTGTCGACCAGGAATGCGACGGGGCGGATCGAGTGGCGGAGGGCCGCCTCGGCATGCTCCGCCGGATCGGCCGCCACGCAGTCGGGCGGTACGACCACCGTGTAGCCGTGGTTCACGGCCTCGATCGCGGTGCCCGGGATGCCGATGTTGAGCGAGACGCCGGCGAGTACGATGGTCCGGGCGCCCGTCTCGCGCAGCGCCGCGTCGAGCCCGCTTCCGTGAAAGCCGGTGAGGCCGCGGTGCCGCTCGACGACGACGTCGCCCGGCGCCGGTGCGAGACCCGACACGACGGGGCCCATGTCGAGGGCCTCCGCATCGCCACCGCCGGCCTCGCGCTGCAGCCGATGCTCGAGGGGCGTCGTGCCGGGCGGCGCCGCGTCCCCCGGTCTCTGCCGCAGCGTGGCGTAGACGACCGGAACGCCGGCTCGGCGCGCGCCCTCGGCGAGAGTCGCGACGTGCCCGACCACGTCGGTCTCGCGCACCGCCCAGGCGAGGCCGGGCAGGGCGCTCGCTTCGCCGATGACGCCCTCCTGACACTCGAACACGACGACGGCGCACGCGCGGGGATCGAGCAGCGGGGTCGGGTCGAAGGGCATGGGGGCAGGGTAACGCGCGGAGCTGGTGACACGGGTCGTCCCCAGCCGCTCCGCGCCCGTGACAATGCGTGTCAGCAGCCCGGCTCTCGGCGCGTGCCGGTCGGGTCTCGACCTGCGTACACTCCAGGGCGTCGGGCCACGGCGGCCCGGTGCGGGTCCCTGGACGCCAGAGCCCTTCGAGACCTGGGCGGGGTCCCCCAACCCCGAAGTGAAGGAGCAACCCATGTCGGACGCGTCGAACATCGAGATCGGTCAGCAGATCGTCGCCCTCAGCAACGCTGGAAAGGGCGAGGAGGCCGTAGAGCGCTTCTATGACGAGAAGATCGTGAGCATCGAGGGCCAGGACGGCGAGTCGGGACCGGCCCGCATGGACGGCATCGAGGCGGTCAAGCAGAAGGGCGCGTGGTGGTACGAGAACCACGAGATCCACGAGAGCACTGCGACCGGCCCCTACGCCGGGTTGCGTGACGACCAGTTCGTGATCCGCTTCAACCTCGACACGACGTTCAAGCCGACGGGCGAGCGTGGGGCGATGGAGGAGGTGGGGCTCTACACCGTGAAGAACGGCAAGGTCGTTCAGGAGGAGTTCCTCTACCTGATGGGCTGATCACCGGACACCTGCCCCCGGTCACGCGGGCCGGGGCACACGCGCGACGGGCGGGGTTCGGCGCGCGCAGCGGGTTCGAACGGACGAAGCGTGCTGGCGCCTCCTCGCCGCCGCCCAACGGGCGGTGCGGGGAGGCGCTCGTGCGTTCAGGGGGTGGGGCGACTCGCGATCCGCCCATTCCGTCGCGGGGCTGGCGCCGCGAAATAGTACGCTAACTTACTTTCTGCGGGCGCCCCCCGAGCCCGTACACGAGCGCTTGCTGCGAATCGTTCGATTCGTCTCTATCTCACCATCCACTGAACGGGGCCGGGCCGCGCAGGCCCCACCCAGCCCGGGCGTCCGAGCCCGAGAGGAGATCCACATGTCCGATTCCGACGTCGTCATCGTCGATGCCGTCCGTTCCCCGCTCGGCCGCCGCAAGGGCGGACTCTCGGGCGCCCACTCCCTCGATCTGCTCGGTCAGGTCCAGAAGGCGCTGATCGACCGCGCTGGCATCGACCCGAAGGAGGTCGGTCAGGTGATCGGCGGCTGCGTCGGCCAGGTCGGCATGCAGACGATGAACGTCGCGCGCGGCGCGTGGCTGGCGGCCGGTCTCCCGCTCGAGACGCCGGCGTCGACCGTCGATGCCCAGTGCGGCTCGTCCCAGCAGGCGACGAACCTCGCGTATGGCCTGGTCAAGAGCGGCGTCGTCGACTCGGCCATCGGCTGCGGCGTCGAGGTGATGAGCCGGGTGCCGATGGGCGCGACGATTCCGAGGGAGCCCGACGTGGGCAAGCCCGTGACCAAGGCCTACTGGGATCACTACGAGTGGACGTCGCAGTTCCAGGGCGCCGACCGCATCGCCGAGCAGTGGGGCATCAGTCGCCAGGACACCGACGCGTTCGGCGCACAGAGCCAGGCACGCGCGGCCGAGGCCTGGGCCGACGATCGCTTCGGCTCGCAGATCACGCCGATCGAGGCGCCCGAGCTCGACGAGGACCGCAACCCGCTCGAGTCGATGACGACGATCACGAAGGACGAGGGGCTGCGCGAGACCGACGTCGAGACGCTCGCCGGGCTGCGCACGAACCTGCCCGACGGCGTGCACACCGCCGGCACCTCGTCGCAGATCTCCGATGGCGCGGGCGCGGTGCTGCTCATGACCCGCGCCAAGGCGAAGGCCCTCGGCGTGACGCCCAAGGCCACCGTCGTCGATACCTGCCTCACGGGCTCGGATCCGGTGCTGATGCTGACCGGACCCATCGGCGCCACCCAGCGCCTGCTCGAGCGCAACAACATGTCGATGGGCGACATCGACCTCGTCGAGATCAACGAGGCGTTCGCGTCCGTGGTGCTCGCATGGGAGAAGGAGCTCAAGGCCGACATGGCCACGGTGAACCCGAACGGCGGTGCGATCGCGCTCGGTCACCCGCTCGGCGGGACCGGCGCGGTCCTGCTGACGAAGGCCGTGCACGAGCTCGTGCGCGCCGACAAGGAGCACGCGATCGTGACCATGTGCTGCGGCGGTGGTCTCGGCACGGGCACGCTGCTGCGCCGCGAGTAGGGCGGGGCGGCTCGGGAGGCGCGGCATGCCGCCGGCCGACACCGCGAGTGCGAGGCCCGGGCACGAGCTCGACGCGCCGCCCTGGCAGCGCGTCGAGTCGACGCTCATGGCGACGTCGCGCGCGATCCGCATCGCGTACGACCAGGCCTACGCGGCGCTCGAGCTGAACCTCACGCAGGCGAGTCTGATCGCCTACCTGTTCGAGCACCAGCAAGAACGCGGCCCGCTCCGACAGACCCAGCTCGCAAAGGGGCTGGGCGTCGGGCGGGCCGCGACCGGCACCATGATCGACGGGCTCGAGCGGCGGGGTCTCGTCGAACGTGAGGCCGATCCCGACGACAGGCGGGCCTGGCTCGTCTCGGTGACTCCCGCAGGCAAGGAGCTCGTCGGGCCGATCCACGCGATCGACCGAGAGGTGCGCGCTGCGCTCCGCCTGGACATCTCTCGCGAGGAGCGTCAGCAGCTGGCCCGGCTGCTCCTGCGCCTGCAGGCGAACGCGGCGCGGGTCGTGTCGGACGCGGCGGGCAGCTGAACGCGGCTCCAGGGCCTAGGCGACGAGGGCCTCGCAGCCCGTGCCGGCGAGCGTCGCATCCACCCAGCCACGATCGTCGTCGGACAGCGCCGCGTACGTGTCGCGCAGCCAGCCCACGCATTTGCGCTGGTAGCCGAACGACTTCTGCCAGTACTTCCGGCCGTCGATCTCGCACTCCATCTGCTCCTGGCCGGCGTCGATGGCGGCCGCGTTCGCGAGCATGAAGGGTACGTAGGTGCGTCCGATCTCAGCGAGCAGATCGCGCACGCCCGCGGCTACGGCGCCACGATCGTCCCAGCCCGCGTCGGCCTCGACGTCGAGGCCCGAGAGATCCTCGACGACGTCGACCCAGCTCATGACGCGAGGCGCGATCCGGCGCGCATCGGCCGTCGAGGTGGGCTCGACCTGCACGAGCTGGGTGAGCTGGCCGTAGAGGCCGAAGTCGCCGGCGCCGGGCCTGCTGCCCAGCACGAAGTGGCTCGTCACGAGGCGGTCGCGCAGGATCGCGAGCAGCCGCTCGTAGCTGTCCATGATGATCGGCCCGCACACCTCGAGATCGCCCGTCACGATGCCCGAGAGTCGGTCGATCTGGCGCTGACCGAACGTGCCGCGGAACTGCTCGACGAACGCGTCGGGCACCCCGATGTTCCAGAGTGGCAGCGCGTTGCAAGCGTGGTCGACGTTCTCCTCGATGCCCCAGCGATAGAAGAACATCTGCTTCGTGACCCACTCGTCGCCGTAGTCCTCGATCAGATCGTCGAGGAAGGCGATGCCCGGATCGCTCGGCCGGACGTGTCGCTCGGTGAAGAGGTCCTCGAGCTTCGCGATCTGGAACGTCGAGTCGCTCATCGCATCCCACTCGTCGGTCCCCTTCGGCAGCCACATGCCCGGCAGCAGGGGGCGGGGCGTGGGAGGCAGCGACTGCACCGACGGCGTATGGGCGATGAGGAATCGGTGCGGGATCTGCCGGTAGCGAAGCACGGCTCGCATCTTGCGTGAGTAGGGGGAGCCGGGCACGCCGGCGAGCAGGATGGGGCGCTCCATGGGATTCCTCTTCTGTCTCTCGTCTCTATCGATCGATCTCGCGTCGCCATTTCGGTCGAATCGGGAGAACGAAGCGTAACGCCGGGCATCGAACCCGTCAGGCGCCGCGCCCTCGTCGCGTCGGGCGAGGCATGCGACAATGCGAGCCACACGACGGCCCCGGTGGCCGCAACGACGAGGTCGAGATGAGCGGATTCGTGCTGGGCTGGCTGGCCCTGGGGCTGCTGGTCGCAACGACGATACTGTGGTTCCGCAAGGCCACGGCCGTCGACCTGAAGGGCAGCCGCGTACCGTATGCTGCAGCCTGGGCGGTGGCCGCGGCGCTCGGCGCGCTGGCGCTCGCACGTGCACCCGGTCTCGCCGGCGGTCTCGCGGGTGGCGTCGCGCTCGCCGGTGGCGCCATGCTGGTCGCGCTGGTCGCGGTCGGTGGGCAGCGTGTCGCGCCCGACGCGGTGCGCGTCGGGATGAAGCTCCCCGACTTCACGGCGCCGGGCGACGACGAGCAGCCGTTCACGCTCTCGGGACTCGAGGGACGGCCGATCCTGCTGAAGTTCTTCCGCGGCCATTGGTGACCGTATTGTGTCGCCGAGTTACGGCGATGGGAGGAGCTTCGGCCCGAGCTCGATCGACGTGACGTCCAGATCGTGACCGTCTGCACGGACCGGCCGGCTGCGATCCGGAGGGGCCGGCGCAAACACGGCCTGCAGGCGATCATGGTCGCCGACCCCGACCTCGCGGTGACTGACCGCTACGGGCTTCGAAACCAGCTGATCCAGACCGGTCCGCCGGGTCGCCCGCAGCCCGTGCCGACGACGATCCTCGCGGATGCGAGCGGCACCATCGTGTGGATGGACCAGGCGGACAACTACCAGCAGCGGTCCGATCCCGAGACGGTCCGCGCGGCGCTCGAAGCCCACCTCGGCTGAGCTCCGGCGCGACACCGCGCGCGCTCGTCGCCTCCGGGCCGCATTCCGCTCGAGCTGCAAGGCGCACGCTGCAATGCGAGCCGATGCCCCGCCCCGGCGGCCGATCCGGCCCGATGCGTCCCCGTTGTCGAGACTCTCCCCTACGTGATCTCCCCTAGTCCGGCGGGCTTGCGACTCGTTCTACCTACCGCCTGCAGATTGCGTTCCACTTCTGCCGGTTTCGTGCCGATGAGAGGGCGTTCCAGGCGCCCGATCCGCAGATCGTCTCATCGGCCGGGTGGTGGCGGCCGAAGGGGGGTCTCGAGGCCCACGCGACACCACGACGCGGTCGCTTGCCTCGCCGCTACTCGGAGGGTTCGATGAAGTCGACCTCGACTCGCATGCTGCTCGGCACCGTGGCGGCTTGCCTGCTCACCATCCTGGGGCTCGCCGGTCTTCAGGCCCGAGCCGCGGACAGCCCCTCTGCGAACGACGTCCAGGCCGCCTACCTGTTCAACTTCGTGCGCTTCGTCGAGTGGCCCGAGGCCGCCTTCGCGGATGCCACGGCTCCGGTCAAGATCTGCGTGCTCGGCGATACGGGCTTCATCGCAATCGCCACCGAGAGCATCAGCGGTCGCAGCGTCGGCAATCGCGAGGTCGTCGTCGAGCCCAGGGACAGCGTCCTCGGCGCGCGCGGCTGCCACATCCTCTACGTCGATGCCTCGCGCAAGGGAGACGAGAGCGAGGTGCTCGCGACGTTCGCCCGGCGCAGCGTGCTGACGGTGTCCGATACGGACGGCTTCGCGAAGCGCGGCGGCGTCGCCAACTTCGTCACCGTCGACGACAAGATCCGATTCGTGATCAACAAGAAGGCGGCGGATGCAGCCGGGCTGAAGATCAGCTCTCGGCTCCTGCGCATCGCTCAGGTGGTGGAGTAGGCCCGCGAGATGGAATCCAGGTTCAAGCTCTCGGGATCCGCGCTGTCCGGATCCACGTCGATCCGCAATCGTCTGGTCGTGAGCTACATGCTCACCACGGTGATCGCCCTGGTCCTCGTGTCCGCGGCGATCTTCTGGTTCCAGTTCGTGGCCTTCCGGAGCGACATGGTGCGTGAGGGCGAGGTGCTCGCCCGCGTCGTCGGCATGAACTCCTCTGCCTCGCTGCTCTTCAGCGACTCGCAGACGGCCGAGGAGACCCTCAGCGCGCTCGCAGCCCATGAGCACGTGACGGCGGCGGTGGTCTACGACCACGTCGGCAGCGCGTTTGCGGGCTACCTGCGCGAGGACGTGATTGATTTCGAGGTGCCCCAGGCGCCGAAGCCCGGCCACCGCTTCGCGCCCGGCCGCCTCGAGCTGGCCGAGCCGATCCTGATCGACCGAGAGCAGCAGGGGCTCGTCTTCATCCAGATGGATACCCGTCAGCTGACGGAGTTCACCCGAATCTTCCTGATGATCGTGGCCGGCGTGATGCTGGCCGCTCTGGGCTTCTGCTATCTCGGCGCGACCCTGATGCGCCGCCAGATCGCGACACCCATCATCGACCTCGTCGACGGCGCGGGCCGCATGAGCGAGGGTGACCTGTCGGTGCAGGTGGCCGTCAGCTCCGACGACGAGATCGGTGAGCTCGCGCGCGCCTTCAACCGCATGGCGGAGAGCCTGCGCGGGCTCGTCTCACAGGTGCGCGAGAACACGCGCGCGGTCGGTGGCGTCACCTCGACGCTCGAGCTCGCCGGCGAGTCGATGGAGAGTGACGCCGCTCGGCAGGAGCAGGCCGTCGACGGCACTTCGGAGGCGATCGAGCGTATCCATCACTCGATCAGCGACGTGAATACGAACGTCGAGACGCTCTCGGGCACGGCGATGGAGACGTCGGCCGCTGCGACGCAGATGGACGTCGCCATCGGCCAGATCGCGACCCACATGGACAGCCTCTCGGAGACCATCGACGCGACCGCGTCGTCGGTCGTCGAGATGACGACGGCGATCCGCGAGATCGCCCAGAGCGCCGACATCCTGAACGGCTCGAGCGAGTCGACCTCGGGCGCGCTGCAGCTTCTCCTCGGCGCCGTGAAGCGCGTCGAGGGCAATGCGCGCGAGACCCACGGGCTCTCGGCCAAGGCCGCCGATCAGGCCGCCGAGGGCGTCAAGAGCGTCGACGAGACCGTGCGCGGCATGCAGGAGATCCAGGTCAGCTTCGAGGGGCTCGAGACGATCATCCTCGATCTCTCGGAGAAGTCGGGCTCGATCGGCGAGATCGTGAAGGTCATCGAGGGCGTGGTCGAGCAGACGAACCTGCTCGCCCTGAACGCCGCGATCATCTCGAGCCAGGCCGGCGAGCACGGCCGCGCCTTCGCGGTGGTCGCCGAGGAGGTGCGCAACCTCGCAGAGCGCACCGCCGGATCGACGCGCGAGATCTCCGAGCTCATCACCGCGGTGCAGGGCGGCGTCGAATCGGCCGTGCACGCGATGAACACCGGCAACGCGCGCGTGCGCAATGGAGTGACCCTCTCGCGCGAGGCAGGTACGATCCTGCGCGGCATCGGCGAGGCGGCCGAGGAGTCGGCGCGGCGCGTCGACGACATCGTGTCGGCCACCGAGGGCCAGACCCGCGACATCGAGAAGGTCGAGGAGCAGATGACCCAGCTCCGCACGATCGCCGAGCAGCTGAATCGCGGCACCCACGAGCAGGACAACGCGAGCACCGACATCACGCGCGCGGTGGAGCACATGCGCGACCTCGGTCAGCGCATCAAGCTCTCGACCCAGGAGCAGCGCAAGGAGAGCGAGCACATCACCAAGAGCGTGGAGGTGGTGGCCTCGCGGATCGAGCAGATCCTCGCGTCGACCAAGGAGCAGGCGAAGCAGGGCGACCAGATTCTGCAAGCCATCCAGGTCTTCCGCGAGGCGGTGGGCGAGAGCAACCATCGCCGGACGGGGATGCAGGAGAGCCTGGGGGAGCTTTCCGAGCGCGCGCGTGTGCTCGACGAAGAGGTCGGCCGCTTCCGCATCTGAGGGTGTCACCCCTCGCAGGGGTCCGTGCCGATTCGCGTTGTCGCGTGTGACTCCCCACCGTAGGATGGACGGCCGAGGAGGTCGTCATGCCCTACGCCGAAGGCCGCACCTACTACGACGCCGACAGCCACGTCATGGAGCTATCGGACTGGCTCGCAGACTACGCCGACCCCGGCGTGCGCGACAAGATCCGCCCGCTCTACCTGGGGGCTGCAGGCGCGCTGGCAGAGAAGGCGGTGGCCGAAGCCGAGGCGCGGCGCGGCGACGCCGCAAAGGGCGCGGCCCTCGAAGACGCGCTCATGAAGGCGAAGGGCTGGAACGCCCTCGGTGCCTTCGATCCCTCCGAGCGGAGTCGCGCTCTCGACCTGCTCGGCTTCGACAAGCAGCTCGTCTTCAGCACGTTCGCGGCGACCCAGTTCGCGGGTGGCGACGATCCCGACCTCGTCTACGGCGGCACCCGCGCCCACAACCGCGCGATGGCCGAGTTC
Source organism: uncultured Spirochaetaceae bacterium (assembly GCA_964474355.1). Lineage (GTDB taxonomy): Bacteria > Myxococcota_A > UBA9160 > UBA9160 > UBA4427 > CAYYSY01. The sequence continues at coordinate 6,891 of CAYYSY010000407.1, read as the reverse complement.
TGCGCCGACGACGAGCGTATGATCGCCGTCGGCTTCGTGCCCTGGGGAGATCCCGCTCGCGTCGCCGAGGAGTCACGCGAGGCGATCCGTCTGGGCTGCGGCGCGATCCTGGTGCCGTCCCATCCGGGCTCTCATCGGGCCGGCGTCTCGCCCTTCCATCCCGATCACGATGCGTTCTGGGGCGGGCTGCAGGACGAGGGCATCCCGTTCATGCTGCACATCGGCGGGGGAGGGCGGCCGCTGCCGCGTGCGTTCCACGAGAACGGCAAGCCCGAGACCACCGACTTCCTGGGCGGTGGCGAGAACATTCGCAGCAAGGACTACATGGTGCTGCACCACATGCCAGAGACGTTTCTGGCGTGCATGGCGCTCGACGGCGTGCTCGAGAAGTTCCCCGGCCTTCGGGGTGGATGCATCGAGCAGGGAGCGATCTGGGTCGTGCCGTGGCTGAAGCGGCTCGACATCGCACAGGGGACCTTCCAGAAGACGGAGCCCGCGTTGCGCCTACCCCTGGCAGCCTCGGACTACATCCGCCGACAGGTGAAGTTCACGCCCTTCCCGACGGAGCCGGTCGGCTGGCTGGTCGAGCAGGCGGGTGAGGAGCTCTTGCTCTTCTCGTCGGATTACCCGCATCCCGAGGGCGGGCGCGACCCGATCGCCCGCTTCGAGGCGACGATGGAGTCGGCGAGTGCGGGTGTCCGCGACCGGTTCTACTCGCAGAACTTCGCGGATATGATGGGCTACTGACCAGAGTCGGCGCCCAGCCGCGCCTCGACCCAGCGGCGGTACGGCGCGGGCGGAAAGAACGCCAGCAGGTACGTCCCGCTCGAGAGCACGCCGCACACGGCGAAGACCGGGATCAGCAGATCGAGCCAGGACGAATCGCTCGTCGGCCAGATGACCGGCGGCGCCGAGGTCGCGAGCAGCACGAGGCCGGCGATGGCCGCGATCGCCCAGAGCCGGAAGCGGTCGGCGACGATCGGCTCGGCGATGCCGAGCGCCAGGCGCTTCTTCATGAAGCCGTAGTAGCGGATCGACTCGGTGATCAGCCAGACCGAGCCGACGCAGCGTCCGGCGAGCTCGACGAGGAAGATCGGCAGCGGCATCACGCCGCTCGAGTAGGTACCGGCTGCCCAGAACGCGGTGTAGGTCGCGAGGAGGCCGAAAACGATGGCGCCGACCAGCGCGGTCGCCCACGCCGAGTGCGGGCGGAAGACGCCGCGGATGAACAGGGCCTGGCAGAGGAAGCCGACGATGCCGAGCGCCTTCCCGACCGCGAGCAGCGTGCCGGCCACCCGTGCATCGAAATAGACGGTGCCGCTCATGCCCGCCGCTTCGATCACGGCGCCGAATGTGCCGCCGACGAGCAGTGACACGCCGAGCAGCAGCTCGGGCACGGCGCGGTTTCGTCGGGCCAGCACCACGAGGCGGATGCCCACCGTGGTGATGGTCGCCATGTAGATGGTCCCGGCGACGGACTGCAGGATCTCGTTGGGCGTCACTGCCGCTTCTCTCCCGGTCGTCGGGAGACAGCGATGCCCCCCTCGGATGGAGTCATCGGCGAAACGGCCGTTCGGATGAATCCTTGCTGTCTCAGTGGCAGGCTGCGTGCGAGATGTCCCGGATTCGGGACCGATACGCGCACCGCGCGCGGGGCACAATGCCCCGGCCGGGGGGTACTGGCGTCTTGCCTACACCATCTGGTGTCGAATGGCGAGATTCGGCGCTTCGACGGGCTGCAGGCAGCCCTCGTAGGTGCGCCCGCGAACCGAGGTGAAGCCGAACTCGCTGAACTGCGGGCCGGTGGGCTCGCACTTCGCGCTGGCCATGTGGAGCGTCATCACTCGCCGGTGTCGCCCGGTGCGGTTGCCGCCGGTGCGATGCAGCATCCGGGTGTTGAAGAGCAGGCAGTTGCCGGCCGGAATCTCGATCGCGATCGAGTTTGCGTGCTCCTCGGCGTTGCCCTCGACGTCCGCAGCGGCGAGCGCGCCGAAGTTGATGCCCTCGCGGACCTCGTGCTTCATCAGGTCGCGCTCGTGCGACTCGGGCACGATCTCGATCGTGCCGTTGTCGGCGTCGACGTCATCGAGGGGGATCCAGACACCGCAGCAGAGATTCTGGGGCTGGAAGGGGAAGTAGAGCGCGTCCTGATGAAAGGGGTGGACCGAGCTCTCGAGGTGCGGCGGCTTGTAGATGAACATCAGCAGGAACGCGATGAGATCGGGGCCCAGCAGGCTCTCGACCGCGTCGAGCACGGCGGGCGTCCGCATGAAGTCCTGGAACGTCGCGTCGAAGCGATCCGGATTCATGATCTTCCAGATCGCGTGCTCGGGGTCCTCGGGCATCGGGCGCAGGCCCTTGGCGTATGCGATGTCGACGACTCGGCGATTGGCGGCGCTCTCCGGCACGTCGCCGAGCACGATCTCTCGCGCTCGCGTGCGATAGCGCTCCATCTCGTCCCCGGTGAGGACGCCGGGCACGACGACGTAGCCGTGCTCGCGGTAGTGCTCGATCTGATCCTGGGTGAGGCTCGGCATCGGGTGAGCTCCTGCTCTCGTACGCCGCGGGATTCTACGCCTTCCCGAGGATCATCGCGCCGGTCGGCACACCGACGCCACTCGACACGAGCACGTGCTCGACGCCGTCGGGCTGGTTGCACGACGTACCCCGCACGAGCTGTACGGCCTCGGCGATGTTGTTCACACCGTGGATGTAGGCCTCGCTGAGCAGTCCGCCGTGCGTGTTGTTCGGGAGTCGGCCGTTCACGCCGAGGGAGTCCTCGGTGATGAAGTCCTTCGCCTCGCCCTTGCCGCAGAAGCCGAATGCCTCGAGCTGCATCAGCACCTCGGGCGTGAACGCGTCGTAGAGGCATGCGGCGTCGATCTCGTCGGGGCCGAGGCCGCTCTGGGTGTAGACCTGCTTCGCGGCGAGCTCCATCTCGGGCAGGTAGGCGAGATCGTCGCGGTAGAAGCTCGTCATCTGCTCCTGGCCGTCGTACGAGGCCTGGGATACGCCGCGGATGATCGCCGCCGGCTGGGCGAGATCCTTTGCGCGCTCGGGCGTGGTGATGACGAGCGCGCAGCCGCCGTCGTCCTCCTGGCAGCAGTCGAAGAGCCGAAGCGGCTCGCACATCATCCGCGAGGCCAGGTAGTCGTCCATGTCCATGGTCCTGTGCTGCATGGCGGCGTTCGGGTTGTTGTTGGCGTGCTTGCGCTGGGTGATGGCGACGTGGGCGAGGCTCTCGCTGGTTGCGCCGTATTTGTGCATGTAGAGCTGCGCCTGCAGCGCGATCCAGCTCGCCGGCGTGAGCATTCCGTACGGCATGTACCAGGACCAGTGGATCGTATCGCTCGTGATGATGTTGCCGCTGACGCCCTGTCCCATGCGCTGCCCCGAGCGGCCGTTCAGCGCCCGGTAGACGACCACGGTCTTCGCGGCGCCGGTCGCCACGGCCATGGCCGCCTGGTGCACGAGCCCCACCGCGGCGCCGCCGCCGTAGTTGATCTGGCTGAAGAAGGTCATCGTGCCTACGCCGACGGCGCGTGCGACCTCGACCTCGTCGCTCGAGTCCATGGTGAAGGTCACCAGACCGTCTACGTCCGAGGGCTGGAGCCCCGCGTCGCGGATCGCGTTGCGGACGGCTTCGCATGCGAGCTGAAGCTCACTCACACCCGAGTTCTTGGTGTATGCGGTCTGGCCGACGCCGACGATGGCGGCTTCGTTGTGGAGGGAGGTAGGCATCGCGTCTCTCTTCGGTCCGGGTTCGCGGTGATGAGGTGAGGGGCGGGCTCAGGCGGGCAGCTCGAGGGTGAACGTCGCGGTCACGTGGTTGCCCCAGCTGTTGTTCCCCTCGATCTCGACGTCGACTTCCGTCCCTTCGGCGCGCACGACCTTGGCGCGGAGCTTCAGCGTGTCGCCGGGCATGTTCGGGCCACCGAGCTTCGTCTTGACGCTCTTCACGAGCGCGTTCGGCCCCGCCCAATCGGTCACGTAGCGCGAGCACAGCCCCTGCGTCGTGAGGATGTTCATGATGACGTCGGGCAGGCCCTGCTTCCGTGCCTCGCCCGCATCGTGGTGGACCGGCGTGTAGTCGCGAGAGGCCATTGCGCCGCCGACCACGAGGGTCGACGTCACGGGGATGTCGAGATCGGGCAGCGCCTGGCCGACCTCGGTCTCTGCGGATGAGAGCGTCTCGGCCATGACTCAGGCCCCTCCCTTGGCTGCATCGAGAGCCGGCCGGAACATCGGCAGCTTGAAGCCGTCTTCGTCCTCGTGGATGACGACCTCCACGGCCATGCCGATCGAGACGTCCTCCGGCGCACACCCGACGACGTTCGAGGCGATGCGCTCGCCTTCCTCGAGGTCGATCAGCGCACCGACGAGCGGGTAGGCGTAGCCGGGAATCTGCGGCGAGTGCATGACGGTGAACGTGTGCACCGTGCCCCGACCGGACGCGTCGATCGAGTCGTAGGCGACGCTGCCGCACGCATCGCACATCGGTCTGGGTGGGTGGCGCAGCTTGTCGCAATCGGTGCAGCGCTGGATCGGCAGCACGCCGTCCTCGGCCACGCGCTCCCACCACCAGCCGTTGTCGTGAGCCATCGGAGGCTTGATGCGGCTCGGCGCGGACGGCATCGCGGCCGCGCCATCGTCGCCCCCGGCAGCGGCCTGCGCCTGGGCCGGCTTGAACTTCAGCACGCGGAAGGTCATCCAGCCGAGCGGCTCGCCGTGCTGGTCCTCGAAGACGGTGCGGGTCGTGATGAAGTAGCCGATGCCTGCGGCGGTGGCCTTCTCCTCGCTGATCTCGTCGATGAAGGTCTGAGCGTGCACGACGTCGCCGACCTTGAGGTAGCGCTCGTAGTGCTCCTCGGTGTTCGTACCGAGTACGCCCGTATAGCCAGCGTCGGTCAGCACCTTGTGGAGGCGATGCTGCTCGTTGCGCGGGACGTCATAGCCCTCATGCATGATCCAGCCCTCCATGACCCAGGCCTGGAGCATGGTGGGCGGCGCGACGACCTCGCCGTGGATCGTGCTCTTTGCCGTGTCGCTCGAGAGGTAGGCCGGGTGCGTCTCGCCCATGGCGTCGCACCACTGCCGGATCATCGGCTCGTTCACGGGGTCGCGGGCCGGCGCCTTCGGCGCGATCGGCTTGCCCACGAACGTGCGGAGCTCGGCCTCGAGGGCTTCCTTCTTCGATTGGCTCGGGGCGGTCTTGGTCTGGGCCATGGCGGGATGCTCGGTGTCGGCTGGTCCGCCGATCGGCGCGTCCCGGCCCCGCCCGGGATTCGGGGGGGCGGGCCTCGTCGACGGCGGGGAGGAGAGATAGGGAACGGTGCGTCTCGTATTGGTCGAATGTCCCTCAGTACGGGACTGAGCGCAACGTCACTCGCATCTTGTGACCTACAACACCGTTTTGGTTGACGATTTCGGGAATAAAATCAGGCGCCGCGGATAGCAGTTGGACAAGTCATCGGTCAAACTTCCGCCGGTCCCTCCGGGCAGTTGCGATGAGCGCATCGCGGCGCACACGGGGCCGACGCCACTCGGCGCACGCTGGCAGGGCGGGACTCCGAGGGTGAACGACTATTCACAACTCCTATGGGGGGACTCCTGCAATGAGATCGATCATCACGAGCGCCATCGTGGCGCTGTTGGTCCTGATGCCGCTTGCCAGCGCACAGGCCCAGGAGAAGAAGAACAAGGCGGCCGGCACGAAGTACGAGGCGGCGAAGGGCCTCTACGCCCAGGGCGGTCTCGCGGTCGTCCGCACGAACTATGGTGGATCCGACAGCGCGAACATCGGCTTCAATGCGGCCGTCGGCTACCGCTTCATTCACTGGCTCGGCGCGGACGCCGACCTGTACTGGGGTGGTCGCGAGCAGGACGACGGCCGAAAGACGCGCCAGTTCGGCATCACGTTCAACGGCAAGGTCTACCCGATCGGTCTGCTCGCGCCGAAGACCCTCGACGCATTCCAGCCCTACGTCGTGATGGGCATGGGTGGCGGTAACTTCAAGGTCAAGGGCGGCAGCAAGACCGGCACGTTCATCTACCGGCTCGGCGCCGGCATCGACTGGATGATCACCGACCACATCGGCCTCTACACCGATGCGAGCCTGAACACCACGGGCGGCTTCAAGAACGGCGGCAGCGTCGGCGGCGCGACCGGCGTCTACACGCTCGGCGGCAAGTTCGTCTTCTAGCCGAAGGCACACTGGCCCTGTCGGGCCGATGAGTCGCGAACGCCCCTCCTGGTCGCATGCCGGGAGGGGCGTTCTCGTTTCGGGAGCCGGGGCACGATCGAGGTCCGGTGCCCGGTCTCGGCCCGCCGGCGATGCGGGGCGCCAGACCCGCCTCATGTCCATCTCGTTCGACCGCAAGCATTTCGGCCACGACGGCTCGTTGAGCCTCGGCGGCGTCTTCGGCTCGCCGGGCTCGGCGCTGAGGACGATCGGCTCGTGATCCCCGAAGCCCGGACGCTCGGCAGCCCCAAGGAGGGCGAGTACCCCGACCGTGCGATGCGGAGCGTCCGCAGCCAGGCGCCGAGGCGCGACCTCACGCCCCCGGCGCTGCTCGAGCTGGCCCGAACGTTGCTCGGTCCAAAAAGTCCTCATCCGGTGGGTTCGGGTCACCGATCAGCCGTTGGACGCGTCATCGGTCGATCTTCCGCGGGACCCTCCGGTCGCGTGCGATGCGTGCATCGCGGCGCACGTGGGGCCGACGCCACTCGGCGCACGCTGGCAGGGTGGGGCTCCGCGAGTGAACGACTATTCACAACTCCTATGGGGGGACTCCTGCAATGAGATCGATCATCACGAGCGCCATCGTGGCGCTGTTGGTCCTGATGCCGCTTGCCAGCGCACAGGCCCAGGAGAAGAAGAACAAGGCGGC
>CAYYSY010000406.1:0-12607 GCA_964474355.1 uncultured Spirochaetaceae bacterium | reverse complement strand
CGCGTCGAGGTCGTGCCGATCCGCGGCGACTCTCCGTACCGGCCAAAGTGGCGCACCTGGGGCACGGGGCTACCTGGCTATGCGGCGGGCTGGTTCAAGCTCGCGTCCGGTGAGAAGGCGCTGGTCTTCCTGACGAGCGGGGACCGGGCGGTGTACGTGCCGACGCGGAAGGGATGGGCGCTCCTCGTCACGGTCGAGCACCCCGAGCGGCTCGCGGAGCGGCTCAGGGTCGGCGCCGGGGGCGGCTGAGCGGGATGGCGCGAGACCTGGTCCCGCGGGGCCAACTGGCGCGGTGCGCCCCGAGAGGCGCCTCACGGCCCCCTCACCGCAGATTTCCCCGGTTCCAGAAAAAATGCCAGAAACGCTGACACCACGACCCGGCTCGCGACCACATCACTGGTACATCGCAAGCAAATCCCCTTCCCAGGGAGGCCCGAGCCACCAACAGGTGGTTCGGGCCGCTTGCTTTCTGGGGGGCGATCACGGGGCCGGGGTCTTCAGCGGGCCTCGAACTCGGCGCGCTCCACGAGCGCGCGCAGGGCGCCGACGGCCCGGTGAGCGCTCGGGTAGCAGACGCGCCCCATCTCGCGGACGGCTGCGGGCCCCGGGTTGTCGGGGTTCGAGACGGCGAGCTCGGTCACCGTGAGCACCGGCTTGCCGTGGCGCTCCGATGCGTCGCGGGCCGCCTCGGCGAAGCGGCGATCCTGCTTCTCGTGATAGCCGACGATGCGGTCGAGGCCGTTGTCGGGATAGAACTCGCCGGTCTTGAACACCCCCGCCTGGCCCGACTGGATCCCGATGCCGAGCTGGATCACCGCGTCGACGTCGGGGTGCGCGCAGACCAGGTCGAGCACCTCGGGGATCGTGTCGCGGGTCTCGCCACCGGCCAGGTCGATCGGGTTGTTCCGACTCCAGCGCGCCGGGACCATGGTGTCGATCTTCGCCTTGATGTCGTCGGGCAGGGGGATGAGGTCGAGCCCCGCGTTCGCGCAGGCATCGGCCGCGAGCACGCCCCAGCCGCCCACGCTCGTGAACACGATGGTGCGCCGGCCGCGCGGGCGCGGCTGGGTGGCGAGCGTCGCCGCCCACTCGAACGCCTCCTCGACCGTCGGTGCGCGCAGCACGCCGAACTGCTTGCAGAGCCCGTCGAAGACCCGATCGTCGCTCGCGAGCGCGCCCGTATGGCTCGCCGCGGCGCGGGCGCCCTGCCCGCTCGCGCCGCCCTTCACGAGCACGAGGGGCTTGCGGGCGGTGAGCTTCGCGACCGCGCGCTTGAACTTCTCGCCATCGGCGATGCCCTCGACGTAGGCGAGCGCCACGTCGGTGTCGGGGTCGACGGCGAAGTACTCGAGCATCTCGGCGAGCCCGGTCTGCGCCGAGTTGCCGAGCGAAACGGCCTTGCTGACGCCGACGCCGGTGCTGACCGCGTAGTTGAGATAGGACGACACGAGGTTGCCGCTCTGGCTCGCGACGCCGATTCGGCCTGCCGGTGGGTAGGGCGCGACGATCTGCGCGCACATCTTCGCGGGCGTCGAGATCACGCCCTGCCCGTTCGGCCCGATGAGCACGAGACCGAGCTCCTCCGCCTTCGCGGCGAGCTCGGCCTGCAGCACCTTGCCCTCTTCACCCGCCTCGCCATAGCCGGCGCTCGTCACGAACGCGGCGCGCACGCCCTTCTTCGCGCACGCCTCGAGCAGCGGCACGTTCACCTTGTTCGGCGTACAGACGACGACGAGATCGGCCTTGCCATCGGGCACCTCGGCGACGTCGGTGAGGGTCTCGCGGCCGAGCACCTCGGCGCCGTCGGGCTTCACCGGGTAGAGCTCGCCTCCGTAGCCGAAGCGGATGAGGTTGTGGAGCGTCACGAAGCCGAACTTGCCGGGGTGGCTCGCGACACCGGCGACGATGATGCCGCGGGGGTGGAAGAGCGGGCGGAAGCGCTCGAGCACGGCGGCGGCGTCGAGCTCGGTCGTCTCCGCTGCGGTCGCAGCCGGCGCCTCACCGATCTCGACGAGCGCGTCCACCGCGACCGGGCGGTCGCCGCTCACGATGACGGGATTCAGGTCGACGCTCGCGACGTCGGGGCGCTCGACGCCGAGGCGTCCGAGCGACACCAGCAGCTTCGCGAGCGCCCCCTCGTCGACGGCGGGCTCGCCGCGGAACGGCTTCGTCAGCAGGTGCGCGGCGCCGAGCGAGTGGATCATGCGCCTCGCGTCGGCCTCGTCGATCGGCGCGGCCGCGAACACGGCGTCGCCCACCGCCTCGGTCAGGATGCCGCCGAGGCCGAGCAGCACGCAGGGGCCGAACTGCGGATCGCGCACGAGCCCCGCGATCAGCTCGCGCCGCCCCGAGACCATCTCGGCCACGAGCAGCGAGACGTCGCCGTCCTCGGGCCGGGCCTTGCCGAGCAGCTCCTCGGCCGCGGTGCGCACCGCGGCGGCGTCCTCGAGGCCGAGGCGCACCAGGTCGCGCTCGGTCTTGTGCGCGATCGCATCGCCGTTCAGCTTCAGCACGACCGGGAAGCCGATCGACTCCGCGGCTCCCACCGCGGCGTCCGCGTCGGCGACCAACGTCTCGACCGGGAAGGGAACGCCGAGCTCGGCCAGCAGCTGCTTGGAGGCGTGCTCGGAGAGGGTGTGGGAGGACGGGGGATTCGAGGTGGAGTCTGCGTCAGTCATGGCGGGGCAGATTAGCCGCCGGGCCCCGGCCGGGCACCCGGCCGGCGGCCCCCCATTCGCCGTGGGCGGCACGATTGGCCGGCCGGCGGCGCTGACTTAATCTCCGGGCGCGATCCACCGATCCAAGTGTTCCCCCCCGCACAGAGAACCGGTCTCGCCAGTCCGCCGGCACCCGCCGGCGGGCCGGGCGCGAACGACCGCACGGCCGGCCACCGGCGCGGCGGGAGGAACGAATTGGACGAGAACACCGCCAACGGCTGGCTGGCCGCCCTCGACTCGACCTTCGCGGCCTGGATCGTGCACCCGATCGGCGTCGTCCTCTTCTACGACCTCGTCTTCTGGGACAACGGCACCGAGGGCGAGATCGTCGTGCCCGCCGTGGTGCTCTGGCTGGTGCTCGGCGCCTTCTTCTTCACCTTCCGGTTCCAGTTCGTGAACTTCCGCGCGTTCCGCCACGCGATCGACTGCGTGCGCGGCAAGTACACCGACCCGCACGAGCACGGCGAGATCTCGCACTTCCAGGCGCTGTCGGCGGCGCTCTCGGCCACCGTCGGCCTCGGCAACATCGCCGGGGTCGCGGTCGCGGTGGGCATCGGCGGCCCGGGCGCCGTGTTCTGGATGATCCTCGCCGGCCTGCTCGGCATGTCGTCGAAGTTCGCCGAGTGCTCGCTCGGCCAGAAGTACCGGATCGAGCGCGGCGACGGCCACGTGATCGGCGGCCCGATGATCTACCTGCGAGACGGGCTCGCCGAGCTCGGCTGGGTCCGGCTCGGCAAGGTGCTCTCGGTGGTCTTCGCGATCATGTGTATCGGAGGCAGCTTCGGCGGGGGCAACATGTTCCAGTCGAATCAGGCGTTCCTGATCGTCTCGGAGCAGATCTCCTGGGTCGAGAGCCACGACAAGATCGCGGCGGCCATCTTCGGCGCGATGCTCGCGGGCCTCGTCGGGCTCGTGATCATCGGCGGCATCAAGCGCATCGGCGAGGTCGCCGGCGTGCTCGTGCCCGCGATGTGCGTGGTCTACGTCGCCTCGGGGCTCCTGATCCTCGTGCTGAACGCGTCCGAGGTGCCGGCGGCCTTCGGCATCATCGTCTCGAAGGCGTTCTCCCTCGAAGCCGGCTTCGGTGGGCTCGTCGGCGCGCTGATCCAGGGCTTCCGGCGCGCGGCGTTCAGCAACGAGGCGGGCACCGGCTCGGCGAGCATCGCCCACTCGGCCGCGCGCACCGACCAACCTCTACGCGAAGGCATCGTCGCCCTGCTCGAGCCCTTCATCGACACGATCATCGTCTGCACGACCACGGCGCTCGTCATCGTCGTGACCGGCGTCTACGCGGACCCCGCCGCGGGCCAGGGCATCAGCATGACCGCGTCCGCCTTCGCGACGGTCTGGCCCTGGTTCCCGATCGTCCTCTCGATCACCGCCGTGCTCTTCGCCTTCTCGACGATGATCTCGTGGAGCTACTACGGCGAGCAGTGCTGGGTCCGTCTCTTCGGCAAGGACTGGATCATCATCTACCACGGCCTCTTCCTCTTCTTCACGTGGGCCGGCGCCGTCTTCAGCGCCGGGGCCGTGATCGAGTTCGGCGACCTGATGATCCTGGGCATGGCCTTCCCCAACATCCTCGGCGTCGTCATGCTCTCGGGTCGGCTCAAGGCCGACCTCGACGTGTACATGGAGCGCCTGCGCTCCGGCGCGTTCCCGCGCTACGACAAGGGCGTGGCGACGGTGGAGACGGGCGCGGCGGGGGACTGACGCTCGCGGCCTTCCGAGCCGACTCCTCGACATCGCGCGCATCGGACATCGCCGAGGCGGTCACCTCCACACCATTGCTCCGATCCGGTGACGATCGCGTGGATGCCCGCGTCCAGATGGGCGTCTCAAACACCATTCTCACGCCATCAATCAGCACCGGGCCTGCCTGAATCGCATCGCGCTCGGTGATGCGATGAGTCGCACTGGGCCATGGGTCGGGCAGAGCCGGTGGGAAGCCCACACGCTTTCGAGATGGGATCGATCCGTGATTGATTCGGCTCGCCTCGCGCACGTAGACTGGGTCTCGTCCCGTTGAAGTGAGCCGCATTCCCCGATTCAAAACAGAGGCCGACCTCGAATGCGAATCGAGTCGAAGCGCACGTCCTTCCTGCTGAACCTCTGGGCCCTGGTCCTCGTCGCGTGCGTCGCCTTCGCACAGACCGCCGCGGCCGACCCTCCGCTGCCCGAGCACGTCCCGGACGAGGTCATCATCAAGTTCATCGAGGGCGCCGATGAGCTCAGCAAGAAGGAGATCCGCGACGCGCTCAAGGGCGCGGGGATCAGGGGCTGGGGGCGCATCAAGGCCGAGCTTCGCCGCATCGAGGGGATGACCGTCGAGGAGGCGATCGCACGCTACGGCGACAACCCCTTGATCGAGTACATCGAGCCCAACTTCATCGTGCACGCGGAGCAGCTGCCGAACGACCCGTCCTTCTCGCAGCTGTGGGGCCTGCAGAACACCGGGCAGACGGGTGGCACACCGGGCGCCGACATCAGCGCCGTGCAGGCATGGGACGTGTTCACCGGCTCGAGCCAGGTCGTGATCGGCGTGATCGACACGGGCGTCGACTACAACCATCCCGACCTCGCCGCCAACATGTGGGTGAACCCGGGGGAGATCGCCGGCAACGGCATCGACGACGACGGCAACGGCTTCGTCGACGACGTGCACGGCTGGGACTTTCGCAACAACGACAGCGACCCGATGGACGACCACAGCCACGGGACCCACGTGGCGGGCACGATCGGCGGCGTTGGGGACAACGGCACCGGCGTGGTCGGCGTCAGCTGGAACGTCTCGATCATGGCGCTCAAGTTCCTGAGCGGGAGCGGCTCGGGAACCACCGCGGATGCCGTCGACGCGGTCGAGTACGCCACGTCGATGGGCGTCCATCTCACGAACAACAGCTGGGGAGGTGGCGGCTACTCACAGGCGCTGAGCGACGCGATCGCGGCCGCGGACGCGGCGGGCATCCTCTTCGTTGCGGCGGCGGGCAACGATGGGCGCAACAACGACATCTCGCCCCACTACCCGTCCAGCTACGACCTCGACAACGTCGTCTCGGTCGCTGCGACGGATCACAACGACCAGCTGGCGAGCTTCTCGAACTACGGCGCGATCGGCGTCGACATCGCGGCGCCCGGCGTCAACACCTACAGCACGATGCCGGGAGGGGCCTACGGCACCAAGAGCGGCACCTCGATGGCCACGCCGCACGTGGCCGGCGCGCTGGGGCTGGTGTTCGGGCGCTACCCCGGCATCGGACATCTCGACGCCCGCGACCGCATCTACGTCATGGCGGATCCGATCCCCGCACTCGGCGGGCGGATGACCACGGGGGCGCGGCTGAACGCGTTCCTCGCCGTCGCCGAGCAGGACACCAACCCGCCGGGCACGATCGCCGATCTCGTCGCGAGCGATCGGGGATCGAACTGGCTCGTGGTCGATTGGACGGCGACCGGGGACGACGGCCCTACGGGCACCGCCAGCCGCTACGAGGGGAGGGACTCGACGGCGCCGATCGACGCCTCGAACTTCGACCTCGCCACGCAGGCGCCCGCACCGCCCGATCCGGGGCCGGCGGGCACGCCCGAGTCGATGGCGATCGAGGGACTCGACGCCGCCACCACCTACTTCGTCGCCGTCAAGGCCTTCGACGAGTTCGGAAACGCGAGCCCCATCTCGAACGTGATCGCCGCGGACACGCTCGACGCACCCGACGTGGCCGTCGCGCCTCCGACGCTCACCGAGACGCTGCTCAGCGGCGCGACCTCGGTCCAGACGCTCACCCTCAGCAATCTGGTCGCGAACAGCACCCTCGACTTCGATGTCCCGACCCCGGCCCTCATCAGCTCGCCCGTCTCCCAGGCGGAGCACCTCGAGCTCGGCAAGGACGACGTGGACCCGCGCGCCGGAGCCCCCGTGACTCAGGGCAGCGGTGGCCCGGACCAGTTCGGCTATCGCTGGGTCGACAGCGACGATCCATTCGGGCCTGCCTACGACTGGGTCGACATCGCGCCGACCGGGGCGATCGCGATCGCGAGCGGCGACGACGTGGTCACGCTGCCGCTGCCGATCGGCTTCGCGTTCCCCTACTACGGGGCCGACTACACGACGGTGCGCGTGAGCTCGAACGGCATCGTGAGCTTCACCGACGGCTCCGCCTCCTACAGCAACCAGCCGCTGCCCAATCCGAGCGCGCCGCGCACGATGATCGCGCCCTTCTGGGACGATCTCACGGTCGGCTCGGGCGACGTCTACTACCAGAGCGACGGTTCTCGCTTCATCGTGCAGTGGGAGAACGTCCTTCACTATGGCAGCGGCGGGCCCTACACGTTCCAGCTGATCCTGCACCGCGACGGGAGCATCGTCTTCCAGTACGACTCGATGGGATCGCCCCAGACCAGTGCCACCATCGGCATGCAGAACGCGACGGCGTCGGACGCGCTCCAGATCGCGTTCAACACGACCTACGTCCACGACCAGCTCGCCGTGCGCATCGCCTCGGTGCCGCAATGGCTGACCGCGACGCCGCCCTCGGGCACCATCGTCGGAGCGAGCAGCACGACGATCGACGTCGCGTTCGACGCGACCGGCCTGCTCGGTGGCGTCTACGATGGCAGCGTCGTCATCCAGACGAACGATCCGGACGAGCCGGAGGTCACCGTCCCGACCACGCTCACCGTGATCGGTGCCCCCGACATCGCGATCGATCCCGCAACGCACGACTTCGGCGCGCTCTTCTCGGGCGGGTCAGCAACGACGACGTTCCTCGTGGACAACCCGGGCACCGACGTCCTCGACGTCACCGGCGTCGTCTTCACCGACCCGGCCTACTCCGCGGATGCGACCAGCTTCAGCATCCCGCCCCGCGGCTCGCGCACGCTGACCGTGACCTTTGCCCCAACCGCCATCCGACCCCATCCGGCGACGATGACCGTCCACAGCAACGACCCGGACGAGCCGTCCGTGGACGTCGTCCTCTCGGGCCAGGGCATCGTGGCACCGGACGTCCGCGTCACCCCTGGCTCGCTCTCGTCGAACCTGCTCAGTGGTGAGACCGAGACGCAGACGGTGACGATCCACAACGACGGTGGATCAGATCTCGTCTGGTCCGTCTCCTCGCAGCCCGTCACCCAGACATTTGCCCTCCCCGAGATCCCGCAGCCCGCGCAGCAGCCCGGACCCGATGGCGGGGTCGTCACATCGACCGGGACCGAGATCGCCGCCCTCGAGCATGTGCTCGCCGACCTCACCGGCGTGCGCATCCTCTGGGACCGGTCCCACGGCCAGACGAACCAGGCGGGCTGGAGCACGATCATCGCCGATCTGACGGTCCGGGGTGCGACGGTCTCGATCAACACCTCGCCGATCACATCGGCCGTCCTCGCTCAGTACGACGTGCTGTGGCTGGTCGATTCGACCTTCAGCTGGACGTCGGCCGAGATCGCTGCACTCGATGCCTGGCTGAACCTCGGCGGCAGCGTGATCTTCGAGGGGGATCAGTCCACCCCCGCGTTCAACGGGATCTTGACGAGCCTCGGCGCCGGCATTCAGTACTCGACGCCCCGTGTTGCCGACGGAACCAGCACGAACGTCTACCCGCACCCCATCACCGACGGTGTCTCCGCTGTCGCCTTCACCAGCCCGCTCGCGAGGCTCAGCGCGGTCACCGCGCCCGCAGAACGCATCGCCGACGATCGCTTCGGCGTGCCCGGCATGGCCGTCACTCACGTCGGCGCCGGACGCATCTTCGCCGCGAGCGATGAGATCTTCCACAACTCGCCCGTCGGGACGGCGGACAACCGACTCCTCGGCAACCAGCTCTTCGACTGGCTGGCCGGAGGGCAGCTCCTCACGGTCGACCCGGCGTCAGGTGTCGTGCCCGCGGGCAGCAACACCACCGTCGACGTGCTCTTCGACGCGACCGGCCTCTTCGGCGGCGACTACGCCTCGATCCTGCAATTCCAGACAAACGATCCCGTGCAGCCCACGATCGACGTGCGCACCGATCTGCATGTGACGGGCGCACCGGACATCGACGTCAGCCCCCTCTCCCTCGACTTCGGCGACGTCTTCGTCGGCCAGACGGAGACGCTCGCGATCACGATCGCGAACACCGGCACCGACGACCTGAACGTGACGTCGTTCCTGCTGGCGTCGAGCGACTTCAAGCTCGACCAGACGGGCGCCGTCCCGCCCTTCACCGTCCCGCACTCTTCCCAGACGGAGATGCGCGTGGTGTTCGATCCCCAGTCGGCGGGTGCCAAGACGGCGACCCTGGCGCTGCTCAACGACGATGCCGACGAGCCCTCGGTCTCGGTCCTGCTCGCTGGCGACGCGCTGCATCCACCGATCGCCTCCGTCACCCCGAGCGCGCTCTCGTCCAGCCTGCTGACCAACGAGACCGAGACCCAGACGCTCACGATCCGCAACGACGGTGGATCGGACCTCGTCTGGTCGGCCTCACTGGAGCCGGTCACCCAGACCTGGGTCCTGCCTGCGATCCAGCTACCCGCGCAGCAGCCCGGCCCCGATGGCGGGGTCGTCACACCGACCGAGGCCGAGATCGCCGCCCTCGAGCACGTGCTCGCCGATCTCACCGGCGTCCGCATCCTCTGGGATCTGTCCCACGGCCAGACGAGCCAGACGAGCTGGAGCACCATCATCGCGGATCTGACCGCGCGGGGTGCCACGGTCTCGATCAACACATCGCCGATCACGCAAGCCGTCCTCGCACAGTACGACGTGCTGTGGCTGGTCGATTCGACCTTCAACTGGACCTCGGCCGAGCTCGCCGCGCTCGACGCATGGGTGAACCTCGGCGGCAGCGTGATCTTCGAGGGGGATCAGTCCTCCACCGCCTTCAACGGCATCTTGTCGAGCCTCGGCGCCGGGATCCAGTACACGACGCCCAGCATTTCGAGCGGCACGAGCACGAACGTCTACCCGCACCCCATCACCGACGGCGTCTCCAGTGTCGGCTTCACCAGCCCGCTCGCGAGGCTCGCGACGGTCACCGCCCCGGCGGAGCACATCGCCGACGATCGCCTCGGCGTGCCCGCCATGGCCGTCAGCCAGGTCGGCGCGGGGCGCATCTTCGCCGTGAGCGACGAGGTCTTCCACAACTCGCCCGTCGGGACGGCCGACAACCGCCTCCTCGGCAACCAGCTCGTCGACTGGATGGCCGGCCAGCGAATGCTGTCGATCGACCCGGCATCGGGCGTCTTGCCCGCGGGCAGCAGCATCGACGCCGACGTGCTGTTCGACGCGACGGGACTCTTCGGGGGCGACTACGTCTCCATCATCCGTTTCGAGACGAACGATCCGGCCGCGTCCCGGATCGACGTACGTGCCGATCTCCACGTGACCGGCGTGCCGGACATCGACGTCAGCCCGCGCGTGCACGACTTCGGCCACCTCCTGGTCGGAGAGTCGAGCACTCTCAGCGTCACGATCGCGAATACCGGCACCGACGATCTCGAGATCACGGACTTCCTGATGATCCACCCCGACTTCAGCCTCGATCCCGCCGGAGCCATCCCTCCCTTCACCGTCCCGCACTCTTCCCAGACGGAGATGCTCGTGCGGTTCGCGCCGGTGGCGCCCGGCAGCCCCGGCGTCGGGCTCTTCGTCTTCAGTGACGACCCGGACGAGTCGCAGATCATCGTCCAGCTCTTCGGCGTCTCCGAGAATCCGCCGATCGCCTCCGTCACGCCCGCCTCGCTCTCGTCGAGCCTGCTGACGGGCGAGACCGAGACGCAATCGCTGACGATTCGCAACGACGGCCCGTCGGATCTCGTCTGGTCGGCCGCGTCGGAGCCTGTCACCCAGTCGTACGTGCTGACGGCCCCGACGGTACCCGTCGGCCCCGACGACGACGGCGCGGTCGTCGCTGCGTCCGACGTCCGCACCACCCCCATCGAGTCCGTGCTCTCGAACCTCACCGGTGTGAAGATCCTCTGGGACGCCTCCCACAGTCAGGGGTTCCACTCGGGATGGAGCACGATCATCGCCGACCTGACGGCGCGCGGTGCGACCGTCACGATCAACACGACGCCCATCACACCGGCTGTGCTCGCGGGCTACGACGTGCTGTGGTCGAAAGACTCCTCGTCGACCTGGACCGCGAGTCAGCTCGCGGCTGTCGACAGCTGGGTGAATGCCGGCGGCAGTGTGATCCTCGAGGGCGACAACGTCTTGACCGTCTCGGCCTTCAACTCGATCCTCGGCACCCTCGGCGCCGGGATCACGCTGAGCACGACCAGCGGTGCAGCCGGAACGAGTAACAACGTCCATTCGCACCCCACCACCCAAGGCGTCTCGGGCGTCTACTTCAGCGGCAACGTCGCCCACATCTCCAGCGTGACGACGCCGGGGGTCCGCGTGGTCGACGACCGGCTCGGCACTGCGGCGGCCGCCGCCAGCGAGGTCGGAGCCGGACGCGTCTTCGTCGTCACGGACGAGGCCTTCGACAACGGCCACGTCGGCGTGGCCGACAACCAGCTGCTCGGCAACCAGGTCTTCGACTGGCTCGCCACGGGACGCGTCGGCGGCCAGCTCCTGTCGATCCACCCCTCGTCGGGCGTCGTGCCCGCTGGCAGCAGCACCACCGTCGACGTGCTCTTCGATGCGACCGGACTCTTCGGCGGCGACTACGCCGCTGTGATCCGCTTCGACACCAACGATCCCGTGCATCCCACGATCGACGTGCGCGCCGATCTCCATGTGACCGGCGTGCCTCTGATGGTCGTCGCTCCTTCGTCTCTCGACTTCGGTGCGTTCTTCATCGGGCTGTCCGAGCAGCTCGAAGTCACGGTGACCAACGTCGGAACCGACGATCTCGAGGTCACGTCGATCGAGCTCTCCGATCCGGCCTACTCGGCTGCCCCCTCGATCTTCACGATCCCGCCCTTCGGCGCGCAGACCGTGGTGGTGACCTTCGCCCCGCTGGTCCCGGGGCCGGCTCCCGCAGTCATCACCGTGCGCAGCAACGATCCGGTCAACCCGAATCAGATCGTGAACGCGACCGGCGTGGGGATCGAGCCGCCGATCGCCGCGATCACGCCCTCCGCCCTCTTCTCCGATCTCTACACGAACGAGATCGAGACGCAGACGCTGACGGTCGAGAACCAGGGCGGATCGTATCTGGAGTGGTCGGTCTCGCAGCGACCCGTCACCCAGACGTACAGCCTGGCCGCGCTGGCGCTGCCCGAGCCGCAAGTCGGACCCGACGGCGACGTCGTGACGCCGGCCGAGTTCGAGACCGCGCCGCTCGAGCACGTGCTCGCCGACCTCACCGGCGTCCGGATCCTCTGGGACCTGTCGCATTCGCAGTATCACCGAAGCGCGAGCCACAGCTCGATCATCGCCGACCTCGTCCAACGCGGTGCGACGGTCACCGAGATCAGCGCCCCCCTCACGCCGGCGCTGCTCGCGCAGTTCGACGTCGTGTGGTCCGTGGAGTCCCGCGTTTCCTGGACCTCGGCGGAGCTCACCGCACTCGCGGACTGGCTGAGCCGAGGGGGTGGTCTGATCCTCGAGGGCGACGAATCACCCGAGATCTTCAACACGATTCTCGACGGTGTCGGCTCGAGCATCGAGTACTCGTCGCTGAATGCGACGAGCGGCACGAGCACCAATGTCTACCCGCACGAGATCACCGATGGCGTCTCGAGCTACTACCTCAGCGGGCCGCTCGCACGGCTTTCGACGATCACCGCTCCGGCGGAACGCATCGCCGACGATCGCTTCGGCGTACCCACCGTCGCGGTCGAGCGCCTCGCCGCCGGACGCGTCTTCGCCGTGAGCGACGAGATCTTCTTCGACATCACGGTCGGGTCGGCGCAGAATCGCCTCCTCGGCAACCAGGTCTTCGACTGGCTGGCCGGGCATC
>CAYYSY010000405.1:0-18669 GCA_964474355.1 uncultured Spirochaetaceae bacterium | reverse complement strand
GGTGGTGGCGTCGCGGTCGAGCCAGAGCGCGGCGGTGTGGCCGCGATGGGCGCGGGCGAATCGCCGCCGGCTTCGCGAAACGCGTGACTGATCGTCGTCGCCGCAGCCAGCTGCCCGGCGCGGGTCAGCGTCGAGACGACGCCCGCCACGTCGGCGCGCAGCGCCTCGATGCTCTCTTCGTCGGCCGAGACGCCCTCGATCCAGCTCACGTACTCGTCGCGCATCGACGACGCGTACTCACCGGGCTGGGCGCGCTTCCACTCTCCCTTGGCGACGGCGCGCTCGAAGCACTTCCAGCGAATCCGCAACGAGTCGGCGGATGCGCCGAACTCCCGATCGAGCTCCTGCAGGCGGCCGAGGCATTCCTCCGGCCGATCGCGAAGCATCACGATCACGAGATCGTCCAGCAGCCGCGCCGAATCGCGCGCCGAGTGCGGACACTTCCCTTCGACGGTGCGCGACGCGTCGTCGCGAAGCACCGTGGCGGAGATGCGATCACCCTTCTTCGCCTGCTCGAACGTGGAGTCGTGTCCTTCGCCCGGCTCCCAGGGCTCGCCGTTCAATGCCTGAAGCGCGTCGCCGACCTCGAAGCCGAGCTTCCGGGCGGCGGCGCCGGCGGCGGCGATCGTGCGCCCGTCCCCCGCGAAGGTGAGGCCGACCTGGCAGTGATCCAGCGACGTGCCGGCCTCGCTCAGCCGCCGCTCGTGCGAGTCCATCGCGGCGCGAAGCTCGTTCGCCATCTCGGGCAACGGCGAATCGGCCGCCGCGAGCACGAGCAGCGCGCAGGCGATCACGGAGAGGACACGCATAGGTCGGGTTCGCATCGCGTTCGCCAAGCCTCCACGGGGTCGGACGGCATCGCCGTCGCGAAGCCGCCTATCCCACCTGCCGATCGTGCGCCTCATGATACGCCTCGACCAGCCGCGACCAGTCGAACGCGCCCGAGTGCGCCTCGACCCGGTTTCGCAGATCGATGCGCGCCGGGCGGTCGAGCCTGCTGAACGCGATCAGCCGCTCGGCGAGATCGCCGGCGGCGTCGTGATACGAGTGATCGCGGCGATTCAGCACCGACACGCCCCAGTCGTCGTGGTCGGGGAACGTCTCGGCGACGAAGCGCCCGAACCCGGCCAGGTCACTGGTGATCGCGGGCACACCCATCGCGATGCACTCGAGCGGCGTGTAGCCCCAGGGCTCGTAGCAGCTCGGGAACACGCCGAGGTGGCACCCGCGCACGAAGTGGTCGTAGTCCATGCCCCAGAGCGGGTTCACCGGGCTGATGAACTCGGGGTGGTAGACGATCTTCACGCGATCTTCGGGCGCGTTGCGGAGCCCGAGGTACTCGAGATGATCCAGCAAGGCATCCTCGCCCTCGATCACGTGCGTGCAGAGCGGGGGGAGGCCCTGGCGGCGGAACGCATGAGAGAGCCGGCGGTGGCGCAAGCGCCAGTAGTCGTCGACGAGCTCGTCGAGGCTCACCTCGGTGCCGGCGGCCGACGTCTGGAAGAAGCGCTGGGCGGCATCGCGCCCGATCCGCATCGACACCTCTTCGAGGTCGTCGAGCACGCCGCGCGACTCGAGCATCGCGGGCTCGAGCGAGCGCGTCGAACGCGCACTCACTATGAAGAAGACGATCGTCACGTCGCTCTGCGCGAGCTGCAGCTCGGCATTGACCCGCGCCATCGCTTCGAGGCAGAGGTCGAAGCCCTTGTTGCGCGGCTCGAAGCGGCCGGCATTGAACATGTAGAGCGTCTTCTCGAGGTCGAACGCGTAGCTGGGGAAGAAGTGCCCCATCACGAAGCGGTGGATCTGCTCCTTGTAGCTCGCGTGATCGGTCTGGAAGTCGTGGCCGCGATCGAAGAACGAGAGGTCGAGACCGTTGGGCGTGATGACATCGGGGCCGCGGCCGAGCAGCTGCTCGCACTCTTCGCCGGTGATCAGCGACACGGTGGTGAAGACGTCGGCTTCGCGGGCGCACGCGCGCTCGATGCCGTGCTGGGTCTCGATGTCGAAGCGCTTCGCCTCCGCGTCGGGGTCGATCGAAGGCAGCCGCTCGTAGAGATCTTCGCCGCTCGAAGCGACGTAGCGGCCGAGCGACGTCGCATGCGTCGTGAATGTCGTGCGGATCGGCAGGTCGTCGCTCTTCGCGAGCAGCATCCCGATGCTGCCGAGCCACTCGTGGAACTGCCCGATCAGCTGATCCGGCGCGCCCGCCTCACCGCGGGCCGACGCCTCGGCGCAGGCGGCGATCAGCATCCGCACCGTCTCGCCGAACGCGATGGCCTCGTCGATCAGCTCGCGGCCGCGGGTCGGCACCACACCATGGTCGCGGTGCAGCCGATGCTTCACGGCTTCGATGCGCTCGGACACGCTCGCGTGGTCGAGTAGCAGCACACGCGGATGGCCGGCGACGAGCCAGCGCCCGTGCACGGCGTGCACGCCCTGCTCTTCGAGCCGCTTCAGCACGGGGCCGAGCCAGTCGCGCGGCGCCTCGGGCTCGAGCTCGAGGGCGACCGACTCTTCGGTGAGCGGCCCGACGAGCAGATAGCTGCCATCCCAGCGCTGTCGCATCGCCGCGGCCTTCGAGCGCAGCACCTGGTAGATGCCGCCGACCTTCTGGCACACCTCCCACGAGACCTCGAGGAGCGCGGCGTTCTGCGGCGGCGGACGATCGGTCGGCGGCGGCGTGGTCATATGACACCAAGGCTAGCAGGGCGTCCACCTGGGGTGCGCGCGATCGCGCCGGCCCACTCGCACCGGATCGATGCGGATCGCTACTCTCATCCACGTGTCGGACCCGGCCCGCTCCTCGATACGCTCACGCCTGCGCTCTCCAGACTTCCTCCGCGCGATCTTCGGCCGGGCGGGCAGCGCGGCGAAAGAGGGGCGGAAGCAGGGCGGCGGCTCGTTCAAGCATCTGAGCACCCCGCCCCGCGCCGGCACCCTCGGCACGTTCATCGGCGTCTACACCCCGACCGTCCTGACGATCCTCGGCGTCATCCTCTACCTGCGCCTCGGCTGGGTCGTGGGCCACGCCGGCCTGTGGCGCGCACTCGTGATCGTCGGGCTCGCGAACGTGATCACGCTGGTCACCACGCTCTCCCTCTCGGCGGCAGCGACCAACGAGCGCGTCGGCGTGGGCGGCGCCTACTACATCATCTCGCGCAGCCTCGGGATCGAGGTCGGCGGCGCGGTCGGGCTGCCTCTCTTCTTGTCGCAGGTGCTGTCGGTCACGCTCTACGCCTACGGCCTCGCCGAGTCGATGCGCTTCGTCTGGCCGGGCGTGCCCGTGCAGCCGACGGCGTTCCTCGTCGTCGCTGCGGTGGGCGCGCTGGCGCTCCGCGGTGCCGGGGTCGCACTCCGCACCCAGCTGCCGATCCTGGGGCTGATCGTGCTCTCTCTGGTCGGACTCGCCGCCGGCGTGTTCGGCGACTTCGACGCCGCGCGCTTCGGCGAGAGCACGCCTTCGGGCGAGGTCGGCTTCTGGGTCGTGTTCGCGGTCTACTTTCCGGCCGTCACCGGCGTCATGGCCGGGCTCGGGCTCTCCGGCGACCTCGCCGACCCGAAGCGGGCGATCCCGCTCGGCGCGCTCTCGGCGCAGCTCTCGGGGTTCGCGGTGTATCTCGTCGTGACGATCGGCCTCGCGTTCGCGGTCGACGCCGAGGCGCTCCGAAGCGACCCGCTGGTGTGGGCCGACCTCGCACCGGGTGGCGCGTGGATCGTGCTGCCCGGGCTCTGGGGCGCGATCTTCTCATCGGCCGTGGGCTCGATCCTCGGCGCGCCGCGCACCTTGCAGGCGCTCGCGACCGACCACCTCGCTCCATCGCGCCTCTTCGGCACGGCGAAGCCCGGCGTCGAGCCGCGCACGGGTCTCATCGTCTCGATCGTGATCGCGCTCGCCGCCGTATGGCTCGGCGACCTCAACCGCGTGGCCGCCGTCGTCACGATGTTCTTCCTCACCGTCTACGGCATCTTGAATCTCGCGGCAGCGCTCGAGGACCTCTCGGGCGATCCCTCGTGGCGCCCCGCCATCGACGTGCCCTGGCCCATCACGCTCGCCGGCGCGCTCGGCTGCTTCGGCGCGATGCTGCTGATCGACGTCACGGCGAGCATCGTGGCCGCGGTGGTGGTCGCCGCGCTGTGGGCCGGGCTGCATCGCCGCGAACGCACCGCGAGCTGGGGGGACGTGCGACGCGGGGTGTACGAGGCGCTGCTGCGCTGGGCGCTCGTGCGGCTCTCGCACCGCCCGATGACCGCGCGCAGCTGGCGCCCGCACATCCTCGTCTTCACCGAGCCGATCGAGTCGAAGATCGACCTCGTTCGGTTCAGCGACTGGTTCAGCCAGGATCGCGGCGTCGTGACCGTGTGCGAGCTCGTCGTCGGCGACCTGATGGGCCTCGATCATGATCCGCTCGAACGGCGCAACGAGATCCAGCAGCGCCTCGACGACGCCGGCATCGTGGCGTTCGCCGAGGTGAACGTCGTGCCCGACGTCGTGGACGGGATCGTCTCGGTGGCGCAGGCCAACGGCATGGCCGGCATCGCGTCGAACACGGTCATGATGGGCTGGCCGGGCGACGTCGGCCGGCTCGCGACGCTGCTGCCCACGGTGGAGCGGCTCGAGCGCCTGCACCTGTCGCTGATCCTGGGACGTCCGCCGAGCCACATCCGCCCGGGGCAGCCGGTCGAGGTGCACGTCTGGTGGGGCGGACTCCAGCGCAACAGCGACCTCATGATGCTGCTCGCCTATCTGCTCGGTCGCAACACCGAGTGGCGTCACGCGCGCATCCGCGTGATGAGCGTCGCGTCGAACGAGCTGATGAAGAGCGAGACCGAGCGCACGCTCGCGAAGCTGCTGCCCGACATCCGCATCGAAGCCGACGTCGAGGTGCGCGTCCGAATGGGCGACGAGAGCGTCCGGGACGTGATCCACGAGGTGAGCGCCGACGCCGACCTCGTGCTGCTCGGCCTCGCGACACCCGAGGCGGGCAAGGAGCGCGAGTACGCCGAGCGCGTCACCGACCTCGCCGACGGGCTGCGCGGCTTCTTCTTCGTGAAGAACAACTCGCTCTTCGTCGGCGACCTCGTGTCGCCGACGGAGGTGCTCGAGGCGGAGGCAGAAGCGGAGGCAGAGGCGGAGGCAGAAGCAGAAGAAGAAGCGGCACTGGAGCAGGACGAGCAGCAGCCAGCCGAAGACACCACGGAGGGCTGAGCTCCGAAACTTCGCCCCGGCCGCCCGCCTACGCTAAACACTCGCCTTCGTTGCGCTTCTCGTGCGGTATCGCTCCGTTCCTGTCGCGCGGGGTCCTCTCAGATCGAGGGGCACCCCCAGGCCGCGCTCGCCCCCATCGGGCCAGTCGCCGGCCGAATTCGATCGGGATGGACGGAGCCCCGATCCGAGCGTGCGAGGAACGCCCCCCATGCGTGGCGACATGCGCCAGATTCATGAGAAGACGGCGACGCTCTGCGTCGTGCTGTCGCTGACCCTGACGATGATCGTGGCATCGAGCCTGATCCGGGTGGCCCCCTCGAGCGCCGAAGACGAGAAGGGACCCCTCGTGGTCGAAGACGGCAAGACGATCAGCATCGAATACACCCTGAAGCTCGACGACGGCACCGTGGCCGACACCAGCGAAGGTCGCGAGCCGCTCCAGTACGTCCAGGGCGGGCAGCAGATCCTCCCCGCGCTCGAGGCACAGATGGCCGGCCTCGCGATCGGCGACGAGCGCTCGGTGAAGCTGACGCCCGAGGAGGGCTACGGCGTGAGCGACCCGGGCCTGCTGCAGGAGGTCCCGGCCACCGCGGTACCGCCGGAAGCGCACAAGGCCGGCACCGAGCTCATGAGCCAGGATCAGCAGGGCAACCAGCACATCGTGCGCGTGCACGAGGTGAAGGGCGACGTGATCATCATCGACCTCAACCACCCGCTCGCCGACCAGACCCTGCACTTCGACGTGAAGGTCGTCGGCATCGAGTAGCGCCTCGGGCCGACACCCGGCCCTTCGAGCAGCGTCCCGCACGGCCCCGCCGTGCGGGACGCGCCCTCGCCTGCCTAGCTGGCGGGCGGGTTCGAGAGCTCGGGGTGGTAGACGACCACCTCGCGCCGTGCCTCCTCGATGGCCTCGCTGCCGCTTCGCCAGAGCAGCCCACCCTCGGCGTGGCCGAAGGCCTGATTGAGCAGCTCGGTGGCGGGCAGCTGCTGGTCGAGGTCGGCGAGGCTTCGCAGCGGACGCAGCGTCCAGTACGAGCCCATCTGCCCGAACATCACCTGGTAGGTGAGCAGCTTCGACGAGTCGCCTGTCTTCGGGATCGCCTCGGCGACCTTGCGGATCAGCTCCTCGAGCCCCTCGAACTGCCCGGGTCGCGCGCGCGCCAGCGTGACAGCGGCGTATGGATACTCTTCGGGCGAAGCGACGCCGCTTGCGTAGGACAGATCGGGCCGATCGATCGAGACGGTCTGCTGCATCGACGCAATGCAATCCTGCGCGCGCATCATCGCCTCGAGCCCGCGCGTCTCGCCCATTGCGCGCAGCCACAGCCCTTCGACCTGACCTTGCGCCTCGATCTCCGCGAACGTTTCGGCGCGGCTCGCGAAGTGGATCGTCGGCCCCTCACCGAAGAGCGTCTGATGAGCGGTCCAGCTCCACTTCTCCTCCTTCTCGGCAGCCGCATTCGCGAGCTCGGCCACCTGCTCTTGAAATGCCACGATCCGGTCGGGCCGGAGCGTGATGGTCGTAACGCGATCGAAACCCATGGGAGTCTCCCTCTGACGCCCGGGCGACCGCGCACGTCGGCGCGGAGCCGGGCACGTGACGGAACGGTTGGTGTTGCGGTGCAAGACCAGAGCGAGCGACCGGAGGGGCGGGGATGCGGGGAGCGGGAGGGGGTGGCCCGCGGAGAGCACTTGGGGGATGCGCTGGTGGCCCTGGTCGGTAGGAGGGTATCACGCCCGCGCCGCGCGCGAACCGCCTACTCGACGCATAGCGGTGTCACGAGGGGCGAAGCACGGCACGGCACCCCACGCGGCGCATCATCGTGCGCGCCGTACCGGGCTCAGGCCTCGCTGGGCTCCGCCGCGGGCGTCTCCGCATCGAAGTCTGCCAGATAGCCCTTCGGCGGTGGCGTCCAGCCGCGCTCGGCGCGCGTGTGGCGATCGTCGCGATCGCCCTGCATCGCCTCGCCCATGGCCGTGTTCAGCTGGATGAAGAGGTCGCGGTAGTCGGCGCCCATCCGCTCGCCCTCGGGGCGCCTGCGCCAAGCCTCGTAGAGGTCGTCACGCACGCCCGCCTCGGCCGCATCGAAGGTCGCCTTCAGCTGCTCGGCCTTGAATGGGTGCAGGCCGAGCTCGCGCAGCGCCTCGGTGCCGAGGTCGAGCGCGGAGTGGTATGCCTCGCGCACGGTGTAATCGGCCCCCGCCTCACGCAGGCGGTAGTCGTGGCCACGATCGAAAGCGCGGGCGAGCACGCGCAGGTGGGGGTACCGATGCTTCAGGTATTTCACGAGCTCGACGGCCTGATCTTGCTCGTCGATCGCGATCACGAAGAGCGCAGCGTCCTCGATCCCGGCGGTATGAAGCAGATCGGGTCGCGTCGCGTCACCGAAGTACGACTTCATGTCGACGCGGCGCATGTTCTCGATCTGCGCGACCTGCCGGTCGAGCACGACCGTCTTGCACCCATTCGCCCTGAGCAGCCGGTTCACGATCTGACCGAAGCGGCCGATGCCGGCGATGATCACGGTGCCCCACTCGTCGATCGTATCGGGCTCGCGCTCCTCGGCGCCCCCCGCGTAGCGCGGCATGACGACGCGATCGAAGGCGATGAAGAGCAGCGGTGTCAGGAACATCGAGAGCCCGACCACGAGCGCGAGGATCGGCGCGAGCTCGGGCGACACGACGTGCTGCGCCACCGCGAACCCGAGCAACACGAAGCCGAACTCGCCGGCCTGGGCGAGGCTCAACGTGAAGAGCCAGCCCTCGCTGCGCCGCACGCCGAATGCCACCGCGAGCCCGAAGAGGATCGCCGCCTTGAGCGCCATGACGCCGACGGTCAGCCCGAGCACGAGGGAGACGTGGTCGGCGAGGACGCCGAAGCGGATGCCCGCCCCCACCGTGATGAAGAAGAGGCCGAGCAGGAGCCCCTTGAACGGCTCGATGTCGGTCTCGAGCTCGTGACGGAACTCGCTGTTCGCGAGTACGACACCCGCGAGGAAGGTGCCGAGCGCCGGCGACAGCCCGACGAGCATCATCAGCACGGCGACGCCGATCACGAGAGTGAGCGCGACAGCCGTGAACGCCTCGCGCAGCCCGGTCGCCGCCACCATGCGGAAGAGCGGCCGCGACAGGAAGTGTCCGCCGAGCACGACCGCGGCGATCGAGCCCATCACGACGAGCGCATACGCCCACGCATCGAGGTGCGCGACGAACGAGACGCCGGCGTGCCCGGCATCGGCGCCGTGCGCCCCGCCCGCGGCGTCGGCGGCCAGCTCGGGCAGTGCGAGCAGCGGGATGACGGCGAGCATCGGGATCACCGCGATGTCCTGGAAGAGCAGCACCGAGAACGCCGAGCGGCCGCCGGGCGTGCTCGCGAGCCCCTTCTCCTGGAACGTCTGGAGCACGATCGCGGTCGACGAGAGCGAGAGCATCAGCCCGACGGCGAGCGCCGTCTGCCAGACCAGTCCGAACGCGAGGGCGATGCCCGTCACCGCGGCCGCGGTGAGCGCGACCTGCAGGCCACCGAGGCCGAGCAGTCGGTCCCGCATCGCCCACAGCATCCGGGGCTCGAGCTCGAGGCCGACGAGGAAGAGCATCATCACCACGCCGAACTCGGCGTAGTGCTGCAGCTCGCTCGCCTCGTCGCCCACGAGCCCGAGCGCGGGCCCGATCACGACGCCAGCCATCAGGTAGCCGAGCACGGAGCCGAGGCCGAGCCGCTTCGCGAGGGGCACGGCGATGACGGCCGCCGCCAGATAGATGAAGGCATTCAGCAGCGCATCGGTCATGCGACCTCTCCCTCGGTGGCTTCGTCGGCGTCGGTCGGCACCTCATCCGGTGGAGGCGGCGAGATCACGAGATGCAGATCGGCGTTCAGCACAGGCAGCGTGGCCGCGGCCTCGACGTCGATCCGCCCGTGGCGCAGCGCATCGAGCACCCGCTCCCAGTCGGCGACGTGCTCGCGTACGCGCCCCTCCTCGACGGCCGTGCGTGAACCGAAGAGCGCGAACGGCGCGATGAAGTGCATCCCACAGAGCGTCGCCGTCTGCTCGAGCGGCCGCAGCAGGTCGCGAATCGTGTAGTGGTTGTAGCCGTCGGCGTGGTACGCCTTCTCGGCTCCACCCGCCGTCAGCGCGCAGAGGAAGGTCTTTCCTCTCAGCTCCGTGCCCTCGTGCCCGTACGCGAACCCGTACTCGAGCACGAGATCCTGCCACTCCTTCAGCAGCGCCGGCGTCGAGTACCAGTAGAGTGGGAACATGAAGACGATGACGTCGTGCTCGCGCAGCCGCTGCTGCTCTCGGTCGATGTCGACGTGGTAGTCGGGGTACTCGGCATAGAGATCCACGACGGTCACCGAGTCGCGATTCGTCGAGGCGCGCAGCAGCTCGGCGTTGACCTCGGAGCGATCGAGCGAGGGGTGGGCGAACAGGATCAGGACGTGCTGGGACATGAGTGTGGGTCCCTCCGGGACGATTCGATTCCGCTTCTTCACCGGAGTCTCACCTGCCGACGTGGGGCACGGGCTCCCGCACCGAGAGCGCGGCGGGCCCGGCGACCTCCGAAGATCGACTCGAATCGAAGCGCCTTGCGTCGCCGCCCTCGCTCGACCAGCATCGACGAGCCGCCGAGAATAGATCCGGCCGATCGGAAAGGGCCCCATGCCCCCCCTGCAACCCGACCTCGACGCCCACGCTCAGACTCAACTTCCCCGCGCAATCGAGCTGCGGCGCGATCTCCACGCCCACCCCGAGCTCGGCAACGACCTCCCCGAGACCAGGGCGCGCGTCCTCGCCGCGCTCGAAGGCCTCGACCTCGAGATCATCCACTCGAAGGAAACCAGCAGCTTCGTCGCGACCCTGCGCACCGGCCGCCCCGGCCCCTGCCTCCTGCTCCGCGCCGACATGGACGCCCTGCCCCTCACCGAGGAGAGCGGCGTCGACTTCGCCTCGCAGAACCCCGGCTGCATGCACGCGTGCGGTCACGACGCGCACACCGCCATGCTCGTCGGTGCGGCCCACCTGCTGCGCGACCAGCGCGACGCGCTCACGGGCGAGCTCAAGCTCCTCTTCCAGTCGGGTGAGGAGGGCCATTTCGGTGCGCGCCATTGCGTCGAAGAGGGGCTCATCGATCACGAGCGCACGCCCGACGCGGCGTTCGCGATCCACGTCGATGCGAAGATGCCCGTCGGCTACGTCGCGAGTCGGCCGGGGCCGCTGCTCGCCGCCACCGACGAGTTCGACATCACGGTGAAGGGCGCGGGCGGGCACGCTTCGATGCCGCATCTCGCCACCGACCCGATCCCGGCCGTGTGCGAGATCCCCGGTGCGGTCCAGAGCATGGTGACGCGCGAGATCAGCGCGTTCGATCCTGCCGTCATCACGACGACCATGATCCGCGCGGGCACCGCCAACAACGTGATCCCCGAGACCGCGCGGCTTCTCGGCACGATCCGCTCGACATCCGAGCCCGCGCGACGCAGGGCGACCGACGGGCTGCGCCGCGTCGCCGAGGGAATCGCCGCGGCGCATGGCTGCACGGCTGCGGTGACCCTGCACGAGGGCTACCCGGTCACCGTCAACGACGAGGGCTTCTTCGAGTTCGTGCGGGACGTGGCCGGCGACGTGCTCGGGCCGAAGCGCTTCATCGACATGTCGGCGCCGGTGATGGGCGCCGAGGACTTCTCGTACATCCTCGACCGCGTGCCTGGCGCCATGGTGTTCCTCGGCCTGCGCGAAGACGGGGCCGAGAAGCCGGCACCAGTGCACTCGAACCGCATGCGCCTCGACGAGCCGGGCATGGCGAACGGGATCGCGCTGCACGCGGCCATCGCGCTCCGCTTCCTGTCCTGATTTCACGCGACCCGATCCGAGCTTCGTGATCGCCTGAGCTGCATTCGCATAGCCGGTACTACGTGCCGCGGCTCGGCACCGCGTGCCCACCGGCGTCCGCGCAGGTGCGGCTCGCCGCGCATCGTCACGCGTACGCCCGCTCGCCACACATGCATCGCCACCTGTCTGCGCATCACACGCACACGCGTTGCATGTCGTGTCCGATGCGCATGTGAATGGGTCGAAGCCCGCTCAAGCGCCTCCCTGCGAGGTCGATACGTAGGGTTGACCCTGTGTGGTGATCCGGGACATACCCGGGCGGCGCAGGGCGAGAGCGACACCATGCGGCGACGCGCCGACAGCGAGCAAGCCACGAACGCGATCGAGTCGATCGCGATGCGATCCGATGCATCCGATGCAACGGGCCGCGGACTCGTGGCCGCCGTCGGTG
This sequence comes from uncultured Spirochaetaceae bacterium, assembly GCA_964474355.1. GTDB lineage: Bacteria > Myxococcota_A > UBA9160 > UBA9160 > UBA4427 > CAYYSY01. Next base: position 7,181 of record CAYYSY010000405.1, on the reverse strand, counting down.
CGGTCGTCATCGCGGTCGCGGTCGCCCTGCTCTCTTCGTCGAGCGCCGAGGCGCTGAGCTTCCAGCTCGAATTCCGCACCTCGACCTATCAGACCGTCGGCACCGACACCTACGCGAGCCTGCTCCTGCAGCACCAGAGCGAGTCGCTGCTCAGCTCGCAGACGGTGAACGCGATCGACGGCATCTCGTCGACGACCTACGCGGGCACCAGCCAGGACTACAGCACCCTCATCACCACGACCTTCGTCGCGGGCGTGACCGGCACCTACGAGCTCCAGGTCGGCACCGACTGGGGGCGCGGTGGCGCGACCCAGGCCATGCACGTGGGCAGCGGCATCGTGATCGACGAGTTCGTCACCGACCAGGATCTCTGGTGGGGCAACAGCTGGACCAACCCCGACGTCTTCTCGACCGTACTCAACCTGACGGCGGGCGAGACCTACTCGATCGGCTGGATCGGGTTCGAGGGCTGCTGCGGTGGCAACGTGAACTTCCGCTTCTCGGTGAACGGCAGCCCGCTGACCGACCTGACGGCCACGAACTTCACCCCCTTCGAGCAGCCCGCCGTCGCGCCCGAGCCCGACACCGCCATGCTCCTGGTCCTCGGGCTCGCCGGCCTCGGCATCTGCGGCCGCAAGCGCGCGTAGCGCGCGGCGCTCGCCCCGAGCCGGGCCGCCCCCTTCAGCGAGGATCCAGCCGCAGGAACAGCCGCGGCGGGAACCCGGTCAGCACGCGGAACACGATCGGAAGTGGACGCGCCGCAGCGACGCGGTCGCGCTCCTCGTCCGCCACCTCCACGGCCTGGCGCTGCGAGCGTTCGCCCGCGATCGTGACCTCGACCTCGGGCTGTGCCAGTGCATTGTAGAACCAGGCGCGGGGCCAGTGGTTCGCCGCCACGTAGAGCCGACCGTCCACGTCGAGACTCGACACCACGCGATCGTGGGATGCGCCGTCGTCGTCGAATGTCGTGATGACGATCGCGCCGTCGGGCATCGGTTGAATCACCCCGAGCAACGACTCGAACAACACGACGACGCCCAGATAGACGACGAGACAGATTGCAATGATGCGAAGTGCCTTCATGGCGTCTGATCCTCCTGATCGAGTCGCCCCGGCACCGGGCAGTGTCAACCGCCGCCGGCCAGGCGCTTCTCGGCCTTCTCCTGCGCCGCCATCATCGCCTGATAGCGGGTCTCGATCGAGTCGCGACTCTCGGTGTGCGTGAAGATGTAGAGGTCGTCGTCGATCACGCTGTCGCGCACCATGCGGCCGGTCTCCTCGGGGTCGAAGCCGGCCTCGATCACGGCCTGCACCAGCGGGTTGAACTCGTCGTCGGCGCCACCGAACGCGTCGGGGCGGTTGCGCGTCGCCTTCACGATGCCGGTGTTCGTCGCGCCGGGGCAGAGCACCGAGCAGCCGAGCCCGTACGCCTCGCCCTCGAGCGCCAGCGTCTCACTGATGCCCAGCACGGCGTGCTTGCTGGCGACGTAGTGACCGAGCGACGCCATGCCACCCAGCGCCGCCGTCGAGGCCGTGTTCACGACGTGCTTCTCGCCGGCCTGCTGCGCCATGCGCGGCACGAACACGAGCAAGCCGTTCAGGACGCCGTCGAGGTTCACCTTCATCACCCAGTCGAAGTCGATTTCGGGGATCGAGTCGAGGGTGCCCCACGTGGTCACGCCGGCGTTGTTGCAGAGCACGTGCACGGCGCCGAAGCGATCGTAGACGCGGTCGGCGAGCGCGCGCACCGACTCGCGGTCGATGACGTCGACGTGCTCAGCCACGGCCTCGACGCCCTTCTCGGCGAGCTCGACGACCATCGCCTCCGCCGCCTTCGCGTCGATCTCGGCCACCACGATCTTCATGCCGGCCTCGCCGAAGGCGAGCGCCATGCCGCGGCCGATGCCACTGCCGCCGCCGGTGATCACGGCGACCTTTCCCTCGAGATCCTGCATGCCTGCTCCCGCTGCTGGTGTGGGACCTCAGTCGAGCTTCGCGCCCGCCGCTGCCGCCTGCATCGACGCCGCCATCATCTTCGCAGCGTCGTACGTGATCCACTTCTCCGGCGTCACCTCGAAGACGAGCCTGCGCTCGCTGTCGAGCATCTGCACGAAGTGGTCGATCATCTCCTGGGGCGCGCCGCGGAGGATCGCGGCCGCGAGGTCGGGATAGAACCACTTCTTGATCTCAGGATCGTCGTGCAGGGTCACACGACCCTTCACCGTGATCGATCGCGAGGGACCGATCTCGGTGCCCACGCTCGACACGATGATCGATACGCGCGGGTCGCGCTTGATCGCGGTGATGCGCGCACGCTGACTGGTCGCGGTCAGCCAGAACTTCCCGTCGCGCCAGACGTAGCTCATGATCACGCCCATGGGCCAGTGATCCTTCGTCCCCCACAAGAAGCTGCACTCGTTCTGTTCGAGCAGCAGCTTCTCTCGCAGCTCATCGTCGAGGGGATAGACGGTGACGTCTTCGTAGTTCTGGATCGAGTCTTCGGCCATTTGGGTCACTCCAGGTTGGATCGAGACTCTAGTGCGCCCGGGGTCGAGCGGCCCACGGGCTTCGGCATGCCGGATTCTCCAGCACGCGTGTCCGCGAGCGTCGCGCAGCTCGGCGTCGAGGCTCCGCATCCGCGTTACCCTCTCGACCAACCCATGACGACCCCCCCCACCACGATCGACGTCCATGCCCACGTCGTCCTCGACGAAGTGATGGGTGCGGCCGGCCCGCACGGCCCCGAGCTCGGCGCCGACGACTGCGGCGTACCGTGGTTCCGCGTCGGCGACTACCGGCTTCACGGCGTCAAGTACCGCGAGAGCGCGTTCATGGACGTCGACCTCCGGCTGACCGCCATGGACGAGGCGGGCATCGACCTGCAGGTGCTCTCGCCGAACCCGCTCACGTACTTCCACTACATCGACCCGGCCGAGGCGATCGAGTTCTGTCGCAAACACAACGACGTGCTCGCCGAGCTCGTGGCGCGCCATCCCGACCGGCTCGCCGGGTTCGCGGCGCTGCCAATGCAGTCGCCCCCCGCAGCCGCAGTCGAGCTCGAGCGCGCGACGCGCGAGCTTGGGTTGAAGGGCGCGTACGTCGGCACCGAGTTCGGCATCGAGCTCGACGACGCACACCTCGACGACTTCTATGCAGCGGTCGTCGCCTGCGACGTCCCCCTCTTCTTCCACCCCGCGCCCGCTGGCATCGACGGCCCGCCCGGCGACGCGCGGCTTCGCCGCTTCGACCTCGACCTCGTGCTCGGCTTCGCCGCCGAGGAGAGCCTCGCCGTCGCGACGCTCGTCTTCGGCGGCGTGCTCGACCGGCACCCCGACCTCGACGTCTGCCTCAGCCACGGCGGCGGCGGCGCGCCCTTCCTGCAGGGCCGCATGGCGTGCGCCGCGCGTAAGCGCCCGTGGTCGCCCGAGCGACTGCGTGCGCCGGGCGCCTTCGAGGCCGAGATGGCGCGTATCTGGTTCGACGTGCATGTGCACGATCCGCGCAGCCTTACGCTGCTCGTCGACGTCGTCGGCGACGAGCGGCTGGTGTGGGGCACGAACTTCGCTGGATGGGATCAGGGGGTCCACGAGGGGCTGGGCGATCTCGCGCCGAAGCTCGCGGGGAATGCGAGGCGGCTGCTTCGGATCGAGTGAGTGATAGAATCGACGTCGCGACGCCGGTGCGGCGCGTCGAACCAATCGAAAGGAGCTTCTCATGGCCAAGGGTGCCGATCCGAGCGAAGACCGACTTCTGCGCGTCGACATGACCACCGGTGAGGTCGAGCTCCAGCCGTATCCCGAAGACTGGCGCCTGCTCGGCGGCCGCGCGCTCATCGCCCGCGTGCTGACCGAGGAGTGCGATCCGACCTGCGATCCCCTCGGCCCCGACAACGTACTCGTCATGGCGCCCGGCGTGCTGTCGGGCACGGCGGTGCCGACCTCGGGCCGCATCAGCTTCGGCTGCAAGAGCCCGCTGACCGGCGGCATCAAGGAGGCCAACGCCGGCGGCGAGCCGGGGCAGCACCTCATGAAGCTCGGCATCCGCGGCATCGTGGTGAAGGGCCAGCCCGCTGACCGCGACGCGCGCTACGGCCTGCACGTCGACGCCGACGGCGCGAAGCTCGTCGAGGCGCCCGCGACGAAGGGCAAGTGGAACTACGAGCTCGTCGAGGGCCTCGGCCAGAACGCCACCGACACGACGTCGTTCATCGTGATCGGTCCGGCCGGCGAGCTCGGGCTCAAGGGCGCGTCGATCGCCTGCACCGACCAGGGCAACCGCTACCCGACGCGCCACGCCGCGCGCGGTGGCGTCGGCGCCGTGATGGGCGTGAAGGGCCTCAAGTACGTCTCGATCGACCCCGGCAAGCTGCCCGTCCGAAAGCCCGCCGACATGAAGGGCTTCATGGGGCTGGTCAAGAGCTTCAGCCGCGCGACGCTCGACGCGCCGCAGATCTTCGCGGGCGGCACCAGCGCCTTCGTCGGCGCCGCGAACGCCCTCGCCTCGCTGCCCACGAACAATCGCGAGGGCGTGCAGAGCGAGAAGTGGGAGGGGCTCGACGGCAGCGGCATCATGGCGAGCTTCGAAGAGCGCGGCGGCGAAATGCACAACTGCATGACGGGCTGCATCGTGCAGTGCAGCAACGAGGTCCACGCGCCCGACGGCAGCTATCGCACGAGCGCCCTCGAGTTCGAGACCCTCGCGCTGCTCGGCTCGAACTGCGGCGTCTACGACTGGGACGCAGTGGCCGAGCTCGATCGACTCTGCGACGACGTCGGGCTCGACACGATCGAGACGGGCGCCGCGATCGGGGTCTACATGGACGCGGGCCGCATGGACTACGGCGACCTCTCGGGCATGAAGAAGCTCTTCGACGAGATCGCCGACGGCTCCGACCTCGGCCGCACGATCGGCGACGGCGCCGCGACGACGGGCAAGGCCACGGGGCACCAGCGCCTGCCCGTCGTGAAGGGCCAGGCGATTGCCGCGTGGGAGCCGCGCACCCTGCACGCCACGGGCATGTGCTACGCGACGAGCGCCCAGGGCGCCGACCACACGGCCGGCCTCATCATGGACCCGTCGGTGCCCGAGGATCAGCTCGCGATCCGCTCGCAGGAGCTGCAGCTGGTCATCGCGACAAACGACTCGTCGGGCTGCTGTCACTTCCTGCAGACGACCCTCGACGACCTGCGCGGCTTCTATGGCGCTCTCTATGGCAAGGAAGTGAGCCGGGAGCAGATCGCCGATCTCGGCTGGCGCATCCTCGAAGAAGAGTGGGCGTTCAACCGCAAGGCGGGCTTCAAGCCCGAGGACGATCGCCTGCCCGAGTGGATGACGACCGACGCCGTCGGCCCGCAGCAGGCGGTGTGGGACGTGCCGGACGAGATCGTGGCGAAGGTGTACGAGCGATTCCCGATCCGTGACGAGCTCTTCGAGACGAAGACCACCGCGTAGGGCGTCACGTCAGGGCGTTGCGTCAGGGCGTCACGTCAGGAATTCGCGATAGACAGAGGGCGGGAGCCCGCATGGAGGTTGCATGTCGGCCATCCTGATCGAGAACGGCACGCTCATCGACGGCACCGAGGCCGAGGCCCGGCCCCTCGATGCGCTCTTCATCGACGGCGACGAGATCGTCGCATTCGGCCCGGCCGCCGAAGAGGCTGCGAGCAGCCGCGACGACGTCACGCGCATCGATGCGAGTGGCTGCACCGTGATGCCGGGTCTCATCGACGCGCATTGTCACGTCACATTCGCCGAGCCGCAGTCGAACGACGAGCTCTTCTTCCATCGCCGCGAGGGGCTCGCGGCCCTCGTCGCGACCCAGAGCGTGAAGAAGCTGCTGCTCGCGGGCGTGACGGGCTTCCTCGACGCCGACGTGCTCTTCAACCTCGGCGTCGACCTGCGTGACGCCATCGAGGCGGGGGTGATCGAGGGGCCGCGCATGGCAACCGGCGGCAACGCCCTGCTGACTGCGGTCGGCGGCACCGCGGGGCTCCTGATCCCCGACGAGGGCATCCGCGGCTACGCGAAGATCGTGAACACGCGCGACGAGATGATCACCGCCACGCGCCGCCAGATCAAATCGGGTGTCGACTGGATCAAGATCCATGCGACCGGCCTCATCCCGCGCCAGAAGGCCCAGGGCGAGGTCCAGGTCTGGACGCTCGACGAGCTGCGAACGGTCTGCGACACGGCGCACGCGCTCGGCATCCCGGTCGTCGCGCACTGTCGCAACGCCTCGTCGACCCGCGACGCCGCGAAGGCCGGCGTCGACATGATCCTGCACGCGACCAACATGGACGACGAGGCGCTCGCCGCGATCGTCGAGCATCGCGTGGCCATCACCCCGACGCTCACCTTCCAGGCCAACCTCGCCGACTTCGGACACAAGGTCGGCGCCACGCCCGAGCTGATCGACCTGTTCCGCCGCGAGATCGACGACTCGAGCAGCTGGCTCCGCAAGGCCTACGACCAGGGCGTGCCGCTCGTGTCGGGCTCGGAGAGCGGCTTCTCGCTCACCCCCTACGGCCACTGGCACGCGCGCGAGATGGAGGTGTTCGTGAAGCACCTCGGGCTCACGCCGCACGAGGCGATCCGCACGGCGACCAGCGAGGGCGCGCAGGCGCTCAAGATGGACGGCGAGGTCGGCGTCCTGGCCGAGGGCAAGAAGGCCGACGTGATCGTCGTCGACGGCGATCCGCTGCAGGACATCCGCGTGCTCGGCGATCGCAGCCGGCTGCGCGCGGTGGTCAGCAAGGGCCGCAGCGTCGACCTCTCGCAGCCCTGGCCGACGCGCAGCCCGCTGCCCGGCGAGAAGATCGGCGTGTGGAGCCAGCAGCCGCTCACGTGGGATCGCGCGAACGACCTCGGCCCGACGGACTGAGCCACGCACCGTGGCGAGCATCGACCCAGACTCGGACTGACCCGCGCCGTGGCGACCCTCACCCTCACCGAGCACGAAGACCTCGTCCGCGCCTATCGCCATCGCGACCTGCGGCAGGCGATGTACGACGAGGGCTGGGTCGTCATGAAGGACGTGCTGCTGAACCTGCACGGCGCCGAGCACAAGGCGCGCCGCAAGCTCGTGAACCGCATCTTCAACCGGCCGGTCTTCGCGTACTACGAGCGCGAGGTGATCCCCGAGCTCATCGACCGCAGCCTCGCGCCCTTCCTCGCGGAGGGCC
>CAYYSY010000404.1:0-19549 GCA_964474355.1 uncultured Spirochaetaceae bacterium | reverse complement strand
GTGTCGGAGTGCACGGTGCCTCCGGGGTGCCGGGCTCGATCAGTATGACACGAGCGACATCGTTTGAGGTCGGTCGCGGTCTGCCGCATCCTCTGTGTCGTCACGACCACCGCCCCGGCACGGGGGACTCAGCCATGCCCGAACCGACTGCTCGATCCGCGGGCTCCGAGGGGCGCACGCGCGCGGCGGAGCTGCCCGCCGAGACGCTCGTCGACCTGTGGGCGCGGACGCGCGCCGCCCACGCCGATCTCTTCACGACGTGGCATCGGGCGACGAGCGAGCGGTTCGGTGCCGACTTCGCCGAACGGCTCGCCGGCGAGGGCTGGCCGCAGCGTCGGCGCGGCGCGACGCTCGCGCGGCTCTTCTCCGACGACCTCCGCTTCACGATCCTGGCAGTGGGCCTCGAGCCGAGCCTGCTGACCGTTGCTTCGTGGGACGAAGCCCTCGTGCCCGAGCCGCTTCGCTGCCGTTGGCCCTGGTATCGCGTGCTGCGCGCGGGTGCCGCGCTGCGGCCCGTGCCGTCGCCGCCCGACTCCGAGCGGCCCGGGCGGTTTCGGCCCGGTGTCGAACGATGGAAGAAGCGCGCGCAGGATCGCGCGTTCAGGGTGCTGCTCGACCGATGGCGGCGCTCCGACGAGAAGGAGCGTGGCGCGGTGGCGGACGATCCCCTCGACCGCGTCGACGTCGAGACGCTCGCGGTCCCCGAGCTCGCGCTGCTCTGGAACCTCTCCGCGGTGGCGTACATGATGGTCACCGACCGCTGGTACACCGCCCTCGAGTCGCATCACGGCAGCGACGTTGCGCGCGAGGTGGAGCTCTTCGTGTGGGCCGACGCCGGCGCGGCCGACCGCGATCTCGAGATCGGCCTCGCCGTAGCTCACAGCGAGGGCAGCGACGTCGAGGCCCTGCTGCGTGGCTTCCAGCGTGCACCGGGCGAGGTCGGCATTCTCGACGTGCGCTTCGAGCTGAAGAGCCGCGATCACGGCGTGCTCACGCACCTCGCGTGTCCCGCCGTCCGGCGGATGGAGCATCTCGACGACGCGCGGCTCGCGCATTGCTGCCACATCTGTGAGGTCGCGATGCCGATGTCGGGTCATATCGTCAGCAAGGACATCGAGTGTCGGCCGCTCTCGATCCCGCCTCGCCGCGGTCCGCGGGACGTCGCATGCAGCTGGGAGTATCGGAAGACGAGCGAGGCCGACGGCCGGGAGTGAGGCGCGGCACAAGGCGGCGCCTTCAATACGAAACGATCGGCGCCTTGTGCAGCCAGGTGTCGTCGTCGAGCTGCCTCAGCATGGCGTCGGCGCAGTCGGCGAACGTGATCGAGCTCATGCCGCTGTAGGCGTGGAAGCCGAGGCGGTACTCGCCGCGATGCGGGCCCGCCTTCATCTGCAGCGGGCGCACGCCCACCGACTCGACGTCCTGAGCATGCTCGAGCAGCTCGAGCTGATGCTCCTTGTCACGGTGACGCAGCCCCATGAAGGTGCTCGCGAAGAAGCGGACGAAGCGCGAGCCGAGGGTCACGACGTCGTCGGCGACGATGTTGCTGCCGCCCCCGCACCAGACGAGGCGGCGAATGCCGAGGTCGCGCATCGCATCGAGGATGTGACGCGTCGAGTCGGTGCAGAGATCCTCGGGCGAGTGCCGGTCGATGCCAATGCAGAAGAGCACGGCCTCGACGCCGCCTTCGAGGGTGCGTCGGACGTCGCCCGCGACGAGGCCGTCGCCTTCGACCACCGTCACTCGCTCGCGCACGTCGGCCGCGAGCTTGTCGGGCGCGCGTGCGAGCACGCTGAGCTCGTGCCCGGCCCCGAGGGCCTGGGTGACGCACTCCGAGCCGAGCGCGCCGGTGGCGCCGAAGACGGCGAGCTTCAAGGGGCGCGTTCTATCGCGTCCGGCTCTTCTCGCTTTGCCCGCTCTTCTCGACGCGGCGGACGATGAGGAGTGCGGCCGCGCCCGCGATGACCACCAGGAGGGGCAGGGCATGGATCGGCTCGGCCAGGAGGTGGAACATCGGGTCTCCCACCACGCCGTGTCCGGGATGGGCGATGGCGGCGGTGGGAGTGAGCATGGTCAGCAGGGCGATTGTCTTTCTCATCGTTTCTGACTCCTCATGGTCTGGGGCGTTCGTCGGAGAGGATGGGGTGGTTCGAGTCAGAGCGCAATCTCACGCCCCTGCGGACGCTCGTGCGGTCGGCTCACCCGGGCTCGCTTCGGGCGTACACCGACACGTGCGAGGTGCTCTCCGCCGTGAAGGGTGAGCGATCCCAGTCGCTGAAGCGCTCGCGCAGCTCGAGGCCGGCGAGGCGCGCCATCAGGTCGAGCTCGCTCGGCCATGCGTAGCGCATGGGGACGCGGTACTGCCGGATCCCGTCCTGGCCCAGCACGATGTACTGATAGTCGACGGTCTGCGTGAGCGGGTCGTGGATCGACGCTTCGAGGGTGGTCGACCCCTCGTCGATGTCAACGGTGCGGACCCCCTGCCCATCGACGAAGCCGCTGTTGTCGGGGACGTACGTCTCGATCACGAACATCCCGCGGTCGGTCAGATGATCGGCGACGTTGCGGAAGCAGCGCACCTGGTCTTCTTGCGTCGCGAGATTGAAGATCGTGTTGAAGACGAGATAGACGAGGTCGAAAGCGCCGTCGACGCCGACGTCGGCCATGTCGCCGATCGTGACGGGGAGCGCACCACCGCCGGGCTTGTCGCGCAGCTTGGCGACCATGGGCTCGGACGCGTCGATGCCGTGCACCTCGAGCCCGGTGGCGGCGAGGGGCAGGGCGATGCGTCCGGTACCGATGGCGAGCTCGAGCACGCGCCCGCCTGCGGCGAGCTCGGCCAGGAAGTCGACGGCTTCGCTGTTCGAAAGATCCTTGCGCTCGACGCCGTACCACGAGTCGTACACGTCGGCGTGCTGCTGGTCGAAGCCGCGGGGGCCGTCGTTCTTCAATGTTCTCTCCCTCTCTCCTCTCCCCTCCTCTGCCGCCCGGTCAGGTGCATCGAGCGACGACGAGCCGGTAACCGATGTCGAGCGAATCGCGCTCGAGCAGGTCACCGTACCTGCGTCTCCACTCGCCCGACTCGAGGTCGTGACGGAGTGCATCGAGGCCTGGCCGAGGATCGCCGATCATCGTGAATGCCGAGATCGCCTCGCGTCGTTCCGCATCGAGGTACTCGTGCGGGCGCCGCCAGTATGCACCGAGGAACCCGTCGATGCAGTCGTGTGGGACCGCGATGGGCGCGATCTCACACGGACCGAGATGAGCTTCGAACGCATCGAGGCGAGGCATCCACGTCCGGTCGAGCTCGGCGATCGCGGGGAAGTAGTCGAGCAGCCAGAAGCTCTCACAGCCGGGATCGGCGGTCAGGACCACGACCCGATCGCGGGCAACGCGCCGCAGCTCGCCGAGCCCGGCCGCGAGATCGGGCCAGTGATGGATCGTGAGGATCGCCAGCGAGGCGTCGAAGGAGTCGGTGGGGAAGGGCAGGTGAGAGGCGACGCCTCGAACGGCGGGCGCGGTGTCGCGCGCGCGTTGTCGGAGCATGACACGCGATGGCTCGACCGCGACGAGCGCGAGGCCGCGCGGCTCATACGAACCCGTGCCGGCGCCGACGTTCACGACGCTGGTCGCGCCGTCGAGGGCGTCGCTGATGTATGCCGCGATGCGCGGATCCTCGCGGCGCAGGTCGCCGTACCCATGGCCGATCGTGTCGTAGGCTTCCGCCATGGTCGATCCTCGTCCCTGCCCGCCGCCTGACGCCGGACCGAGCAGACCCGCTGCGTCACCGCTTCAGGCAGCCTGAGGCTCGCCGCCCAACAGCACCCACATGCCCACGGCGATGAAGGCGAGCCCCGCAACCCAGCGCACGATCTTCGGGTCGGCATACTGAGCGATGACCGACCCCGCCAGGACGCCGAGCGCCGAGGTCAGGACGAGCGCGGCGGCCGACGCGGCGAACACCGTGAGCTTCGGGTGAGCGGCGTCGGATGCATACAAGAGCGTTGCGAGCTGGGTCTTGTCTCCCAGCTCCGCGAGGAAGATCGTGCCGAAGACCGTTGCGAAGAGCTTGAGATCCATGACCGTCTCCGAGTCGATGCGACGTGAGAGTGCGCGATTCTATCACGGAGCGTGAGGGCGCCGCGCAGCGGCGCGTGCTGCATCGAGCATTCGGTGCGAGCACCGGCTGCCGGCATCGACGCACACACACTCTCGACCTGACGCCGGTCGTCCGGGGCGCGACGCACTACCCTGCACACGAACGCCCGGGACCGGAGCCCGCGGCGGGGGGGCACGAATGGACATCCTGGCGGCGCTCGAGCCGTGGGCGCGTTGGATCACGTTCGCGCCGATCATCATCTGCTCGGTGGTCGGCCTCGGCATCACCGTCGATCGTTGGCGCGAGCTGTCGCGCCCGGTCGTGCCCGCGCCCGGCACGCTCGATCGGGTGCGTGAGCTCGTCGCGGCAGGGTCGCTGAGCGTGGCGGCCGAGATGGTCGAAGCCGAGAAGTGTCGCGGCGCGCAGATCGTCGCCGCCGCGCTCGACACCGCGGGCCGTCCGCGCGATCTGGTCAAGGAGCGCGTCGAGCTCGCCGGGCGTGGGGTCGTGGCGCAGCTCGAGCGTGGTCTCGGCGGGCTGGCGCTGCTCGCATCGCTGGGGCCGCTCTTCGGTCTGCTCGGCACCGTCGTCGGCATCGTGCTGATCTTCGATCGCCTGTCGACGAGCGGAGGCGTCGCCACCCCTGCCGAGCTGGCCGGCGGGATCGGCACAGCGCTCTTCACGACGATCGCTGGCATCGCGGTCGGCATCCTGGCGCTGGTCTTCCACCGCTGGTTCTCGTCACGACTGGATCGGCGGGTGACCGAGCTCGAAGCGTTCGGGTTGGCCGTGGTCGATGTCGTCGCGGGGGACGGCGCATGAACCTCAGGCGGGCCCGTCCCAGCGAAGCGAGCATCAACCTCACACCGCTGATCGACATCCTCTTCATCGTGCTGCTGTTTCTCGTGCTCACGGCGACGTTTCGTGAGGCGACGCGGCTGCGTGTGCGACTGCCCGAGGCGTCGTCGGGCGCGCGGGTACACGCGCAGCCGATCGGGGATCTGCGCGTCTCGGTGGACGAAGCGGGTGCGCTCTACGTCGGCGACGATGTCGTGACGCTGTCCGAGCTGCGAGAGCGGATGCGCGCGCATGGCCCCCCGCGCGACATGAACCTCGTGCTGTCGGCCGACGAGCGCGCCGATCACGGTCGCGTGGTCGAGGTGATGGACCTCGCGCGCCGTAATGGGATCTATCGGATCAACATCGAGACGTTGCACGTCGAGCGTGTGGAGCCGTGAGCGTGTCGAGGCGGCTGGGGAGCAGCGGGAGCCAGGGCTGCGCTCACGCGGAGCCCGGCACGACCTCGATGACCACGATCCCCGTCTTCTGCGCCGTCTCGACGTAGTGATACGCGTCGACGATCTCGCCGAGCGGATAGTGCCGGTCGATGACGGCCCGAAGCTCGCCCGCCGCCATGCGCGCCGCGATCGATTCGACGACCGCCTTGCTGCTCTTCGGCATCGGAAAGACGACACGGCCGCTCCCCGTGATCGACGACCACATCGACAGTGCGATGTTCTGCCACCCGGGCCCGAGATCGGTCGCGGAGAAGACGCCGCCCGGCTTCAGGAGCCCGCGGCAGCGCAGGTACGACGTCTTGCCGACCGCATCGAGCACGAAGTCGAAGGTGTCGCCGATGCGTGTGAAGTCCTCGGCGGTGTAGTCGATGGCGCGAACGGCACCCAGAGACCGAACGAGCTCGAGATGCGGCGTCGAGACGACGGCCGTCACCTCGGCGCCGTACGACTTCGCGAGCTGGACGGCCGCCGAGCCGATCGCGCCGGAGCCGCCGTAGATCAGGATCCGGTGCCCAGACCCGAGGCCGAACGCCTTCAGATAAGTGTCGGCATACCAGGCGCCTTCGCAGAGCACGGCTTCGTCGAAGGGCACGCCCGCGGGCATGTGCGTGATCGGTCCGTCTTCGGGCACGCAGAGGTACTCCGCGTGGGCCCCGAACTCGTCGGGGGAGAAGCCGAAGACACGATCACCCGGCTCGAACGACGAGACGTTCGCACCGACCGCCTCGACGACTCCAGCGAAGTCCATGCCGAGGATCGAGAGCTTCGGGCGAAGGAGCCCGGTCATGGAACGGATGAAGAAGGGATGCGCTCGGAGCATGCCGCAATCGGTGCGGCTGACCGTGGTCGCATGGACCCCGACCAGTACATCACCCGGCTTGGGCTCGGGCTTCGGCACGTCTCGGACCGCGATCACGTCCGGCGAGCCGTAGCGCGTGTGGACCGCCGCCCTCATGATTCCTGCCTCCAGAAGCGCCGTGAACCCACTCTCGATGACGTGTGCCCGCCCCGCGTCGCAGCGCGCCGTGGCCCGTGCCGGCAGGCGACGACGCACACTGCTCGAGCCCCTATCATGGTACTCGAGGACGCCAGCGTAGACGGATGAACGTGAACACGGAAGCCCGCCGAGCCCCTCGCCCAGAGCGACCGAAGAGCCGTGATCGGCGCTTCCCTCCTCGCTCGCTCCTGCTGCTCGCGGCCTGCCTGACCGTCAGCATTGGCTGCGTCGAAGACGAACAGCCATCCGACCGCCTCCATGTCGTGCTGGTCACGATCGACACCCTGCGCGCCGATCGGCTGGGCATCCACGGCTACGAGCGTGACACCAGCCCCGCGCTCGACCGGTTCTTCGAGTCGGGCACCGCGTTCACGCGGGCCACGTCGACGACACCGTGCACGATTCCCTCGATGCAGCAGCTCCTGACGGGCCGGCTGGTCGACCATGTCGATTCACCGACACTCGCGCAGATGCTGCGCGCGCACGGCTATCAAACCGCCGCCATCGTGAGTCAGCACCAGTTTCGCCACGGTCGGCTGACGTGGTTCGATCGAGGCTTCGACTCGTTCGACATCCAGGGGCTCCGCGAGCTCGACCGTCACGGGCTGAGCACGCGCGCTGCGGCGGAGGTGACCGATCGCGCGCTCGCCTGGCTCGACGAGGAGCGCGGTGCCGGCCCCTTCTTCCTCTGGCTCCACTACTTCGATCCACACGATCCCTACTGGCCGCCTGCGGCCGAGCGGAGGTTCGTCGAACGTGCTGCGTCACCGCATCGCGGCGACCGCCGCGTGCTCGGTCAGGAGCTCGCCGGCGAGAGCCGCCTGCGCCGCAGGTATCCGCGCTTCGAGGCGGCCGATGCCGAGCGCTTCGCCGATCTCTACGACGAGGAGGTGGCATACACCGACGCGCAGCTGGGCCGCCTCTTCGAGCGCCTCGAGCAGCTCGGCCTCGTCGACGAATCGATCGTGATCGTCACGTCCGATCACGGAGAACGCCTGGGCGAGGACGGGATGTGGGATCACTGCAAGACGTTGCGTCCACCCGAGATGCACGTGCCTCTGCTCGTCCGTGTCGCAGGTGAGCCGCTTGCCGCGGGCCCGCGCGACGACTCCATCACGAGCACTCTCGACGTCGTGCCGACACTCGTAGCGCTCCTGGGCCTCGAGCGAAGAGGCGACGAGACGGCGGTGCTGGACGGCGAAGATCTGCGCTCGGTCCCATCCGGGCGCCGCGTGATCGCGAGCTGGAACGGCTGGCAGTCGATTCGCGAGGGCGACTGGAGCCTGTACCGGCGCGGCGACTCGCTCGATCTGTATCGGGTGCGCACGGACCCACGCGAGCGCGAGGATCTCGCCGATGTCGAGCCGGCCACGACCACGCGGCTTCGCGCCGAGCTCGACGAGTCGCGCGCGCTCACCGAGCCGGGCGAGTCGCAGAGCCGCGAGACCATCGAGCAGCTCGAGGTTCTGGGATACATCGAATGACCACTCCGGCGCGAGAGGGCGTGCGCGAACGGGGTCTCGTGCTGCTGCTCGTGCCCCTCGCGCTGCCGATCTTCGTCTACGGCATGGCGAGCCACGGGGTCAGCACGTCGGACGAGGCGTACTACCACGGTGTGGCCGAGCACATGGTCGAGTCGGGGGACTGGTTTCACATCGTGTTTCGCGGCGCGCATCGCCCGTTCGATGCGTTCATGAACGCACCACTCCAGTACTGGTCGCGGGCTGGGCTCATCTCGGTCTTTGGCAGCAGCTACTACACGATGCGCGCTCTCTCGGCGCTCTTCGCGATCGCGAGCCTGCTCGTCACGGTGCGGCTCGTTCGATCGCTCTCCGACCGGCACACCGCGCTGCTCGCGGGCGTCATTCAGCTGACGACGTTCCAGCTCGTCTACATGCACTCGGGCAGGACCGGAGTGCTCGAGCCTGTCGTCATGTTCCTCGTGACGCTCGCTGCGCTCTCGTTCATCCGCGTCCTCGAGACGGGGCGGGGCCTGGTGCTGCACCACGTCTGTCTGGTGCTGCTGCTGAACGTGAAGGCGCCAACCGTCGCACTGCCGGTGCTGGCCGAGCTTGCGTGCTTCGCGCTGATCCCGAGCGCGCGGCCCCACCTTCGCCGATGGCTCGTGCTCGGGCTCGCAGTGGCGCCCATCGGGCTGCTCTGGCACGCGGTCAACGTCGTCGTGCTGTGGGAGCAGCTGCCGGGCGTGCTCGAGCTCATGGGCCAGCACGCGGGTGATACCGGTCAGGAAGGCTTCTTCGCAAGGAGGGGGTCGAATCTCGTCTACTACGCGACGGCGTTGCTCTTCGGGGCCTTCCCGTATTCGCTCATGTATCCCTTCGCGATGAGCGCAGCGCTATGGGGCGACGCGGTGGGCGGATCGCCGAAGCGCGACGGTTGGCGGGTTCTCGGTCTCTACGTTGCTGCGATCGTGGTCTTCTTCGTATTCATCGACAAGCGTTATCACTGGTACGTGATTCCGGCCATTCCATTCCTGTCGGCATTCGTCGCGCTCTGGCTGAGGAACCTCGCGATGGGCCCGCTGAGCCGGCTGGCGCTCGCGATGCTCTCGCTCGTCGTTGGAGCAGTCGTCGCCATCGACGTTCGCATGCGCGAGCTGAACCCCTTCGACCCGCTCTTCGATCTCTACGTCGTTTCGGGGCGAGGCGGGTCTATGCTCGAGATGCGCTCGTGGACGCTCTTCGCGGCCGTGAGCATCGGTGCGTTCATCGTGCTCTGGCTGGTCTCCTCGCGTGTCGGTGCGCGAGCGGCTCGCCCGCTCGCGTGGGCGGTGATGGCGCTCGTCGTGGGGGCCGGGGCTGCGCGCGTGCTCGCGCCGCTCGACAAGGTCGACTTCGTGACCCCCGCCGAGGCGCTTCGCCGCGAGATCGATCTGGCGCGGGAGACGGGCCGCGAGCTCGACTACCCGCTTCGCGTGCCACGCGGCCGAGCGAACGCGTGGGGCTCACGCTTCTACTTCGCCGACGAATTCCGGCTGGTCCAGGACGGTGCTGGCTATCTCATCCATCCGAAGGAGCCCGAGGGCGAGCCAGTTCCGTGATCCCCGCAGACGCGGCGTGAGCCGAGGGGTGATGCCCTGCGCTCGATGCCTCGGCGAGCAGCGATGCTCACCGCCTGGTCCGAAGCGCTCGCAAGAGGGGGGCGTCGTCCTCGCCTTCACTGCGCGCCACTGCCATCGTGATGCGGTTCCAGCACGCGGTGGCATCGTCGTGATCTTCGCACGCGCTCCGCAGCACGGGGAGCGCCTCCATCCCGAAGCGGCGCGCGAGCTGGCGGGCGCCGGCCATCTGCACGGTGCGTTCGGAGCTGGTGAGGGCCCGGGCGAAGACCGAGCCCGCAGGCGGCTCGACGCCACGGAATCGGAGCGATGCGTCCGCGAGGAGCTCGATGTAGATGCACTCGTCGCAGACGAGCCTCGCCGCGGGCGGCGTTCGGACGTCGTGGAAGAGGAGGGCGGGGTTGCGATCGAAGTAGAGCGCCTGAACGAGCATCGTGCCGCTCGTCGTCACGCCGGTGAGCCCGGAGCGTGCCCGGTCTGGTGCGAGCGGCTCGACGCCGTAGAGCAACACGAAGCGCGCATTCAGGGGCACCTCATCATAACGGTCGTCGATGAGCTCGACGAGGCGTCGCATCGGGCTCTGCTCGCCTGCCGCCCGCCGTGCCGCCACTGAGCTCCAGGGCACCGCGAACGCGAGGCCCAGCGCCAGGCACACGAGCAGTGGCGTGCGCGACCGAGGCCCGGCGCTCGTGTACGCGAGCTGCAGGAAGGTCGCGACGAAGAGAGCCACGGGCACCTCGACGTAGTGCGAGAAACGCACGTGCGGGTGGGGCAGCAGCACGATCGGCGCGAGGAAGGCGAGGGTCCAGATCGTGCAGAATGCGGCGGCGGGGATCAGCTCGCGTTGAAGTCGGCGCCGCGCATCGACCTGTGCGAACGAGAGCGCCGCGATGACGGCGCATGCACCCACGAGCGCAACGACGGCCCACGGTGCTTCGGCGAGGTGTTGGAGCTGGACCGCGAGATGTCGCAGGACGTGTCGTGCGCCCCAGATGCGCTGGTAGCCGCTGTCGTCGCGGAGCGGCGCGAAGAGCGTGAAGCGAAGCGCGAGATAGGGGAGGGCGACGCAGAGTGCCGGTACGACGTCACGCAGCGCCCGCACGAGCTGCGCGACCGGCGCGCGACGGGGGCGCATGCAGAGCGAGGCCGCGACGAGCACCACAGGAGCGAAGTAGCCGATCTCATGCGAGAGCATCCCAAGCAGGAGCGCGGCGACCGAGGCCACTCGCGGCATCTCGCGCGCGGTTCGAATGAAGTCGAGGTGAAACGTGACCGAGAGAGCGACGAACAGCTGTGCGGCGATGCTGGCGAAGCCAGCGCCGTAGAAGAGCAGGAACATCGAAGGGGGCCGCGAGATGCAGAGCACGGCAGCCGCCCCGGCCGCGAAGGGAGCGAGACCGAGCTGTCGCGCGATGCGGTAGGCCACCGGGCCCACGGCGAAGTGCACGAGCACGTTCACCTGGAAGAAGCCGGCCGGATCCACGCCGAAAGCCGACGTGCAGAGGCGGAAGTAGGTGTCGACGCCAAGAGGCCGGACGTTCCAGTACGAGAAGGTTTCGACCGGAAAGAAGACGCGCGTCCACGACCAGTCGGGGTGCTGCACCTCGCCGAGGAAGACCAGATCGTCCGAGCGAAAGAACTGCGTGGGCAGCACCCACTCGCAGAGGCCGAAGAGCCCCAGGCCGAGCAGCACGCAATAGGCGACGAAGAGCCGCTCGGGAGCGTTTGCTCTCGTCACTTCGGGAAGCTTCTGGGGAGGACCGGCCGACTCGGTCGAGATGGGAGATGCGGCGTCAGCCTCGGTCATGACGGCCGCATCCTACCACGGACGCGAGGTGGAGAGGCGGCCCCGGCGCGGGTCATGCGCTCGGTCGAGTCGCCGCGACGCCCATCTGCGTCAGTGAACGATCGTGCGTGCGGCCGAGCATGAGCTGAGCAGCGATGGATCCGAGCAGGGCCAGGAACATGTCCCATTGCGTGTCCCAGACATCGCCCTGGGTGCCGAGGAACGACTCTGCCGACCCACCGCCAATCAACGCCGCCCACCACTCGATCATCTCGTAGAAGGCGCTGAAGGCGAGGCACACGCAGACCACGAGAAAGAAGAGCCAGCCACCAGGGCGTAGGGGCGAGGAGCGAATCAGGATCTCGCGAGCGAGGATCGCCGGAACGAAGCCTTGAGCGACGTGGCCCAGCCTGTCGTAGTGGTTGCGGGACAGATCGAACAGATCCTGCACCCAGAAGCCGGCCGGAACCTGGGCATACGTGTAGTGGCCACCCAGCATGAGGATGGCCGCGTGAAGCAGCAGCAGCCGATAGAGGAGCGGCGTCAGCCGGTACTGGCGATAGGTCAGCGCGCAGACGGCGAGGCCGATGAAGACCGGCGCGACCTCGAGCCACCACGTGAGCCGATCGTGCGGACCGATGCCCGACCAGACGAGGATCACGACCGCAATGGCGGCGAGGATGATCGGCTCTCGAGACGTGGTCGGGCCATTCGCCATCGCTTCGAGTGTGTACCGCTGGCTCGGCGGCTGCAACGGCGGGGGGCGCTACCTGGGAGCGCCGTAGCGGTCTGCGCCCGGCCCGCGAGGGTCGCAGCCTGCGGTCGTGTCCTCGCAGTCCCATGAGTCGGCCGTGTCCTGCTCGTATGCGTCATAGGCGCGATTGGCGGCGTCGCGTTCTGCCTCGCAAGCTCGCTCGTCACCATGGTGCTCTTCGAGGCATTGGTCGTACTTCGCTCGCGCCGATTCGAAGTCCTTCCATGTCTCGTATGCGCACGAGCACCAGACGGGGATGAGCAGAAGAGCGAGAACGGGCCGCATGGCGTGATGCATCGGAGGTCACCCGAGACCAGTGTCGTGTGCCTCGCCGGTCGAGTCAGGCTGCGAGCGCCGACACCCGATGATAGCGTCCGGTCAGGAGGTGCCCGATGTTCGAGACGTTGCTCACCAGGGTCGATGGGGCGGTCGGCCATCTCACGCTGAACCGGCCGGAGAAGCTCAACCCCCTCTCCACCGAGACGCTCATCGAGCTCGCGGCAGCCGCGCGTTGGTTCGACGCACAGCCTGGCGTGAAGGTCGTCATCGTGAGCGGTGCGGGGCGAGCCTTCTCGGCGGGGGCCGACCTCGGGACCTTCGACGGGCCACAGGAGGGATCCACGCGGGATGCGGCGGATGCCGGGCGAGAGATGGCGGAAGCGCTCGAGCACATGCGCCCGCTCAGCATCGCCGCGATCCAGGGCTGGTGCGTCGGTGGAGGGCTCGTGGTGGCCGCAGCCTGTGACCTTCGAGTGGCCGCCGACGATGCGCAGTTCTCGATTCCCGAGGTCGATCTCGGCATTCCGCTCGCCTGGGGCGGGATACCGCGGCTGGTCCGCGAGATCGGTCCCGCGTTGACCAAGGAGCTCGTGCTCACGTGCCGCCCATTCGACGCCGCCGAGGCGAAGGCCGCCGGCTTCCTCAATCGGGTCGTGCATGCAGAAGAGCTCGAGGCCACCGTGCTCGCGTTGGCCGAGTCTCTCGCATCGAAGGCGTCACACGCGCTCTTCTCGACCAAGCGGCACGTGAATGCCGTGACGGAGCAGATGGTCGGCACCATGCGGAGCTGGTCCGACGCCGATGGGCTGGTGACGGCCCTCGGCGACGAAGAGTGCGCCGACGCGCGGCGCGAGTACCTGCGCGCGCGCCGCGGCGGGTCCTGACGGGTCGGCGTCGAGCGGCGGCCTACGCTCCGTCAGATGGCATCCGCCCCCGGCTGGGTCAGCCCTCGAAGCTCGTCCTCGGAGACCTGCCTCAATGAGAGTCGATAGCCCTCATAGACGGCGATGCCATAGAAGAGCAGATCCATTCCCGAGAACGTGCTGATGATGAGGTCCGGAATCGCGGCCGGATTGATCTGTGTCAGCAGCTCGAGGAACTCCATGCCCTCATTCAGCGCGATGAAGTAGCAGAGGGTGAAGAAGTTTCCCGCCAGGCATCCCACCAGCGACAGGGCCGCGCCGAGGATCTGAAACTTCGAGCTCACGCCCTTGCCCGCGATGCGGATCGAGTAGGCCACGAGGAAGCCCACGCCGACCGCCATGAAGCCGATCTGGTACTCGGTGATCACCGTGATGGCCGTCCAGGCTGCAGCCCCGAGCGCGGCGGCAAGGGTCCCGGCAACTGCGGCGAACGCGAAGTTCTCTTCATCGCGCAGTCGTTGGACCGCGAAGTTCACCTGCGCCGGGTCGAGCGCGGGCGGGGCCTGGGGCTGCGCTGCATCGGTCGATTCCGGATCGCTCATCTTCGGGCTCCTCGATGAGTGGCAATGGTCGGCGTCGAGCGGCCGAGCGAAGGAGTCATCGACCTGCGCCAATCGTGGATGGCGAACGTCGCATAGACTAGCGGCGACGACGACACGAAAGCACCTGGTCGTGAGCTCGTGCGGCTCGAACGGGGTGTCGCGGCGTCATGAGTCCGGCGCGACTCATCAGCATTCGCCGGATGGCGGCTGCTAGATCCGCAGCCATGCGTGGATATCGCCCCTCGCTCGATCGACCGAGTCGATTCGGCCTCGCTCACACACCCGAGACAGACGGCCTGCCAGTTCGCACGCGGCCCGCGCGTCGAACCCGCTGCAACCGCTCGCGGGGCCATGTCGACGGCGTTCGCAATGAAGCCATGTCGCTGAAGCTGCACTCGGAGCTACTTGGACGAACAGGGGCGCCCGTGAGGCTCTTCACTTGAAACGCGAAGCCATGTCCCTGATGGCGCCCGAGATGTCGTCCCACGCGTCATCGAGGCCCCTCGTGAGATCCTCCCAGGCGTCCTCGGCTGCATCCCCGATATCCGCGAGTCCCTTCTTCGCGGCGTCTAGCTTCTTCTCGAGCTCTCCGATCTGGCGCTCCGCTTCGAGTCGGGCATCAGCAGATGCCGCCTTGGCCTTCGCGCGGACCGCCATCAGATTCGCCTGGACCTCCTCGATCCGGGCCTCGGCCTTCTGCTTGTAGGCTTCCTTGCTCATCGGGGTTTCCTTTCTGCCTTCTCTGCTATCTCTGCCTTCGGCTTCTACCGGCCGGGGTGTGTGGGAGGCTCTGCGTAGGTGATGATCAGCCCTCTCCCACGAATACCGAATACTCGAAGCCGTCGGCCAGGTGAAGGGTCGTCGAGGCGAAGCCGCGTTTGCCGGACTGCACCGCTTCGACATAGGGGCGCAACGACTTGCGGAAGGTGAAGATGTTGTCGGCCAGGACGACGGCGCCCCGGCGCAGACGCGGGGTCACCAGGCCGAGGATCGGGAGATACAGGTCCTTCCAGCCGTCGAGGAGGACGAGATCCACGGGCTCGGGGATCTGCTGCAGGGTCTCCCTGGCATCACCGAGGCGAACGTCGACGAGATCGGCCAGGCCCGCGTCCTTCAGGTTGCGTTCGGCCACCTCGGCCTTCGACGCCTCGATCTCGGTCCCGATCACCTGCCCGCCGCCGTTGTCGCGAACAGCCGCCGCGAGATAGACCGTCGAGATGCCGAACGAGGTGCCGAACTCGACGACGTTCGTGGCGCCGATGGCGCGAGCGGTGAGATAGAGGAACTCGCCCTGCTCGCGCGAGATCGGGATGTAGAAGTCCTTCATCGCTTCGGGTGTGAGGAGCTCCGAGAACGTGCGACCGCGGAGGAACCCGCCCGCGAAGTGCGGCAAGAGGGTCAGGAACTTGAGTCGGTCGCTCGTGGCGTCGGCGTGCAGGCGGTCGAGCGTGCTACGGACGGGGCCGCTCGACAGCGAGCTCGAGTGGGTCATGGGAGGCTCCTCGGTACGCGTGCGATGAGCACCGGATCGATATCGGTGCAGCGTGCGCACAGCCGCTGCAATGGCTCGTCAAACCGCAGGTGGAATGCCGGCAACCCTGTACCTGAGAGTCTGTTGGTGTACGCCGTTGATGTGCACTTCGAGTCGATACTCGCCGTTGGGGTCGCCCGGCTCGAGCGGCCAGGTGAGCACCTTGTCGCCGAGTGCTCGATTGGGGGAGGAGCGAAGGCCGTTGGGAGCGTCTGCGGGCGTGTAGGCCCGGGACCAGCCATGGCCGATGTCCGTCGGTTCACCAGGAAGGAAGTGAACCACGACGTACACGTACGGCTCCTCGTTCTGGGGTTGGATTCGGCAAGCGAGCTGATTCAGTCCCTCGCCATGAAACTCCAGATCGCGAGGGTGGCTGTTCAGCTCGAGCTCGTCATCGTCGAACTCTCCTGAAATCGTGAACTGGCTGACCACGAACTCGGGAGGCTCTTCGGAGCACGCGAGAACGAGACAACCTGCTACGAGCGAGATGAGGAGCTTCGCAGTCAATCGGAGCCTCTGCTGTATGGCGGATCGGGATTCAGCGGCGCTGACGGCACGCCGCCCTGCCAGCAGAGTATGCGGTCAGCCGGCCCCCATGGTCAATCCGGGCCGAGTCGGGGGTGGTCCGCTGTGGTGCCTGTGAGTCGGACGGGCGGCGGTCGTTTCGCGTCGTCGCGCTCTCGTGACAGCCGGTTCTCGTTCGAGCGGAAGCGAAGGACGCCAACCCGCTTCGGCGCTATCGAGGTGCCTGCTCGAAGTCGTACAAGAAGATGCCCTGCGCGTTGCCGTGTTCACCGCCCTTGATGCGGAGGCCGAAGGCCATCTTGCGCCCATCGGGGCTGATGACCGGGTTGTTCGCGCCGTAGCCGGCGTATTCGGTGAAGTACGTGAGTCGCCGCCAGGCACCGCTGCCGTCGAGCGCCAGCTGCCAGATGTCGATGTCACCGACCGGAACGGCGGTGTAGGTGTCCACCTCACGTTCGACAGCGATGCTCTTCCCATCAGGAAAGACGCCTTCGGCTTCATCGTAAGCCCAGTCGCGCGAATAGTTGATCAGCTCGCCTGATGTGAGATCGACGCCCATCACCTCTCCACCCTTGTACGCATATGCGGTGAAGAGGAGCTCGTGCTCGTCGGGGGGGCGAAAATCCTGGGTCTCGAGAAACGCGAAATACATGAAGTCCCGACGCTCGACCCGCTTGCGCTTGTCGACGAGTCGAGCCTCACCGCCATCCACTTCGATCCGACCAGTCCAGATCTCCGAACGCGCAAAGACGATCTCATCAGGATACTCGGAGCGCGTCCAGGCGATCTGCATGTCGCGCCTCGACACGGCGGGCCCCTCGAAGCAGGGCTCCCCGAGGCGCTGGGCAGGGGCATCACCGTCGCGCGGTAGAAACCACAGCTCGGTGTGCCAGCGATCGCCCGCTCCTGCTTCCGTCGATGCGCCACCTGGCCCGCAGAGCAACAGGTCGCCATTGGCGAGGTAGCGCGCGCGGGTGAATCCGCTGTGCTCGAAGTGCCCCGTCAGCATCCTGCTCTCGGCGGTCTCGAGCTCGAGCTCATGCACGTCGCCCACCAGCGCGTCGAGATAGACGAGGTGGCTCCCGTCCGCCGACCAGTCCGGACGAAGTCCCGACGCCAGCAAGGGGCTGATCCATGCGGGTAGATCGTCGGCCGGTGAGCCGCTTCGGAATCCCGTATCGCCGGCGCGAGTGCAGCCGATCAGGCTCCATGCGAGCAGCAGGGAGATCAGCCCAATGCGTACGACAGCTGGCGAAGCTTGGATCGGACCGATGATGGGGCTCCATGGTGGACGATCAGACGCAATTGAGTGTGGTGCGCCCAATGGATCGACGTTCAGCGGCCAGCAACAGCGCTGACTCGCCCCGTTTCCGCCGACGAATCATGCCGCCATGCGGTGCCGCCAGTCAACTGACTCAGCCGCTGATGGTCCGGCAGCAACGCCTCGTCAGGCGCCTGCAGCTCCATCGAGCGCGAACGAAGCCGCGGCTCGAGCATGGAGATCGGCCGTGTCGAAGAGTGGGACCGAAACATCACCTGGGCGAAGAAGAAGTCCGATCTCCGTGCAGCCGAGAATGATGGCCTCCGCTCCCTTCGCCGCGAGCTCATCGACGACTCGACGGAAGGCTTGCCGAGACGACTCGGAGATGATTCCTCGGCAGAGCTCCGAGTAGATGACGTCATGCACGAGCCGACGCGAGGATGCTTTGGGAACCTGGACTTCGAGTCCGAATCGACGCTCGAGTCGACCACGGTAGAACTCCTGCTCCATGGTGAACGCGGTGCCAAGGAGACCGACCGTCGAGAGACCGCGCCTTCGTATCGCCTCGGCAGTCGGGTCGGCGATATGCAGCAGTGGAGCCTGAGCTCGATTCTCTATGTCAGCGGCGACCCGGTGCATCGTGTTCGTGCACAGTACGATGAAGTCGGCGCCAGCCTCCTGCAGCGTCACCGCCGCGTCCCCAAGGAGCGATCCAGCCTCTGCCCAGCGATCGGCGTGCTGTAGCTCCTCGACCTCCGCGAAGTCGACGCTGTACAGCAGGAGCTTCGCCGAATGCAGACCGCCGAGCTTCTCCGAGACCGTGCGATTGATGGTCTGGTAGTACGTGGCGGTCGACTCCCAGCTCATACCACCGAGCAGGCCGATCGTCTTCACGCGGACCTCCGACTGCAGCCGCCCGCCGGATCGGTCTTCAGCGGCCAGCAGGAGTGCTGACCGGATCCGATCCTGCCGAGAGAGAGAAAATGCCACCGGACGGCAACCAGCGTCAATCGAACCAAGCTGCTGCTCGTTCGCTGCAAGGGCCTGTCGGACAGCCGCCCTCAGCGGAAGCCGAGAAAGGTTCGCATGAACCGCTGGCGCAGTGTACCGGGCATGACTCTGCCCAGTAGGTAGGCACCTCGACTGTCGGCACCCACGAAGTAGCGGGGGCGCGGCCTCCTCGCAGTGAGGGCCTGCGTCACCGCCTTCGCTACC
Organism: uncultured Spirochaetaceae bacterium; assembly: GCA_964474355.1. Lineage (GTDB taxonomy): Bacteria > Myxococcota_A > UBA9160 > UBA9160 > UBA4427 > CAYYSY01. Next base: position 1,260 of record CAYYSY010000404.1, on the reverse strand, counting down.
CGGTTCGGAGAAGCCCCGCCGCGCTCGGCCATGCGAGCTCTCGCAGAGATGAGGACGCGGTAGGGGGCCGATGTCTGGGAATCGAGATCATGGAAGCTGGCGCGCGCCTTGTCGAGCATCGGCGTCTCGGTCTGACCCGGTGAAACGACGGAGACAGGGATTGCCGAAGGTGCCAGCTCGAGGCGAAGGGAATCCGAGAAGGCCTCGAGCGCATGCTTGGCCATGCAGTAGGGAGCGTTCAGTGGTGTTGCGAGGAAGCCTTCGCCTGAACCGATGTTGACGACCCGCCCGTTCCCAGCCCTCAGGTCGGGAAGGAGCGCTCGCGTGAGCTGAACGGGGCCGAGAAGATCGACCTGGAGCACTTCGCGGAGCGACTGCATCGAGAGGTCCTCGATCGCACCAGCTCGAGACACGCCGGCGTTGTTGACGAGACCTCGCAGGGGGAGACCGAAGGAGCGAATCTCCTCGACCGCCTCTTCGACCCGGGCGGGATCGGAGAGTTCGAGCCGGAACGGCAGTGTGCCAGAGGGGAGCGCCGCCGCCTGAGCGTCGGTTCGAATCGCCGCGAGAACGGCGAATCCGGCGTCTCGCAGACGAGCGACACAGGCTTTCCCGATTCCGCCCGACGCTCCGGTGACGACGATTGCCTCGTTCATCCGCGACGCTCCTGCCGCTGCCCGACGGATCGGTGCTCGGCGGCTCGCGGCGACTTGTCGAGCAGTCACTGAGTCCCGCGGGCTCACTCGATCCTACCACGACCCCCATCGGCACAACGCGAGCATGTCCGCTGCAACGCCTGGTCAGGCCGCGGCCCACCTCTGGACGCTGTGCCGGGAGCGAAGAGGGCGCCGACCGCTCTCGAAGCACTCTGTGTAGGCCAGCTCGTTCAGACGGCTCGTACCTCGGCGAGTCGCCTGACCGAATACTCATCGTCCCAGCACACGGCGGCTTCCCATGCGGCCGACGCTTGCGCGGCGATGTCGTGCGCGTCGGCGTCGAGGCCGGCGGCGTTGTGCGGAAGCACCAGGTCGAGGTCGGGGACGTCGACGTGCGACTCGTCCCAATCGATCAGTGCGACCCGATCCGCGCTGACGCGGACGTTGCCCGGGTTGACATCGCCGTGGACGACGCACGTCGGACGTCCCGCGAGTCGCTCCCACGCTGCTCGGCAGCGAGCAACGGCCTCAGCCGGCATCGAGCCGAGGTCGATCTTCGTCCCGGTCTCGGCGTGCAGGAGGTCGGTCGACGATCGCCAGCCCG
>CAYYSY010000403.1:0-10358 GCA_964474355.1 uncultured Spirochaetaceae bacterium | reverse complement strand
TGCCCGCGCTGCTGCCGGGCGGGAGCTTCGACCCGACCAGCCCCGATCAGCTGGCCGCCCTCAAGGACGAGCTGCTCCGCATCGTCCGCCGCCTCGCCGGCACCCGCGGCTTGCATTAGGGGACGTTCCTTAGTCTTGCTTTTCTAGGCGATGGCTTTGGTGGATTTGAGGGTGGTGATCTCGTCGGGGGCGAAGCCGTACTCGGCGAGGACGGAGTCGGTCTGCTGGCCGGCGGCGGGCGGGGGGCCCTGGATCTCGCAGCGGCTGCGGCTGAAGCGCGGGGCCGGAGCGGCCTGCTGGGCGCCGGGGTGGCCGTCGACCGGGACGAAGGTGTTGCGCGCCTTGATGTGGGGGTGCTCGCGGGCCTCGGTCATGGTGAGGACCGGTGCGAAGCAGATGTCGGTGCCCTCCATGATCTCGCACCACTCGTCGCGGGTCTTCTGCTTGAAGATCTCGGTCACGCGGTCCTTGAGCCCGGGCCACTGGCTCTTGTCCATCTGGTGCGGCAGCTCCTCGCCCGCGAGGCCCGTGTGCTCGAGCAGCAGCGCGTAGAACTGCGGCTCGATCGAGCCCACCGAGACGTACTTGCCGTCCTTCGTCTCGTACGTGTCGTAGAAGTGGGCGCCCGAGTCGAGCAGGTTGTTGCCCGGATCGCCGTCGTCCCACGCGCCCATTGCCCGCATGCCATGGAAGAAGGCCATGAGGGTCGAGGCGCCGTCGACCATCGCTGCATCGACGACCTGCCCCTTGCCCGACTGCGACCGCTCGACGAGCGCCGCGAGCACGCCCACGACGAGGAACATGCCGCCGCCGCCGAAGTCGCCGACGAGGTTGAGCGGGGACAGAGGCTTCTCGCCCTTGCGGCGGATGCCGTCGAGGGCGCCGGCGAGGGCGATGTAGTTGATGTCGTGGCCGGCGGCCTGGGCCATCGGCCCCTCCTGTCCCCAGCCGGTCATGCGGCCGTAGACGATGCCGGGGTTGCGCTCGCGGCAGACGTCGGGGCCGAGCCCTAGACGCTCCATCACACCGGGGCGGAAGCCTTCGAGCACGACGTCGGCCTGCTCGACGAGCTTCAGCACGGCCTCGACCGCATCGGGGCTCTTCAGGTTCACAGCGAGGCTGCGCCGGCCGCGGTTCAGGATGTCCTTCGGCGGATCGTTCGGGTCGCCGCCACGCACGCGGTCGGCGCGGTCGATGCGGATCACGTCCGCGCCCATGTCCGCGAGCATCATCGCCGCAAAGGGTCCGGGGCCGATGCCCGCGAACTCGAGAACCTTGACACCCTGGAGGGGGCCGGCCATCGCATGTCTCCGATCTTCTGCTGGGGTCGAATGCTGGGGTGGAATGCTGAGGTCGAACGCACGTAGCCGGCGCGAGGCGCCGGCGCACCCGCGGCGGCCGAGGCCCCGCGAGCGGACGAGCGAGCATATCAGAGCGAGACGCGGCCGGCGGCAGCCCCGGCGGCGCCCGCGCTCAGTCGTAGAGGCGCTGGTAGAGCCAGTAGCTCCGCAGCACCCGCCGGGTGTACGAGCGCGTCTGGCCGTAGGGGATGTCCTCGACGAAGACGTCGTCCTCGATCGCCGGGTCGAGACCGTCGAGCCAGCGCGCCACCGCCCGGGGCCCGGCGTTGTAGCTCGCGATCATCGCCGACACGCGGCCGTCCATGCGCTGGCCGAGCTCGGCGAGGTAGCGCGTGCCGAGCTCGACGTTCACCTCGGGCGTCTCGAGCGCGGCCTCGTCGGGCAGGGGCCGACCCGAGCGGCGAGCCACGCGCTCCGCCGTCCCGGGCATGAGCTGCATGAGGCCGATCGCGCCGGCGCTCGAGTGCACCCTCGGCCGGAAGCTCGACTCCTCGCGCATGATCGCCCACACGAGCTCGCGCTCGACGCCGAGGTCGTCCGCCGCGGCGACCGCGTCGGGGTACGCGCGCGGCCAGGCCAGCCACCAGAGCCGCTCGAAGCCCGCCCGCAGCCCCTCCGCGAGCCGGTCGACGAAGGCGCCGACCACGATCCGCTGGGCGCCGGCGAAGTCGTCCGCGGCCACCATCACCCGACCGATCGCCATGCGGTCGCCGACGCCGATGGGCGCCTCGGTCAGCGCGCGCAGCTCGAGGGCCGCCAGCTCGCTGCGCTCGGCGGCGACGAGCAGCGCCGCGCGCTGCAGCCGCCAATACGGCACGGGGCGCGCACCGCCGCCGGCGGGCTTCGCCGCCGCATCGGCGATCACGGCCGCCGCGGGCGATGCCGTGCGAATCTTCGTGCCGAGCCGCCGCTGCGCGCGCAGCCCGTAGTAGGTAAAGGGCGCCTCGTGCGCGAGCGCCTCGAGCTCGGCGCGCGACGCCTTCGCCAGGCCGCCCTGCTCGCCCGCCCGCGCGGCCCAGTAGCGCGCGCGGCGCGTCTCCTCGGGGCCGAGCCCCTCGGCCTCGGCCGACGCCACCATGGCGAGGAAGTCGGCGCGCGCATCGGCGAAGTGCCCCGCCTCGAAGTCGGCCCAGCCCAGCCGCCACAGCGCGTCGCGGACGCGACCGGGGAAGACCGTGTAGCCGACGACCTCGCGGAAGCGGGCCCGGGCAGCGTCCTTCTCGTCGCGCCCATCGTGCAGGGTGCCGAGCAGGTAGAGGGAGCGGCTCGCCCACTCGGGATCGGACGACGTGCCGAGCTCGGCGAAGATCCGCATCGCGTCGGGCACCGCGCCCTGCCGGGCCGCGGCGCGCGCCGTCCAGAAGCGGGCCTCGTCGCCATCGCCCGCGGCCTCGAAGGCGCGGCGCGCCTCGGCGTAGCGGCGGATCTTGAAGAGCGCGACGCCCTTGCGCTGGTGCAGCAGGCGGCGCTCGGTCTCGTCGACGAGCTGCGCGAGCGCCTCGGTGTAGGCCGCGGCGGCCTCGGCGCTGCGGCCCCGGGCGAGCAGCGCGTCGCCGGCGGCCGCCGCCTCCTCGGGCGAGCGATCCTCGGGCGCCTTCTCGTCGGGCCGCGACGCCTCGCGCAGCACCTCGGGCGCGAGCTCGGCGGGCGGCGTGTCCGCGGGCAGGAGGCCTGCGTGCTGCAGCGCCTCGACCATCTCGAGCTTCACGTCCTGGCGACGGTGCGGCAGCGTCTCGGCCTCGAAGGCCCGGCGCCAGGCCGCGCGGGCGCCGTCTTCGTCGCCGATCGCGAGCAGCGCCCGGGCGCGGACGCGCTCGATCTGGGGCGCGACGAGCGCCGGGGGCCGCGTGCGCTCCAGGCGGGCGAGCGCGTCGAGGGCCGTCTTGGCGTCGCCCCGCGCGAGCAGGGTCTCGGCGCCGAGGAGCGCGACCTGGTCGTCGAGCATCTCGACCGCCTCGGCACGCTCGAGGAGCGGTGCGACGTCGCCCGGACGGCCCGCCCCGAGCGCCCGGCTCGCCTCGGCCAGCGCCTCGGCGCCGGCACGGTTGCCTGCGCTGAGCGCCACGCCGTGGCCGCCGGGCAGATACGAGAGCGGCGTCGGCTCGCGCGCACCCTCCGGCGCTTCGCTCCGCGCTGGCCCCGGGCCGACCATCGTCCCGCTCGCGAGCAGCACCGCCGCGGCCATCGATGCGGCCACGAAGGGGACTCCTCGGCGCCTTGCGGGCGGCGGGCGGCAGTCGGGCAACGTGGGATCTCCCCGCTCTCGAGGCCCGGCGACGCCCATCCCTCGCTGGATCGCGACGGCGCACGCGGGACCGGACCTGCCCGACCGGACGAGCCGGACGGTGCAGACGAAGGGGGGAGTCGCAACGGTACAGCGCGCGACCGGGCTTGTCCGGGTCGTTCGTCACTTCGACGCCGCAACATGGGCTCGATGTTCCACACGCTCGCGGGCGAGGCGCACCTGTCGCTTCTCTATGCTCGTGCGCCATGCCTGCGCCCGCTGCGTCCGCGAACGATCGATCGAAGGCGCTGCCCGATCGCGTCGCCATCGTCGGCGCGGGTGCGCTCGGGCTCGCCCTCGGCACGGCGCTGCACGCGTCGGGCACGGAGGTGCACCTCGTCGTGCGGCCGCGAAGCGGCCGAGCGCCGGAGCTTTCGCACGGCTACCGGCGCGGTGGGATCTTCGGCGAGGCCTTCGTGCCCTCGCCAGCCGTGCACGTGCACGACGATGTGGGCGCGCTCGCCGGGCTCGATCCCGACTTCACCCTCGTCTGCACCAAGACCACGGCGACGGAGACGCTCGCGCCGGCGCTCGGCCGCGCGCTCGGGTCGATGCAGCGGCGCTCCCCGCTCGTCGTGTGCCACAACGGCTGGGGCAGCGCCGAGCGCTTCGCCGCGCACTCGAGCCCCGAGCGCGTCTTCAGTGGGCGCGTCATCACGGGCTTTCGGCTGATCGAGCCGGCCCGCGTCGACGTGACGGTGCACGCGGAGCCGATCCATCTCGGGAGCCTCTTCGGCGCCGACCCGCAGGTGCTCGCACCACTCGCCGCGGCGATCGATGGCGGCGGTCTGCCCTGCGCCGTGACAGTCGACGTGCGCGCCGACCTGCTCGCGAAGCTCCTCTACAACGGGCTGCTGAACCCGCTCGGCGCGCTCGTCGGTGCGCCCTACGGCGAGCTCGGCGAGCGACCGCCCACCCGCGCGATCATGCAAGCGCTCGCCCGTGAGATCTTCGCGGTCTTCGCAGCGGCGGGGCTCGTCACGCACTGGCCCGACGCCGAGGCCTACCTCGAGACGTTCTTCGGCGAGCTCCTGCCGCCGACCGCCGGCCACGAGTCGTCGATGCTGCAGGATCTGCGCGCGGGCCGCGCCACCGAGATCGACGCGATCAGCGGCGCGGTCTGCGAGCTCGGCGCAGCCCACGACGTCGAGACGCCCTGCAATGCCGCGCTGGTCGCGCTGGTCCATGCGGCAGAAGCGCGCTCGGCGACGCGCGCCGAACACGCCGTGTGATGGGGTGAGACGGGGCCGAGGTCGGCCGCCTAGGCGCCGTTCTCGATCTCGTGCACCACGTAGAAGAGGCAGTCGGCCGCGGCGACGGCGGCGTCGACCGTGATCATGATGGGCATGAAGGGCCGGCGCACGACGAGCTCCTGCCCGCGAAGCTCGAAGTACTCGTCGGCGCGATCGTGACCGTACTCGTCGATCAAGTGCAGCGGGCATCCCTCGCCGCGGACCCAGCCGATTCGCGAGCCGGCCTCGACGATGTCGAAGTTGTGGCGGTCGAGGTCGTCGGGCATCGTCAAGTCGGCATCGTCATGGGGCACGGTGGCCATGACGAGGCGCCGGCCGGGCTCGAGCATGGCGCGCATCGGCATCCGCAGGACGCGCACGCTGCCCGGGTCGTGGATCGCGACGCCGTCGGCAGCGACCTCGCCCGGCTCGAAGAGCTGGTGCGCGTCGACGAAGCGCGTGAGTCCCTCGAAGGCGGCGACGTTCGCCGACTCCTCACCGCTCTTGCCGACCTCGATCGTCACCGCCGGGCACACCGACACCGCCTCGAGCAGCGCGCCCAGGGTCAGGTGACTCCAGATGAAGCTGCGGCCGAACATCGAGCAGAGGCCGAGGATCTCGGGCGTGGGCTCGACGCCGACGCCGTACACCGGGTTGTGTCCGGTGTTGTTGTGCAGGTCGACGAGCGCCTCGGGCTTCAGCTCTTCGACGAGGTCGAGGATCGCGCGGGCGATCCGGCCCTCGACGCCTTCGAAGGGGCCGAGGAAGCAGCGGTTCATGTCGGGCCGGCCCGGCACCATGCGATGCGTGAAGACGGGGTGCAGTCGGGCCGCCTCGACGTTCGCGATCACGCAGATCACGTCGACCGCGGGCTCGGGCCCGGCGCCCAGCCACTCGTGCATCGCGAGCAGCCCGGACGGCTCGTTGCCGTGCAGCAGGGTCGTGACGACCCGCACGCGGGAGCGGTCGCGCCCCGGCACGCGCCAGGCCGTCGGTCCATCGAGCGACTCGAGGAACGAGAGCGGATCGGCGGGGATCTCCGCCGGAGCGGGCGCGTCCGTGACGCGAAACGAATCACTCATGAAAGTCGGTCCAGAGGTGTACCGGCGTCCCGTCGCGGGATCGGTCGAGGTAGCCCGCGAACATGGCTTCGATGGCCTCGTCCCGGCTTCGGTTGCGTTCGGCCCTCGCCAGGGCGGCGAGCTGCCAGCTGGCGCCGGTACGCCCATGCGCCACGCGCGCCTCGAGGCCTTCGAAGAGCGGCCGCAGGTCGGAGGCGTCGATGCCGGCAGCGGCGCAGCCGGCGCTGGCGCGGGCGAGGAGGTCGGGCATCAGATGAGCGATGGGTGTCGACTCGCCCGTGCCGCCGAGCGGACGCGGCCAGTGGATCTCCGCCTCGACCCCCTCGCGCGCCGCGCGATAGAAGTCGCCGTGCACGGTGTCGAAGTCGGTATCGGCGCGCCACTCGTCGGCCGTGCGCGCGAGGTCGAGGGCGAGCCCGATGTGGAAGGCCGCGTTGGCCGCCATGTCGCGCACCGTCGGCCCGGCGGGCAGCGCGCGCAGCTCGATCCGCAGATGCCCCCCCTCGGCGTGGTCGTAGATCGCGCGGTTCCAGCGCCAGACCGTGCCCTGGTGCAGCCGAAGCTCTCGCAGGCGGGGCGTGCCCCCGCCCGCGGCCGCGTCGCGCGGGTCCTCGTGGTCGAGCACCGGCAGCAGCGGCGTGTGGCCCTCGACCGACTCGGCGAAGAGATCGAGGGGCGAGCTCGTCCAGGTGTGGCCGAACGACACGCGCGCGTCGCGGCCGAGCGTGCCGCGCTCTGCGCGGTGATCGACCGCCTGCTTGAAGAGCGCGATGCGCGTCTCGTGCCAGAGACGGCGCCCGAGGAAGAGCGGCGAGTTGCCCGAGATCGCGAGCACCGCGGCGGAGGCGAGCTGGATCGAGTCGTAGACGGCCGGGAAGTCGCGGGGCGAGACGCGCAGATGCACCTGGAACGAGGTCGCCGCCCCCTCGTAGGTCACGTCCTCGACCTCGAGTCGCAAGTCGTCGTCGCCGTGGATGTCGAGCAGGAAGGGCTCGTCCCTCAGCTGGCGGAGGCTTCGCGAGAGGGCCTCGTAGCGGAGGCTCTCGGTCATCGAATCGGGAGCGAGATCTTCGCTGCGAAGCGTCGGCAGGATGCCGACCATCGCGACGCGGGCGCCCGCATCGGCCGCGGCGCGCTCGATCTCCTCGAGGCACTCGATGCACTCGTCGATCAACCTCGAGAACGAGGGGCCCGCGAGCGGACCGTGGCGCATGTTGGCTTCGAGGTTGAAGCGGTCGAGCTCGGTCGTGAGCCGCGGATCGCCCGACGCCTCGAGCACCTCGACGTTGCGAAGCCTGGGCCGGCCCCGGTCGTCGACGAGCGACACCTCGAGCTCGGCACCGAGCGACATGGGCCCCTCGCCGAAGCCGGGCCGCTCGAGCAGCTCGCTCAGCACGTCCAGTGAGCACGCCAGGCGCTCGCTGAACAGACGCCTGTCGTCCGCGTCGAAGTCGGTGCGATCGATCTCGAGACCCATGAGCGCGCTGAGTGTAACAGCGCCGAGCGCGCTGCCTTCTCTACTTCTCCTCGACTTTCGGGCTTCCCCAGAAACACAGGCGCCGGAGCACCCGACAGGGTGCCCCGGCGCGCGGGTCGGGCCATTCCGGATCAGCTCTCGATCGAGACGACCTTCGGCTTCTTCTCTTCGACCTTCTTGACGTCGATCGTCAGCACGCCGTCCTTGAACGTGGCCTTGATGTCCTCGGACGCGTTCGCGGGCATACGGAAGCTTCGCGTGAAGCTGCCGTACGAGCGTTCGACGTAGTGGCGATGCTCGTCCTTCTCCTCGCGCTCGTCGCGCTTCTCGCCCTTCACCGTCAGCACGTTGTCGTGGCACTCGACGGTGACGTCGTCCTTGTTGGCGCCGGCGAGCTCGACGGTCACGACGTAGCTGTCGTCGTTCTCCACCACGTCGACCGCGGGCGACCAGGTACGCTCCATGCCCTCGCTCCAGGGCCTCGACATCAGCCCACTGCGCAGCGGCGAACGGAATAGATCGCGAAACGGGTCGCTCTCGTCCCAGAAGCTGCGCCGCGCCGGCGTCCTGTCGTCGTTCTCGGCCATGATCCCCTCCTTTCGCCTGTCCCGGCCGCGCTGGGGAGGCGGACCGGTCTCGTGGGTCGATGCGACCGGCGCCAACCACGCCAGCCGCTCAGGGCACCTACACCCCCATCGGAGGCCTCGAAGCTCCGCACCCCTGTTGGCGGCTTACGTGGGCACCCGCCCGGCGAGTGCAAGCCCGGGCGGGGCCGATGTGCCCGACGCCGACGCCCGAGGGCTATGGTCGGCACCGCGCCACCGGCCCCGCCCGCCCGGGGCGCGCCCGAATCGACACGGAGTGGCCCCCGATGAGCGCCTCCCCGACGAACACCGAAGCGCCGCTCCCGGACGGACTCGTCGAAGACCTCCTGCAGCCGGCAGGCTTCCCCCTCGATCCCGATGCCGAGCGCGGCGTCGAGCACATCCAGACTCACCTCTCACACGTCTTCCTGCTCGCACGGCGCGTCTACAAGCTGCGAAAGGCCGTCGACCTCGGCTTCGTCTGCTTCACCGACCGGGCCCGTCGCAACGAGGACTGCGTGAACGAGGTGCGCCTCAATCGCCGGCTCGCGACCGACGTCTATCTCGGCGTCGCACCGGTCGTGAGGGCCCGCAGCGGCGGCCCGCATCACGAGATGGGCGAGCTCATCGCCGACCCCGAGCACCTCGACGACGCGCTCGAGCACTGCGTGGTCATGCAGCGGCTGGAGGCCGACCGGGACGCGCTATCGCTGCTCGAGCGGGGCGAGCTCAGCGAGGCGCAGCTCGCTCGGGTCGCGCACAAGATCGCGCGCTTCCACCGCGGCCTCACGCCCATCACCCGGGCCGGGGCCGGCGACATCGCCCAGCCCGCCCAGGCGAACCTCGCGGCCATCGAGTCGGCCGGGGACGGTGTCGTGCGCACGCGCGACGCCGCGACGCTGCGCGAGGCCACCGAGGCCGCGATCGACGCGCTCGGCCCGACCTTCGAGCGGCGGCGGCGCGAGGGCCGGGTCGTGGAGGGACACGGCGACCTCCACCTGCAGCACGTCTGGCTCCCGACGGAGCTCGCGGCGCAGGCCGATCCGCCGATCATCGACTGCCTCGAGTTCAGCGAGTCGCTCCGCGTGATTGACGTCGCCGCCGAGGTCGCGTTCCTCGCGATGGACCTCGTCTATCGCCGTGCCGGCGCGCTCGCCGAGGGGTTCCTGCGTGACTACGTGGCCGAGACCGACGACTACGACCTCTACTCGGTCCTCGATCTCTACGTGAGCCACCGCGCGGCGGTGCGCGGCAAGGTCGCGGCGCTCGCGGCAGCTGATGCCGAGATCGATGCCGACCAGCGCGCAGGCGCCGCCGAGAGCGCACAGCAACACGTCGAGCTGGCGCTGCGCGCGCTCGAGCCGCGGCCCCCGGGCACCGTCGTGCTGGTGGGCGGCGTGATCGGCACGGGCAAGAGCACCGTGGCCCGGGCGCTGGCCGACCCGATGGGAGCCGTCGTCGTCTCGTCCGACCGCGTGCGCAAGGCGCGGCTCGGCCTCGGCGCGACCGAGCGCCTCTCGACCGGCGTCGACGCCGGCGCCTACTCGCCCGAGGCACGCGCGGCGGTGTACGACGCGATGCTCGAGCGCGCCGCCCCGGTGGTCGCTTCGGGGCGGACGGTCGTGCTCGACGCGACCTGGTCGGAGCGCACGATGCGCGAGCGTGCCCGCGCGTGGGCTGGCGAGCACCGAGCCCGCTGCGTCTTCGTCGAGACGCGCTGCGACGTCGATGTGCTGCGCGATCGGCTCACGGCGCGGAAGGCCCGGGGCAACGATCCGTCGGACGCCGGCCCCGAGCTCCTCGATGCGAGTCTGCAGAGATTCGAGGCGCTCGATGAGGCCGACCCGTGGCCGGCCGCAGATCGCAGTCACGTCGACACCGATCGGGACGACAGGGGCGACCAGATCGCGACGCTGCTGCGCGCGCTCGATCTCCCGGCCGGCTCTGTCTGGGGCTGAGGGCTCTGTCTGGGGCTGAAGGCTCTGTCCGGGGCTGAGGGCTCCGTCTGGAATCGGGGCGCGTGGGACTGAGGCGCGGCCTCTGCGTCAGCGCCCCTCGAAGCGCGGCGCGCGCTTCTCGAGAAAGGCGGTCACGCCCTCGCGATAGTCTTCGCTGGCGTAGCAGTCGCGGATCGCCTCGGCGATGACCGCCGCGTCGCGCTCCGCTTCGGGCCGCGCGAGATCGCGAAAGACGCGCTTCGCCGCCGCCAAGGTGAGTGGCACGTTGGCTGCGATGCCCGCCGTCAGCTCTTCGACGCGCGCGTCGAGCTCCGCCTTGGGGTGCACGCTCTGCACGAGCCCTACGTGATGTGCCTCGGCGGCCATGACCCGCCGCGCCG
>CAYYSY010000402.1:0-5287 GCA_964474355.1 uncultured Spirochaetaceae bacterium | reverse complement strand
ACCGAACGCGTAGCGAAGCCGCGGGTGGGCGCGCAGCGCCTCGGCGTAGCGTTCCAGCCCCTCGGCCGCGACGCGCAGCTCCGCTTCGGGTGCATCGCTCGGCACGAGCCGCTCGATCACGAGCCGCATCGCGTCGGCGAGGCGGCGCTTCTCGGCCCACTTCTCGGCGCCGGTGTGCTTCGTCGTATCCATGCGGCTCTCGAAGAAAGCCTGACCGGGGCGGGAATCACTCATGGTTCGTCTCTTGATGGCGAGGGTGGGGTTCGAGGTGTCGTCGTGGCGCGGACGTCGGCGGAGGGCTCAGCCCTGCATCGTGAGCGCGCCCTTGCCGATGACCTTGCGGTCCATCAACGCGCGCAGCGCAGCGCCTGCGTCTTCGAGGGGCCAGGTCTGCGGTGCCGGCGGGTCGATGCGGCCTTCGCCGTAGAGCGAGATCAGCTCGTCGAACAGGGCGGCGTTTTCCTTCGGGTTCATGCCGGACCACGCACCCCAGTTGACGCCGACGACCTGGCACTGCTTCAGCAGCATCAGGTTGAAGGGCACCGAGGGGATCTCGCCTGCAGCGAAGCCGATCACGAGGAAGCGTCCGTTCGGCGCGAGCGTCCGCAGCGCCGGCTCGGCGTAGCGGTCCCCGATCGGGTCGTACACGATGTCGACGCCGCCGGGCGCGATCTCCTTGACCCGCTTCTTCAGGTCCTCGGTCGAATAGTTGACGCCGGCGAATGCGCCGCGATCGAGACAGGCCTGCACCTTCTCGTCCGCGCCCGCAGCCGCGATCACCTTCGCGCCGAATGCGCGCGCCACGTCGATCGCCGCACTGCCGACGCCGCCGGCGGCGCCGAGCACGAGCACGGTCTCGCCCTCCTTCACGTCGCCGCGCGTCGAGAGCGCGTGGAGCGCCGTGCAGTAGCTCTGCATGAGCGCAGTGGCCCTGTCGAATTCGAGGCCCTCGGGCAGCCGCAGCACGCGCTTCGCGGGCGCCAGGACCTGCGTCGCGAAGCCGTTCATGCCGCACATGTAGAGGACGCGGTCACCGACCTTCACGTCTTCGACGTCGGCGCCGACGGCGGCCACGACCCCCGCCACCTCGCCGCCCGGCACGAAGGGCGGCTCGGGCCGGATCTGATAGAGGCCCTGGATCATCAGCGTGTCGACGAAGTTGAGGCCGCACGCGTGCACGTCGATGACGACGCCGTCGGGCGTCGGCTCGAGATCGGGCCACTCCTCGACGACGAGCTTCTCCGGCGGTCCGAGCTCTCTGCAGACGACGACTCTCATGGCGCGCTCTTTCCTCTTCATTCTGTTTCAGGCTCTGCGTGAGTGTCGGCAATGCGACGGTCATGCACTGCGCGGCCGGCTCACGATAGGACACGACGCGGGCCGGATTCTGCGCCCGCATCGATCATCCTGCATCGCGCCTGGCCCCAGGGGGTTCGCGATCTGCATCGCGACGCCGCGCCGTTACCCGATTGCCCGGGGGCATGCGCCTCGACACCGATCGAGCGCGACGCCCAGTCATCATCGGCGCGGCCGAAGAACGACATAGATCCGCGCTTTTACAGAAGTTTGACCGCCTCGCCCACGCGTTGCGCCGATCCGGACCTACGGTTGCCGAGCCCGCCGCGAAGTCAAGGAGCGAGGAAGAACGATGGACGAGAGACCCGAGCAGATCGACCATTTCGAGGTCGAAGAGCACGAAGGCCCGGTGAGCATCGATGCGCTCGGCGAGGCCCGCCGGGTGAAGCAGGCCGAGAAGACCGAGAGCAGCATGAAGGTCGAGTTCGGCTCACGCCGCGGGCGGCTCGTCTCGCACTTCGTGTACTGGGGCATCCACGCGTCGTGCCTCTTCGCGCTCTACACCGGCGTCGATGCCACGGACGTCGCGCTCTGCCTCGGCGCCTTCTGGGTGCGCATGTTCGGCATCACCGGCGCCTTCCACCGCTACTTCTCGCATCGCACGTACAAGACGAGCCGCGCCTTTCAGTTCGTGCTCGCATGGGTCGGAACCAGCGCGGTGCAGAAGGGTCCGCTCTGGTGGGCCGGCGTGCATCGGCTGCATCACCGCTACTCGGATACGCCCGACGACCCGCACTCGCCACGCGAAGGCTTCTGGCACGCGCACCAGGGCTGGATCTTCAACGGGCGCTGGGACGACACGCGCACCGACCTCGTGCGCGACCTCGCGAAGTACCCCGAGCTCGTCTGGGTGAACAAGTATCACTTCGTGCCGCCCATCCTCTGGGCGGTGGCGTGCACCCTGATCGGCGGCTTCTCCGGCCTCATCTGGGGCACGGTGATCTCGACGGTGATCCTCTGGCACGCCACGTACAGCATCAACTCGCTGGCGCATCGCATCGGCCGGCCGCGCTACGAGACCGGCGACGACAGCAAGAACAGCTGGCTGCTCGCGCTGCTGACCCTCGGCGAGGGCTGGCACAACAACCATCACTTTCACCAGAGCTCGACCCGACAGGGCTTCTACTGGTGGGAGATCGACATCACGTACTACGCGCTGCTGGGTCTCGCGAAGGTCGGCCTCGTGTGGGACCTGAAGGAGCCGCCCGCGCGGGTCTTCGCCCCGCAGACGTCGAGCGAGGAGCCGCTGCGCGAGGCGGCCTGATCGGGGGCCCGACGCTCCATCTCGCATCCAGGCCCCATGCGTTCTTCCGCCCGCATGCTGCGATTGCCGGTAGACTGAGCACGCGCGGACGCCGGGTCCGCGACGCACAGGGTCGCGCGCGTGTCGGCGAGCTCGAATCACACAGGCAGACCGGGCGGTCTCTCGAATCGCGCCGCGGCGATCGCCGTGGTCGTGGCGCTGGTCGTCGGCGCCGTCGTGTCGCTGGCGCTGCGGCCGGCCACGCGCGCGGCGGCCGCTGCCGGCGCAGCTGCCCTGCAGCCCGTGCGCTGGCGCATGCCCGTCGCGTTCTCGACGAACCTGCCCGCCCTCGGCGACAACGCCCTCGACCTGCAGCACGCCCTCGATGACGCCAGCGGCGGCCGGGTGCGCCTCGAGGTCTTCGAGCCGGGCACGCTGGTGCCGCCCTTCCAGATCGTCGACGCCGTGCGCGCAGACAAGATCCAGGCCGGCTACACGTGGCTCGGCTACGACCAGGGCAAGCTGCCCGCCTCGGTGCTCTTCGGCGCCGTGCCCTTCGGCCTCGAGCCGGTGGGCTTCGCGTCGTGGTGGTTCGAAGGCGGCGGCCGCGAGCTCGCCGGCGAGATCTACGAGCCACTCGGCATCCGCCCGATCCTCTGCGGCCTGATCGGCCCCGAGACCGCCGGCTGGTTCCGCGAGGAGATCGTCACGCTCGACGACGTGCGCGGGCTGAAGATCCGCTTCGCGGGCATCGGCGGCAAGGTGATGCAGCGGCTCGGCGCCTCGGTCACGATGCTGCCGGGCGGCGAGATCTTCCAGGCGCTCGAGAAGGGCGCCATCGACGCGACCGAGTTCTCGCTGCCCGTCGTCGATGAGCGCCTCGGCTTCGATCGCGTCGCGAAGTACAACTACTTCCCCGGCTGGCATCAGCCCTTCAGCGCGTTCCATCTCGTCGTGAACGCCGGGCGTTTCGAAGCGCTGCCCGAGGCCGACCGCGCGCTGATCGAGACGGCCTGCACCAGCGCCGTGCTGAGAAACCTCGCCCGGGCCGAGGCGATCCAGGGCCCCGTGCTCGAGGGACAGGCCGCCAAGGGCGTGCACCTGCGCGAGCTGCCCGCAGACGTCCAGGCGGAGCTTCGACGCGTGAGCGAAGCCGTCCTCGCCGAGGAGGCCGCGGCCGACGCCGACTTCGCGCGCGTGCTCGCCTCGCAGCGCGCGTTCGCCGTCGACCACGACCGCTGGCGCGCGCTCGCCTATCCCGAACGCGAGCCCGAACGCGAGCCCGAGCGCGAGCGCGAGCGCCCGCATGACGAAGCGGCATCGAGATGAGCGACGCGCACGACCGCTCCGACGATCACGACGCCGCCGACGACGCACCGGCGATCATGGAGGGGCATCACGACACGCTGCCCGAGACCCGCTTCTCGCGTGCCGTCGATCGTTCGCTCGGAGCCATCGGACGCGCCGCGTCGTGGATCTGGCTCGTGCTCCTGGTCGTGATCGTCCTGAACGTATCGATGCGATACCTGCTCGGCGCCGGGCGCATCGAGTTCGAGGAGCTGCAGTGGCACCTCTATGCGGCGGGCTTCCTCGTCGGGCTCGCGGCAGCCGACCTCGGCGACGCGCACATCCGCGTCGACGTGCTGCGCGAGCGCTTCACGCTCGAGACGCGCGCGTGGATCGAGCTCTACGGCCTGCTGCTGCTCTTCTTCCCCTTCGTGACGCTCGTCGTCGTCACCGCCCTGCCCTTCGTCGCCGAGTCGTTCGCCCAGGGCGAGGTGTCGCCCTCGCCGGGCGGCCTGCCGCTTCGCTGGGCCATCAAGGGCGCGTTGCCCGCCGGCTTCGCGCTCCTCGCACTCGCGGGCCTGTCGCGTCTCACGCGCGTGTCCGCGCTGCTCTTCGGCGCACCCGCCCCAGCTCGACCGGAGCCCCCGCATGGAGGCGCACGCGCAGCGGGCCGGATCCAGGAGCCCCCACGTGGAGGCGCGTGAGTGGCTCGCGATCGCCATGTTCGTCTCGTTCATGGCGCTGATCTTCACCGGCTTCCCGGTCGCGTGGGTGCTCGGCGGCCTCGCCGTGCTGTTCACGGCGCTCGGCATCATCGCCGAGGTCGATCTCGGCCTGCACACCGGGGTCGACTGGGCGTACGCGTCGCTGGTCGTCGATCGATCCTTCGATCTGATGAACAACTGGGTGCTCGTTGCGCTGCCGATGTTCGTGTTCATGGGGCTGCTGCTCGATCGCTCGGGCGTCGCGG
Organism: uncultured Spirochaetaceae bacterium; assembly: GCA_964474355.1. Lineage (GTDB taxonomy): Bacteria > Myxococcota_A > UBA9160 > UBA9160 > UBA4427 > CAYYSY01. The sequence goes on along the minus strand of CAYYSY010000402.1, from coordinate 431 downwards.
GCGAGCTGATGCACGACTTCGCGCGCCTCTTCGGGCGCGTGCGCGGCGGGCTCGCCGTGACAGTCGCCGTAATCGGCATGATGCTCGCCGCCGCGACCGGCATCATCGGCGCGTCGGTGGTGCTGCTCGCGCTGCTCGGCCTGCCGCCGATGATGGAGCGCGGCTATCGCCCGGAGCTGGCGGCGGGCACCGTCTGCGCGGTGGGCACGCTCGGCATCCTGATCCCGCCGTCGATCATGCTCGTCATGATGGCGGATCGCCTCGCCATCTCGGTGGGCGACCTCTTCCTCGGCGCGCTCTTCCCGGGTCTGCTGCTGGGCGGGCTCTACGTCGCGTTCATCCTCGGCTTCTCGACTCTGCGGCCCGAGTGGGCGCCGGTGCCCGACGACGCCCCGCCCGTCGACTTCGCCGTGGTGCGCGACGTCGGTCGC
>CAYYSY010000401.1:0-4458 GCA_964474355.1 uncultured Spirochaetaceae bacterium | reverse complement strand
CGTCCGCGGCGCACCCGAGGACAAGCGCGACACGCCCTTCGACCAGGAGCGCGCCGGGCTCCACCACATCTGCTTCCGCGCCCGCGAGCGCGACCAGATCGACGCCGTGCACGCCTTCCTTCAGGGCGAGCCCGACGCGACGATCGTCCACCCGCCCGAGGCTGGCGACCAGTTCGCGCCAGGCTACTACTCGATCCTCTTCGAGGACCCCGACGGCATCCGCATCGAAGTCAACCACGTCCCTGGCCGAGGCCACTTCGGCAAGGGCGGCCGCCTGAGCGAAGGCGGCCAGGGCGCAGCCACCGACTACGGCGAGAACGGCCTGACCGGAGAGAAGTGACACCCCAGCACGACGCCCCGCCGAAGCCCGAACAACCACCCCGAAGCCGGTGCGCACTCGCCCTCCGCGAGAAGGAAGCCGCCAAGCAGAAGCGCCCCGGGTCGGGGGGAGTGGGGGTACCGCGCGCAGTTCGGAGCCGCCCGTAGACGACGCATCGAGCAGAAGCGCCCCCGCGGCGAGAATGTCTGAGCACGGTGCCCCCACTCCCCCCGGCCTGGCACCCAACCCCACGCGCTGCGTCTACGCGCTCCCCCGCCCGCCAGGAATCAAAGCCTCCTGCACCATCGAAGCCAGAAGCCGCCCATCCCTGTCATAGAGCGCACGCCGACTGAGCCCCCGCCCGCCGTGTCCGATCGCGCACTCGCTCTCGATGAAGCGCCAGTCGCGCCAGGGCTCGGGGCGATGGAACCAGATCGCGGTGTCGAGGCTGGTGTACGAGCCCGGCTCGTCGTGGCCGCCGACCACGCGAGCGACGGGCCAGTGCGAGAGCGCGTCGGAGAGGAACGCGGTCGCCGCCTCATGCACGCCGGGCGCGTCGGGGATCTCACGGAACGGCTTCACCCAGCCTCCGTGATGAGCCCCCGCGTTCGCGTCGACGTCCCAGGGCCGGCCCTCGAAGCGCCAGTCGATCGGTGAGTCCCACCACGGCTCGTCGCCCCCTTCGAGCACGACCTCGGTGTGCGGACGCAGCGACTCGGGGTCGGGCACGTCCTTCATGTCGCGCGCGCCGAAGAGCACGGCGTGCTCGGGCTCGGGCGCGGCGAAGAGCAGCGTCAGGCGACACGCGAGCTTGTCCTGCGCGATCACGTCCACCTGTCGGTGCGCCACGCGGCGGCCGTCGCGCACGCGCTCGACGCGGAAGTCCACCGGCACGCCGTAGGGGATGCCGCGCAGGAAGTACATGTGGAGCGACGCGAGCGGACGGTCGGTGCAGGTCTTCGCCGCCGCGGCCACCGAGAAGCCGAGGGTCGAGCCGCCGAAGAGCGGGTACATCTCGTCCCACTCGTCGCGGACGACGAACTGCTTGCGGAAGTGGTCCTCGCCGACGGTCTCGAGCGCGAAGAAGCCCTCGAAGTCCCCGGGCGGGAGATGCTCGTTGGGCGCGGGAGGCTCTGACATGGGTGGCATTCTACGCCGCACGCGCAGACCCCGCGCACTCCGACGCTCTCCCCCCACCTCACCCGTCGCCCGCATCTGAGATAGCCTCTAGGGCTCGCCATGGCCGAACCGAAACACGAACAGAATCTCGCCCGCTGGGCCCGCGAGGGCCGCGCCGGCAGCGAGCCGGTGGCCGCCGCCACCGTACTGCTCCTGCGCGACGGCGCCGACGGACTCGAGACCCTGATGCTTCGCAAGAACTCGAAGATCGCCTTCGGTGGCATGTGGGTGTTCCCGGGCGGCCGGGTCGACGACGCCGATCGCTCCGGGCTCCACGACGCCGACGACCTCGCCCATGCACGCATCGCCGCCGTGCGCGAGGCCGAGGAAGAGACCGGGCTCATCGTGAAGCCCCATGAGATGGTGCCCTTCTCGCACTGGACACCCCCGGCGATCACGCCGCGCCGCTTCCTGACCTGGTTCTTCGCCGCCGCCGCACCCGACGGCAGCGTCACGATCGACCAGGGCGAGATCCACGAGTCGCAGTGGATGTCGCCGCGCGCGGCGATCGAGCGCCGCGACGCCGGCGAGATCGAGGTCGCGCCGCCCACGTTCGTGAGCCTCTTCGAGCTCGCGGGCTGGCGCGACGTCGGCACCGCCCTCGATGCGCTGCAGGCCCGCGTGCCCGAGCGCTTCGAGACGCGCATCGCCGTCAAGGACGACGGGCCCATCGCGCTGTGGCACGGCGACGCCGGCTACGGTGAAGGCGATCCCGATCTCGAAGGGCCGCGCCATCGGCTCCACATGAACCGGCCGGCCTGGCACTACGAACGCACCCAGCATCCGTCCGCGCCCTCGGATGCACCCGGCTCTGTTCCCCGCCCAGACGCCGGGGCAGACGAAGACTGAGCGCGGAGGCCTCTCGACCATGACGCTTCCGATCGGCGTCGCGCTCGTTTCGGTCGCGACCGGCGCCCTGCTCGCCTTCGCCGGCGCGCGCCGCGGCGCGCTGCTCTCGACGATCCGGACCTTCGCGCTCGTGGCCTCGGTCGTGGTGGTGCTCGCGCACCTGCTGCCCGATGCGCTGGCCGAGCTCGGCATGCCGGCGCTCGGCGTCTTCGCGCTGGCGCTGCTCGCGCCCGCGCTCTTCGAGCGCCTCGCGCACGAGACCAACCACGATGCCGACCCCACGTGGGTGGCCGTCGAGCTCGGTTACGTCGGACTGCTCGTACACAAGCTCGGCGACGGCGTGGCGCTCGGGCTCTATGGCGGGGCCGGTGCCGGTGAGGTGACGCCGGGCATCGACGTGCTCGTCGCGGTGGGCGCGCACACGGTGCCGGTCACCGCGGTCATGACCCTCGCGTTCGCCGAGCGCTACGGATTGCGTCAAGCCGGCTTTCGCGCCGTGGGCCTGGCCGCTGCGGCGGTCGCCGGCATCGTGCTCGTCGGAGCGCTGCCCACCGCGAGCTTCGAGGCGTGGGAGCCCTGGATCATGGCCGCGGCGGGCGGCCTGCTGCTGCACGTGATCGGGCACGACTGGCATGGCGAGTCGCGGCCGGTGGGCTGGCGGCGCTGGTCCGATCTCGCCGCGATCTGCGCGGGCGTCGCGGTCGGCTTCGTCGGCATCAACACCCCCCACGCGCCGGGACACGGCGAAGCGATGGATCTGAGGTTCGAGATCCTCGACGCGCTCATCGAGCTGACCGTCGAGACCGCGCCGCTGCTGCTCATCGGGCTCGCGGTGGGGGCGGTGCTGCAGACGTTCGGCTCGAAGCTGCCGCTCACGTGGCTGCGCTCGGGTGGGACCCTGAAGCAGGCGATCCGAGGCGCCGTCGTGGGCGCGCCGCTGCCGATCTGCGCCTGCGGCGTGCTGCCGCTCGCGCAATCACTCAAGAACCGCGGGGCCGGCCCCGCGCTCGTGGTCGCGTTCCTGCTCGCCACGCCCGAGCTCGGCGTCGAGAGCTTCTTCCTCTCGGTGCGCTTCCTCGGCTGGCCCTTCGCGATGGTGCGGCTGGTCACGGCGGTGGGCGTGGCGATCGCCGCGGCGCTGATGGTCGCGTGGGCGCTCGGCCAGCGCGACGGCGCGGGTGGCAACGGCAGCACCCTCGCCGCCGACGAAGGCGAAGGCAGCGTCGTGGCGCGCACCGTGCGCCACTTCGACGAGCTGCTCTATCACGTCGGCCCGTTCACGGTGGTGGGCCTCATCGTCGCGGCCTACGTGCAGGCCACCCTGCCGACCGGCGCTGCGACCGAGCTCGCACGCTCGGGACTCGACATCCTCGTCGTCTCCGCGGTGGCGATGCCGAGCTACGTCTGCGCGGCCTCGGCCACACCGCTGGCCGCGGTGCTGCTCGCCAAGGGCTTCTCGCCGGGGGCCGTGCTCGCGGGCCTGCTGCTCGGACCGGCGACGAACGTCGCGACGATCGGCTTCCTGCGCGCAGCGTTCGGCGCCCGCGCCGCGTTCGTGACGCTCGGCGGGCTGATCCTCTGCGTCTGGGCGTGTGCGCTGCTCGTGAACGCGGTGGGCCTGCCCGCCACCGTGCCCGCCACGCTCGCGACCGACGCGCACGAGCACTCTTGGCTGGGCGTCGGGGCGACGGCGCTGCTCGGCCTGATGGTGCTGCGCGCGGTCTGGCGCAGCGGCCTGCGCGGCTGGCTCGCTTCGCTGGGCGAGGCGCTCGGGTCACACGACCACGATCACGGTCACGCGCACGTATCGGAGCACGCGCACTAGCTTCCTGTCCCAGGAGCTCCGATGCCTACGAAACCGTTGCCGGGTCCCGGCTCGGGTGCGCGCCGGCACGTGGGTGGGTCTCGGCTCGGGCGCGCGCCGGCACGTGGCCTCCGCGAATGGCTCGCTGCGGGACATTGTCACCGCATAGAGCCTTGGCTCCCTCTCGCCTCTCTTCGCCGCTTTCGCGGCGAATGGCGAGGGCGCTCACGTTCGAGGCTGTGCTGTGCTGCGCTCTACTTCGCTGCGCCCACGTCCCGCCGCGCACCCGAGCCTCCAAGAGGCGCTG
>CAYYSY010000400.1:0-2841 GCA_964474355.1 uncultured Spirochaetaceae bacterium | reverse complement strand
CGGGCTTGTTCCAGTAGCCGCGGATCAGGTTCGGTCCCTTGAACATGATCTCGCCGACCTCACCGCGCGGCAGCTCCTTGCCGGTCTCGTCGGCGACCTTGACCTGCATCGTCGGCACGGTGCGGCCCGTGCTGCGCGGCTTGCGGAGGTAGTCGGCGCCGCTGTTCTGCGGCCCGTAGGCGCAGGTCTCGGTCATGCCGTAGCCGATGCCCGGCGCGCCCTTCTTGAAGCTCTTGTCGATGCGGCTCACGAGCTCAGGCGGCGCCGGTGCGCCACCGCCGCCGATCGACGCGAGGCTCGACGTGTCGTGGCGCTCGAACTCGGGCGACTCGAGCATGTCCCACGACATGGTCGGTACACCGACGAATTGCGTGATGCGCTCGCGCTCGATCAGCTCGAGTGCGCGCTCGGGCACCCACTTGTACATGATGACCAGCTTGAAGCCGCCGAGGTAGCAGCTCATCATGACCGGGATCAGCCCCGTGACGTGAAAGAGCGGCACGCAGAGGATGAACGTCGTCGGGTACGGGCTCTCCTCCTTGGGCGGATACATCATCTGCATCGACGCCGAGCGGCACGCGTACGAGAGCAGCGCCGAGAAGATTGCACGGTGGGTCGAGACGGCGCCCTTCGGATGGCCGGTCGTGCCCGACGTGTAGAGGATGGTCGCGTCGTCGTCGGGAAGGATCTCGATGTCGGGGAACTGGCCGCCGGGCTCGAGTGCGTCGTCCCACGCAATGGTGCGCGGGGGCAGCTCACCCTCACAACGCACGGCGATGCAGCGGGCGTCGAGCACGTCGAGCAGGCCGTGCGCGCGGTCGAGGCGCTCCTGGTCGGCGATGAGCAGCCTCGCGCCCGAGTCCTCGAGGCCGTACTGCATCTCCTCGGTGGTCCACCAGGCGTTCATGCAGACGGCGATGGCGCCTACGCTCGTGATCGCGGTGAAGGCGATGATCCACTCGGGGTAGTTCCGCATGGCGATGGCGACGCGGTCGCCCTTCTTTACACCGTGCGTGGCGACGAGCGCCGCCGCGAGCTCCTCTGCCTTGCCGACGACGTCGCCGAACGAGTAGCGCTCGTCCTCGTAGATCAGGAACTCGGCGTCGCCGCGCGACTTCGCGAGCTGATACGCGATGCGAAGGTTCGGCGGCGTCGCCTTGAAGACCTTGTAGGTCTCGCCGCGGATCTCGGCCTCGGTGATCTCGAAGCGGCCACCTTCGGTCGTCAGCTCCGCGATCGCATCCTCGAAGGACATGTTCGGCTGGGTCATCGATGCTTCTCCTGGGGGGTGCTTCGTGAGGCAGCCCGCCCGGGGCGATTCTCAGGCGGACCGAGGAGGCTATCGCGCGGCGATGGCCGGAGCCAACGAGCCAGGTGTCCACCCCCGCTCCGTTAGACTCGCTCGCGAGGAGGTCCGAGAGGTGACGGAAGGGTTCGATCTCGTGCTCGCGGCAGCCGAGCCGGCGGCGGCGGCCGCCTTCTACCGCGACGTCCTCGGCGGGCGGGCCTGCGCGGATGCGTCGCCGTGGCGGGCCGAGCACGCCGTGGCGTTCGGCGAGCAGTTCGTCGCGTTTCGTCAGGCAGAAGAGCCGACACGCTCGTCACCGAAGGGCATCTACGAGGCGATCGGCCTGCGCGTCGTCGCGCTCTTCGTCGAGGACGTCGACGTGGTGTGCGGGCGGCTCGAAGCGACGGGCCGAAGGGCGGCGCGGGGTGTCGATCTGCCCGGCAAGCTCGCGATCCGCTTCGCGCGCGACCCCGACGGCAACACCCTCGAGCTGATCGGGCTCGGCGGGACCGTGCCGCCGTGCCCCGTGCAGGTCGGGCTCACGGTGCGCGATGCCGTTGCTTCCTGCGCGTTCTACGAGCGGGAGATGGGCTTGCGTGCCCAGCCGAAGGCCGAGATCTCGAAGGGCGTGACGCGCCACGGCTTCGACGTGGGCCACGCGACGCTGAAGCTCTGGCAGCCTCTCGGCGAGGTGGCGGCGTTGCCGGCGCCGCGGCCCGGGCAGATCGGGATCGACGCGGTGGTGATTCGCGCTCTCGGCCGGGACGAGACGGCGCGTGTGCTCTCCGACCCCGACGGCAATCGCATCGAGCTCGTCGCAGGCAGGTCGCGGTAGAGAGTGCGCGGCTCGCTCAGGCCGCCTGCCGCACCTCGGGCTCGGGCTCTTCGTGCCGCGTCGCCAGCCACGTCTCGGCCAGCACGCCTTCGGGCACGTCGTCGCAGCCTTGGAAGGGCGACTTGTGGGTGCCGCAGAGGCGATCCCAGAACGTCGTGTACTGGCCGAAGTTGTAGTCGCAGTACCAGTGGTGGAGCGTGTGGTGGCCGGTGTTGTTGAGCCACGGCCAGCGAACGAACGAGATGCGGTCGTGGATCGACACGGCCCACACCGATACGAGGCTCACCGACACCAGATACACGCCCGCGTGCACCGGGAAGAGGAAGGCGAAGACGTGGTGCGGCAAGCCCTGGAAGAACGCGTCGAGGGGATGGAAGGCGACGCCCACCCACGGCGTCGACTCGCGCCACTGATGATGGATGTGGTGGAGCTTGTGATAGAGCAGGTTCCCGTGCAGTGCGCGGTGGATCCAGTAGATCAGGGTCTCGCCCCACACGAGCATCAGCAGCACCGAGCCGCCGAGCCATGCCCAGCCGTACTCGGAGACGTCCCAGTAGATGCTCCCGTAGCCCCGGGCGAGGAAGTAGTGGAAGGGTGCGACCAGCACGGCGTTGCCGATCACCGAGATCGCCGACCACTTCATCGCCTTCCGCACCGACTTGCGGTCGGCGTGGTACTCGGGATGGAACTTCGGCCGCCGCCACACGAAGAAGAACAT
>CAYYSY010000399.1:0-8468 GCA_964474355.1 uncultured Spirochaetaceae bacterium | reverse complement strand
GCTCGGCGGGCGCCGGGGCGCCGGGGGGGCCGAAGTCGAAGGCGAGGCCGCCCCTCAGCCGGCCCGAGCTCTTGACCAGCGCGCGCCAGCGCGGCCTGGCATCGCCGGGCGCGAAGCGGGGCGCGGCCTCGAGCAGCAGCGCCTCGCACGCGCCGCCCGTCGCCTTGTGCCCGCGCAGCCGGGCGGGCAGCACGCGGGTCGCGTTCACGACCAGGAGATCACCGGGGTCGAGGTAGCGCTCGAGGTCGCCGACCCGCGTGTCGCCGGCGTCGACGACGGCGCCGCCGTCCCGATCGACGAGCATCAGGCGCGCCGCCTCGCGCCGCTCCGCGGGCTGCTGGGCGACGAGGTCCTCGGGGAGGTCGTAGTCGTAGTCGGCGAGCACCGCCTCGGCCGAATCGACTGCAGCGAGGTCGGCGCCCGACGCGGGCCTCGCGGTCATCGCGCGGCGACGTCCTGCTTGGCCGCCTCCACGAGGGCCTGCTGGAGGGCCGGGGCCGCCACGATCGAGTCGTACGAGAAGAGCACCTCGCCCACGGCCCCCGCATCGCGCGCGAGCGAGATCTGCTCGATCGCCTCGGCGGGGCGGCGCGCGTGGAGCCAGACGCCGATGCCCGGCCATACCCGCCCGTGCCCGGGTGCGGTGGCGAAGTGGTCGAGCTGATAGCGCAGAAGCCGGTCGTCGAGGGTGTACGCCATGGGGATCGCGAGCTCGATCAGCCCCTCCTCGAGCCAGCGCTTCCAGTCCTGCGCGAGGCTGAGGTAGGCGCGATCGACGTAGCTGTTGACGGCCGCGGAGATCACGAGATCGGGCTTCACCGCGCGGGTCTTCGTGCGGATCACCGCCACGAGCTCGGTCACCTGCGCACGCCGCCAATCGTCCCAGCGATGGGCGTTCACGATCTCGCTGTTCGCCGGGTCCTGGGGCGTCGCGTACGGGCCCTTCACGCCGGTCTCCGCGCGGAAGCGGGCGCGGGTGGCGGCGCCGTAGCCGAAGTCGATGCCGACCCCGAACCGCGAGCCCGGCACGAAGGGGAGCGCGCCCGGATGCCGGATGTAGTCGAGGTGCAGCCCGTCGAGGGTCGGGTAGCGCGTGACGAGCTCTTCGAAGACGGCCGCCAGGCGCTCTCGCACACCGGGCGCGCCCGCGTCGAGATACACGCCGCGGGTCCCCATCCGGTACCAGTCGCGATCGGGCTCGGGCAGCTCGAGCGCGGGATAATCGAGCATCGACCGGCCCCGGCGATCGACGAGCACGGCTTGGGGGCCGAGCTCGGCCAGGATCGGCGCCTCCCGGTTCTGCGACAGCGACAGCACGTTCACCCAGGCGTGGACGCGCAGGCCGGCCGCATGCGCGCGCTCGACGAGGTCGGCGAGGGCATCGACGCCGGTCGCATCCTTCACCGTCGAGTGCGGCGTCGCGTCGGCGAGCGATGCGTCGTACCACGCCCGCCCCCCGCGGTAGACCTGCACGAAGAGGTCGGTGGCACCGAGGTCCACGGCATCGCGGACGAGGCCGGGGATCTTCTGCGGATCGTCGAGCACGCGCTCGGAGCCCTCGGCGAGCACCCAGAGACCCCGGGGCCGGCGCTCGCGGGCGAGCGGGTCGGGGGCGGCGAGCGACACGGCCGGGGGTGAAGCTGCTTGCGTAGTCGGGGTGGGCGCCTCGGTCCGATCGGCGTCGCCACCGCAGCCCAGCAGCGCCCACACGCTGACGAGCCCGCATCGAAGCGCCGCGCGACTCAAGCCACCCGCGAATCGGGCGATGGAAAGGAACGGAATCACGTCGAAGACCCTCTCGCCCCCGGGCCGCCGCCCGGAGCGGGCGTGGTCGATCGGCCCGCCTGGGGTGTGTGTCACGTGCTTCGGGGGGATGAACGTCTACAGTAACGCATGCGCCCGGCCGCGTTCGCGAGGGGCGTCACCGCGCGGCGGGCCCGTCGGCCGTCGACACGCCGCGCCGGGATGTGGGGGAGCATGATCCGAGCCGCCGTACGTGGCCTCTGCCTGGGGGTCGCCCTGCTGCCGTGTGCCGCTCAAGTCGCCGCAGCCGCGGGTGACGAGCGTCCTGCCGCCGATGCCCGCGAGGCGCAGGCGCCGACGCGCGTCGATCCCATGGATGCGCTCGCCTTCGGCAGCCCGGCCGCGGATCGCGTGCTGCGCGAGCGGACCCGCGCGCGTCTGGCCGACCCGGCCCAGGCGTTGCGAGCCGCCCGCGAGGCCCTCGAGGCCGGCGACCGCTCGCACGCGCGCTGGATCCTCGGCGAGGTGATGCGCCGCCATGCGATCGTGGCCGACCACGCCGCGGCGCTCGGGATCCACGTGCTCCTCGAGGACGACGAGCCGATGCTCGCCGCCGCGCTGGCACGCCGGGCAGTGGCCGAGCACTCGCGCTCGCGGCTCCTCGGCCGCCTGCACGCGGAGCTCGGCGAGGCGCTGGCCGACACGAAGGACGAGGCCGGCGCCCGTGCCGCGTGGACCGCGGCGCTCGCCGAGACGCACGACGACGAAGAGCGTGCCCGTCTGCTGCTCTCGATCGCTGCGAGCGAGGAGCGCTCGGGGCTCGACGCGGACGCCGCCGTCACGTACCGGCTGATCTGGTACGCGCACGCGGCGACGGACGAGGCAAAGCTGGCCCAGCATCGGCTCGAGCTCCTCGAGACCTTCCTCGGCGAGTCGTTCCTCTCCGCCGACTACTGGCGGCGACGCGGCATCCGGCTCTTCAGCGCGCTCGACAACGAAGGCGCGCTCGAAGCGTTCGACACGGCGCTCGAGTGGGAGCGGGACCCGGCGACCCGACGCAGCGTGGAGATGAAGCGGGCGAAGACGCTGTTCCGGATGCGCCGCTATCCCGAAGCGCTGACCGCGTTCGAGGCGCTGCCCCAGACGGGGGACGTGCCGATCTGGCACGCCCGCAGCATGGCGCGAGCCGGCCTGGTCATGGAGTCGATCGACGCCTTCGAGCAGATCTCGAAGGAGCATCTGCGGCTGCGCTCGCGGGCGACCTACCTGCGGGCGCTGCTGCTCGATGGGCGCGGCTTCCACGACGAGGCGATCGCCGCCTTCGAGATCATCGCGCGGGGTCACGGCCGCGCCGGGCTCGGCAATGCGGCGGCCTGGCGCCTCGGCTGGGCCGCGTACCGCGACGGTCGCGACACCGATGCGATCGAGCAGTTCGACCGGCTGCTCACGCGCGGGCGCTTCGACGAGATTGGCAAGCTGCGCTCGCGCTACTGGCGTGCTCGGAGCCTCGAGCGCCTCGGCGACGAAGGCGGCTTCGAGGAGCTAGACGCCCTCGCGCGCGACTACCCGCTCTCGTACTACGGCTGGCGCGCGGGTGAGCGCGTGCGGCGAGTCGGCACGACATCGACGGCGAAGCGCGGGGTCGATCCGCTCACGCCCGGGCCGCGCGGGCTACCGCCTTCCGCGGTGGAGCGCGCGCGGATCCTGCTGGCCGCGGGGATGATCGACGAGGCGCGCGAAGAGCTCGCTGCGATCCGCAGACGAGCCCGGGGTCTGGCCGATCGCATGGAGCTCGCCGAGCTGCTGATCGAGGCAGGGGACTACCACGCGGCGCAGAAGGTGGTGGTGACCCCGTATACCGCGCTGCTCGCGCGCGGACCGCGCCGCGGACACGAGGAGCTGTGGTGGCACGCCTGGCCCTCGGCCTTCGCGACACAGGTCGACGCCGCCACGGCCGACGATGGCAGCGTCCCGCCCGAGCTCGTCTGGGCGATCATGCGCGAGGAGAGCGGCTACCGGCCGAAGGTGATCTCGCCGGTGGGCGCGCGCGGGCTGCTGCAGATCATGGTGCCGACGGGCGAGCGCCTGGCGCGTGACCGCGGCCTCGAGGCCTTCCGCGCAGACGACCTGTTCCTGCCCGAGACGAACATCCTGCTCGGCTCGCAGTATCTCACCGAGCTCTCGCGCCGCTTCCGGGGCGAGGCTTCGGCGTCGATCGCGAGCTACAACGCGGGGCCGGATGCGGTGACCGAGTGGACCCGGCGCGAGGGCGCGAGCGACGACGAGTGGGTCGAGGCGATTCCGTACACGCAGACCCGGAGCTACGTGAAGCGCGTGCTTCGCAGCCTCCAGGCATACCGCGTGCTCTACTGAGGCCGCGGCCGCAATCGCCCGCGACACCGACCGGAGCACACGATGAGCCCGGATGCGCCGCTCCTGGAGTCACGCCGCAACGACGCCGCGTTCGACCTGGTCGGCCTCGGCGAGATCTCCATCGACACGGTGGCGCGCGTCGAACGCTGGCCTGCGGCCGGGCAGAAGGTGCCGATCACCGACCTGGCCGAGCTGCCGGGCGGACAGATCGCGACTGCGACGCTCGGCTGCGCGCGACTGGGCATGCGCACGGCCCTCATGGGCGTGGTCGGCCGCGACCGGGGAGGCAAGCGGGCGCTTGCACCGCTCGAGGAGGCGGGTGTCGACCTGAGCGGGGTGCGGCGCATGAAGGGCGCGCGCACGCGCTCGGCCCATATCTACGTGCGCGAGAGCGACGGCGAGCGCAGCGTGCTCAGTCACCGCGACCCCGCACTGGTCGTCAAGCTCGGCCGCAAGCGCGAGGCTCTCGTGCGCTCCGCGCGCCTGCTCATGGCGGACACCACCGACCTCTGTGCGACGCGCCCGGCGGTCGATTGCGCTGTCGCTGCAGGCGTGCCCGTGCTGCTGGATGCCGACGCGCTGTTTCCCGACTGGGAGTCGCTGCTCTCGCGCGTCGAATTCCCTGTGGTGAGCCGGCATTTCGCCGATGAGTTGGGGCAGGGCAGAGACCCACGCGCGTGTCTCGACGCGCTCGTGGGCCTCGGTGCCAAGGGCGCCGTCGTGACGCTCGGCGAGCAGGGTGCCATCGGGCGCTTCGGCGACGCGGTGATCGAGGTGCCGGCCTTCCGGGTGGGCGTCCGCGACACGACCGGAGCGGGCGATGCCTTCCACGCCGGATTCGCCTGGAGCCTGCTCCGGCGCCTACCGGCGGAGGCGTGCCTCCGGGCGTCGTGCGCCGTGGCGGCGCTCAGCTGCCAGGGCATCGGCGCGCAGGCCGGCCTGCCCACGGCCGACCAGGTGAAGGCGCTGCTCGCAGGTGAGTCGAAGTGATTCGGGGGATGCGACGATGCACACGCGAAGAATCGAAGGCAAGGCAGTGGCCGGACTCGTGGCCCTGCTCGCCATCCTCGTCGCCGCCGGCGGCGGCAACTACGTGCGCAATCTCCAGGCCGACGAGGCGTCGGAGTCACAGCGGCCGTTCCACCGCTACGAGCGCGACGACCTGACCTCGCTGCGTGAGGCCTACGAGGCCGAAGCGGCCTCCCTGCAGAGCCGCTACGACGCCGCGAAAGCGAGCCGCACGCGCGCGAGCAACGCCGCGATGATGGACGAGGCCGTCGCCGACTTCGAGCGGGTCCGCGCCCAGAGCGACGGGCTCCGAGAGCTGGGCGCGCAGGTCGCAGAGCGCGAGGCGCGCATTCGCGAGATCGACGCCGAGCTCGCGGCGCGCAACGCGATCGGGGAGGGCTGGGAGGCCCACCTGCGGCGGATGACACGCATCTGAGTCGCCCGCGGCGTGATCACGGGGTCGGGCACCGGGGATCGGGGACGAGCTAGCTAGTCGGTCTCCTCGGTCTCGGCCGCAGCAGCGTCCGCCACGTCGTCGAACATCTCCTCGCCGCCGACCTTCTTCTCCTTGGCGTCGTCGGCCGCGGGGTTCGCGATCTCGTCGTCGTCGTCGAGCAGCGGCGCCATCGGTCGCACGATCGGGCGATTGATCGGGGCCTCCTCCTGCGTGTCCGTCGGGCTCGGCCTGTCGCGCTGATCCTCGCCGCATTTCGGGCACACGGGGTCGGGCTTGTTCATGTCATAGAACTTGAGTGCGCAGTTCCAGCACGTGTACTTGTAGCCACGAGTCGGATGCTGGGGGCCGGGCGGCTGGAAGTTCTTCGCCCTGCGCCGCCGCCGCTCCTTCTCCGCCTGCTCGGCGGCCTTCTTCTCGGCGGCGATCCGCTTCGCCTCTTCCTTCGCAGCCTTCCGCTCGGCAGCCTCGCGTGCCTTCTGCTCCGCGGCGGCCTTCTTCGCCGCCGCCTTCTCTTCGGCGGCCTTCTTCTTGGCAGCAGCCTTCTCCTCGGCCGCCTTCTTCCGCGCGAGGTCTCGCGCCTTCTTCTCCGCGGCCTTCTTGGCGGCGGCCTTCTTCTGCTCCGCCGCCTTGCGCGCGGCCTCCTTCTTGCGGATGGCCTCCTTGCGCGCTTTCTCCTTCTTGGCGGCGGCCTTCACCTTCGCTGCGGCGGCCTTCTTCGCGGCAGCCACCTTCTTCTTCGCCGCCGCTGCCTTCTTCTTCGCAGCTGCTGCCTTCTTCTTCACGGCCGCTGCCTTCTTCTTGGCCGCGGCGGCCTTCTTCTTCGCAGCCGCCGCCTTCCTGGTCGCAGCGAGCTTCGCCCTGGCCGCCGCCTTCTTCTTGGCGGGGCTCGCCTTCGAGCTGCTCGTGGACTTCTTGGCCTTCTTCGCGGATCTGGACTTCGTCGGGCTCATGCGTCGTTCCCTGTGGCGACTTCGATCGCGTCGCGAATGGCGTCGAGGCTCCGTTCGGCGAGCTCATGGGCCTCGGCCTGGCCGTCGACCTGGGTATGGTCGATCTCGATGGTGCGTCCACGCAGCTCTGCGTCGAGCGGCGTGCCCTCGAGCCAGCCCCGGTATTGATCGAGCAGGGCGGCGCGAGCGGTTTCGGGCGAATCACTGCCCTCGGCGTTCTTGATCGGGGCGAACTCCTCGGCCGCGCGCACCTCCTGCACGCAGACGCGCTCGGCACGGGGGAGGGCGTCGAAGACGAAGCGCTCGAGCTTGTCGCCATTGGGCTCGGTCGGCTTCTGCTGCACTCCGTCGGCGTCGACGTAGGGGATCTTCTTGCGCGAGGCGTGGAGCGGCAGCCACTCGTCGGCGCGCTCGGCCACCTGCCGCACGAAGGCCGCGTCGAAGCAGTGGATCGCGATGTTGCCGGCCCAGTAGACGAGGCGGCCGTCGTCGTCGCGCAGATGACGCTCCTCGTCGCCGAGCTCGGTGTACTCGACGATGCCGGCGCGGCCGTCGACGAGGGCGACGACGCCGACCTTCTCCATCGGGTCCTCCTTGCGGATCACCTTGCAGGAGATCTCGGCGCCATCGAGGTCGTGGAGACCGAGGAAGACGGGGTCGGCGATCGGCGCGAGCGGATTGTCGACCTGGTAGTAGAAGATCCGGTCGACGCCGCGCGCGTCCATGTCGTCGAGCGCGCCCGAGTCGAGCAGCGCCTTGAGCGAGCCGCCGTGGCCGCCCGGGTTCTCGAAGATGCGATCCGAGCGCTCGAGGAAGAATCGGCCATCGTCGTCGAAGGCGGGCACCGTCTCCTGCTGGAAGATCCGGACGTCCTCGCGCGGCAGACCGAGATGCGACTCGGCCTCGAAGTGCGCGACGGTGCCTTCGTGGGTGGCTGGGCTCGTCATCACGTACCAGGGAAGGGCGCGCCCGGTGCGGCGGCGCCAGCCCGCGATCTTCTGGGCCTGGAGCCTGAACAGGGTGCGGCCGCTGACGGGGCCGACCGGGTAGAGGCCCTTCGGGCCGTCGAAGCCGAGGCGCGTGCCCTGACCGCCTGCCACGACGAAGGCGGCGACGCGACCGGCCTCGAGCAGCTCGAGGCCGCGGGCGCGGGCGCGCTCGAGCAGCTCCGGCTTGCCACCGTACTCGGGTAGGACGACCACCTCGGGCGGCTCCAGCTGGCCGGCCCCGGCGTCAGCGGCGGCTTCGTGCCGGGTCGCCGCCTGCCAGGCCGCCGTCAGGGACTCGAGACGCGGCACGAGCGCCGCTGCCTGGGCGAGCAGGCGTTCCTGTTCGTCCGGGGAGAGGGAGTCCCAGTGCGCGAACACGTGCCCCTGGCCGGCATTCTCGAAGGCCTGGCGCGTGTCTTCCTGTCGTCGAGCCGTCGGCGCCCCCACGTCGCTCCTGGATTCGGGTCGAGATGGCCGCGCATATAGCACACCCCCGCGAGGGAACGGTAGGGCGCCGATGCGAATTCCCGAGCCGTGCTGGGGCGTTCCGGCCCGAGCCCCGGGCGCCCAAGATTGGCTCGGGCCGGGCCGGGCGGCCAGGTCAGGTCTGCCAGGTGAGCCAGGCCTCGGCGACCTCCACGGGCGGAAGCCCACCGATCGCCGTCACGTCGACCGAGGCGGCGTCCATCTCGGCGATCAGGGTCTCTGCGAGCGCGGGATCATCGGGGTCGAGCCGGCCGGTCTGTCCGGAGTCGGGGTCGCACCAGCGCGGCTCCGGACCGAAGGCGGTGTCCTCGAAGCCGTCACTCCAGCCGCGGCGCTTCATCAGCCGTTCGGCGAGGCCGAGCGGCGGGCTCGCTTCGATGCACGCGGGATCCTCGTTGCGGGCGTCGTTCACGATGGTCGAGACCTCGTCGACGGCGACCCGCACACCCGTGCGGTTGGCCG
>CAYYSY010000398.1:0-37404 GCA_964474355.1 uncultured Spirochaetaceae bacterium | reverse complement strand
GTCGCGGGCGTCGGAACCCCGAGCCGGCCATGGGCCGTGTCGACGAAGCCGTGCCCGATGCCGACGGGTGTCGACGTGACGCGCCCCGCGCCGAGCAGCTCGAGGCCCGCCGCTGCCGCCGTCACGTCGACGATCGCGTCGACCATGCCCACCTCGTGGAAGTGCACGGTCTCGAGCGAGCGGCCGTGCACCGCCGCCTCGGCCTTCGCGAGGCCTTCGAAGATGCCGAGCGCCCGGTCGCGCACCACCGGTGTGAGCTTCGCCTTGCCGAGCAGGCGCTCGATCTGCTTCCAGGTCCGCCCGTAGCCACCGTTGCTCAGGTGATGCTCGTCGTGCGCGTGATCGTGGGGATGGGCGTGCGCCTGCGACTTCGACGCCCCACGCGCCCGCTGCCCCGGGATCACCACGTCGACGTGCTTCGCTGCGAACCCGCCGCGCTCGACCCGGCTCACCTTCAGCTTGAATTCGAGAGGCAGCGCGGCCAGCTCGGCATCGAGCGCCTTGCGCGAGAGGCCGGCGTCGAGCAGCGCCGCCATGAACATGTTGCCCGCCATCCCCGCCGTCGCGTCGACGTGCAGCGCGCGGGCGGGACCCCGCCCCGCGCTACGCGAGGCGGTTGATGAGCGTCGCGACATGCGCGGCCCCGAATCCGTTGTCGATGTTCACGACCGTGACGTTCGAGGCGCAGCTCGTCAGCATGCCGAAGAGCGCGGTCAGCCCGGACCACGCGGCGCCGTAGCCGACGCTCGTCGGCACCGCGATGACCGGCTTGTCGACGAGCCCGCCGACGACGGCGGGCAGCGCGCCCTCCATGCCCGCGACGACGATCAGCACCCGTGCCGCGCGCAGTCGATCCTGCACTGCGAGGATGCGATGCAGGCCGGCGACGCCGACGTCCTCGATGACGTCGACCTCGTTGCCGAAATAGTGGGCGACGCGAGCGGCCTCGAAGGTGATCGGGCGGTCGGCCGAGCCGGCAGAGACCACCGCGATCGTGCCGCGCCCCTGCCTCGGCGGTGTATCGGGGCCGTACCAGAGGAGCCGCGCCTCGACCTCGTGCACGCCCTCGGGCGCCTTCTCGAGCACGGCGGCGGCGAGCTCGAGCGAGACGCGGGTCACGAGCACGTCCTGACCCGCAGCCTGAAGCGCACCGATCACGTCGACGATCTGCTCGGCGGTCTTGCCCTCGCCGAAGACGACCTCCGGTATGCCCTGGCGCAGCGCGCGGTGCGTGTCGACGCGCGCGCCCGGCGTCTCGATGACGTGCAGGCGCGAGAGCTCACCGACGGCGTCGGCGATGTTCAGATCGCCGGCCTTCACGGCCTCTAGAAGCTGTCGGAGTCGGTCGGGGCCCACGGATTACCTCGGCCCGCGAAGCTATCGCACGCGCGGCACGATTGCCGGATCTGCTGCTCAGCGACCGGGGCCACACGGCTCGACCGGCAAGGCCCTCGCTAGCGCCCCGCGCCGTGCGTCGGCACCAGCACCACCAGCCCGCCGAGCTGCCCGTCGCCACCCAGCAGCTGGCACTCGATCCGCAGCGCGTCGATGCCCGGGCCGTCGATCAGTGCGTGGGCAAGAGCCCGCTCGGCCTCGGTCATGGCGAGGATCGGGATCGATGGCAGCAGCCGCGCGCCGAGCGTGTCGGCGATGGCCGAGGCGACATGGCTGGCGAGGATGTTGCCCACCTCCATCAGCGCAGACTCGATCCAGGTCGGGTCGATCTCGCCCTCCTCGATGCCCACCACGCGCCGCACGACCGCCTCGCTCGCCTCGGCGTGGAAGAGCAGTCCGAGCAGCGCGTCGAGACAGCCTTCGAGCTCGAAGAAGACGCCCGTCGACCACCGCCGAGCCATGAGGAGCTGCGGACAGAGCGCGCCCTCCTCGCCCTTCGCCACCCGTGGCAGGCCCATCCAGAACGGCTGACCCGTGAGCTGGGCGAACGCACTGGCGGCATGGCCAGCACCGATGCTGGTCAGCTCCTGCAACCTGTCGAGTTCGCGGGCGTCCATCGCCTGAACCTCAGACCAGATGGTTCAGGTCGATCAGGAAGACCGGCCTGCCATCATCGAGCAAAGTGAGTCCTGCCAACAGCCGGAGCCCGGACAGCAGACCGGGCACCGACTTCACGTAGATCTCCTGCTGGCCAATGAAGCGATCGACCCGCAGAGCGACGCGCTCGCCGCGGAGCGTCGTCATCACGAGCGGCACGGACGACTCGCCCGGCAGCGCGCTCTCGATCGAGAGCCGGTCGCCGAGGTCGAGCACCAGCACCGGGTCGTCGTCGACGAGGACGAAGCACTCGCCTCCGGCATCTTCGATCGAGTCGGCATCGACTTCGAGGATCCGCTCGACGCGGCTGATCGGCAGCGCGACGCGCTCGTCGGCGATCCCGACCACGAGCACGCGCTGCACGGCGGCGGTGATCGGCACCTGGAGCGTCGTCGTCGTGCCGATTCCGAGCTGCGTGCGCAGCTCGACGTGACCGCCGAGCGATTCGATGGTCGCCTTCACCGCGTCCATGCCGACGCCCCGGCCCGACACGTCGGAGACCTGGTGCGCGGTGGAGAGCCCCGCCTTGAAGATGAGCGGCACGATCTCCTCGGGCGGCAGATCGTCCGCGAGATCGGGATGCAGGTGCCCCGCGTCGACGGCGCGCTGCTTCACGCCTTCGAGGTCGATCCCACCCCCGTCGTCGCTCACCTCGATGAGGATGTCGTCCTTCTGGCGCCGCGCCTCGATGGTGATGCGGCCGGCCTCGGGCTTGCCCGTCGCGGCGCGCGCCTCCGTCGACTCGATGCCGTGATCGACGCAGTTGCGGACCATGTGGAGCAGCGGCTCGGAGAGTCGGTCGAGGATCGAGCGGTCGAGCTCGAGCTCGGCGCCGACGATCTCGACCTCGACGCGCTTGCCCAGGCGCTCGGCGATCTGACGCGCCGTGCGCGGCAGCTGGTCGGTGACGCGGGTGAGCGGCGTCGTGCGCAGGTCGAGCACACGACGCTGCAGCTCGCTCACGCGCCGCTCGACCTGGTCGAGGCCCGAGGAGAGCTGCGCGTCCTTGTCCGAGTGGCCCGCCGCCGTGCGGAGCTGACTCGAGCTGAGGATCACCTCGCCCACGCTGCCGAGGAACCGGTCGAGGGTCTCGGTGCGCACGCGCACCGTGGGCGAGAGCGCCGCGGCCTGGGAAACGGCCGCGGCCTGGGAAACGGGCGCGGGCTGAGGAGCGGGCGCGGGCTGAGGAGCGGGCGCGAGCTGCGGAGCGGGTGTGGGGGCCGCCGGAGCGGTCTTCCGTGTAGCGGGCGCGGCGGGCTGAGCCGCCGGCTGCGCGGGCGCCTCGGCCGTCGCGGCGGATGCCTCGGCCGGCGTGTCGCCGCCGTCGGCCTGCATCGCTGCGCGGATCCGGGCGACCTCCGGATCCTCGTCCTCGTCGGGCCCGGAGTCGGCGCCCTCGGCGCCGGGCGTCTCCTCGGTCTCTCCGACCGGGAGGGACGCCTCGGGCCCGGTCAGCTCAGGACTTTTTTTTGGGCGTCGTCTCCGGCGCCGCCATCGTCTGGCACCGCAGCGGCCTGGGACAACGCCTCCATCAGCGCAGGATCGGCAGCCGGGGGCTCACCGGTGTCACGTACCGCGCCAATCATGGCTTCGAGCCCTTCGAGGCCCTTGAAGAGCAGCGAGAGCTCTTCGGTGTGCGCGATCCGACCGCGGGCGCGCACCTCCATCATTCGATCCTCGAGGCGATGGGACACCTCGGCCACCGAGTCGAAGCCCAGCGAAGCGGCCATGGACTTGATGGAGTGCGCCATCCGGAAGATGACGTCGATGCTCTCGGACGAGGCGGCGTCCTTCTCGAGCTCGAGCAGCGCGTTGCTGATCTCGCCGAGATGGTCCGCCGACTCCTCGAGGAAGAGCTTGTGATACTTGGCCATATCGAGGGCCAAGTCTCAGCTCTCCTTCTCGAGGATCTTCGAGAGCGTCGAGATCACGCTGTCGGGCTTGAAGGGCTTCACGATGAAGTCCCTCGCACCGGCCTGGAGCGCCTCCATCACGAGCGTCTCCTGCCCGAGCGCCGAGCACATGACGATCTTCGCGTCGGGGTGCTTGGCGAGGATGCCCTTGACGGCGTCGATGCCCGAGCGCTTCGGCATCACGATGTCCATGGTCACGATGTCCGGGTGCAGCGCCTCGAACTGATCGACGGCCTCGATCCCGTTCGTGGCCTCACCCACGACCTCGTAGCCTTCCGGCTCGATGATCTCGCGAATCATCTGTCGCATGAACGACGCATCGTCCGCGATCAGAACTCGTGCCTTCATCTTCTGGTCCCCCATTCGAGGTCGAGGCCACTAGGCGGCCGCGTCCTCCACCTTGGCCACGATCCGCCCGGCGCGTGCCACGAGCTCACGCGGATCGAGAACGTGAACGACCCGTCCCTCGATGGGCCGTCTTTCTTGAACGAGTCGCTGGCCGCGGGCGACACGAGGCCCCCCGTCGACCAGTCCGACAACCTTGTCCACCGGCAGGCCGAGCCTCGCCGGCGCGTCGCCACGCTCTGCTACGACCAGCACGTGCTCGCCGACGATGCCCGCGCCGTCCGAGTCGGGCGGCGACGCCTCTGCTCCATCCGACTCCGTGGGCGAGAGCAGCAGGTGATTCGCGACGATGGGCAGCGCCTCGCCGCTCCAGTTCATGACGCCGGCCTGTGCCACGGAGAGGCCCGGCACGCAGCTCACCTGATTCGCCTCGGCGACCTCGTGCACCGCCGCGATCGGCAGGGCGTAGACCGTCGAGCGCACCTCGAAGGTCAAGAGTCGCTCGTCACCGGCGAAGCTCGGGGCCGAAGCGCTCATGCCGCGCCCTCCCCGGCACGCGGCGCCGCGTCTGCAGGTGCGGGGTCGCCCGAGCTGCGGGCCGTGCGGAAGCGCTCGAGCGTCGACTGCAGCTCCTCGGCGAGCACCGTGAGTGCGCGCGACTGCTCGACGACGCTGGCCATGCTGGCGAGCTGATCGCTGGCCGTGTGCGAAGCGGTCTCGAGCCCCGCGCTGTTGCCGCGCGACACGTTGGCGATCTCGGTCAGGTTGTCGGCCATGCGGTCGGCGTTGAGGCTCTGGCTGTCGGCGCCGTGAAAGATCTCCTCCGACCGCGCGGCGGCCTCGCCGACGGCCATGGAGATCTGCTCGAGCGACGAGGCGATCGTGTTGACGTCCTCACGGCCTTCACCGATCACCATGCGCGACTGCCGCATCTCGTCGGCGACCTCGTCGGTGTCGGTCTGGATCTCGTAGACGAGCGCCGTGATCTCCTCGGCGCTGCGCCCGGCGCTCTCGGAGAGCTTGCGGATCTCGTCGGCGACGACCGAGAAGCCGCGGCCGGCCTCGCCGGCGCGCGCCGCCTCGATCGAGGCGTTGAGCGAGAGGAGGTTCGTGCGATGCGCGACGCTCGTGATCATCTCGGTGATCTGGTGGACGTGGCGCGTCTTCGCCTCGAGCTCGAAGACCTTGTTGCCGGTCAGCTCCACGCGCTCGAAGACGCTGCGCATCTTCTCGATGGCGAGCTGGGCGACCTCGACGCCGGTGCCCGCCTTCTGGTTCGCCTCGGCGGCGAAGCCGAAGGCCTCGCGCGCGCGCTCGGCGTTCTGATCGATGGCCGAGCTGATGCCCTGCATCTGGTTGGCAGCCTCGTCGATCATGCCCTGCTGCTTGTCGACGCTCGACGCGACCGACCCCATGGCATCGGTGATGCCCTGACCGCTGGTCCGGACATCTTCGATCGAGTGGTTGAGCCCCTGGGCCGAGCCGGTGACCGAGCCGGCGGTGGTCTGCACGTGCTCGACCAGATCGCGGAGCTGATCGATCATGCCGCGCAGGCTGCGCGCGAGATCGTCCGTCTCGTCGGCGAAGCGCGAGATCGGCATCGGCGTGTGGGCGGCCGAGAAGTCGCCGTTTCGGACCTGGTCGGTGAGATCGCGCAGCGCCTGGAACTTCGACCCCAGCATCTGCGACAGGAAGAAGCCGATGCCGCCGCCCACGCCGAGCGCGACGGCGAACGTCCCCCACGCGTCGAACGCGAGGCCGAACCACCGGATCAGCTCGGGGAACGCGAGGGTGCCCCCCGCGACCACGAGCGAGCCCACCACGAATTTGGTCGTCAACGTGATCCGCACTCCGAGCGTATCGGCCGTACGGAACGCATCTTGATTGCGTATGAGCGGGGTGTGGCGGCGAATTCGCGGGGTTCGAGGCCCGGTTCAGAAGTGCGTGTGGCCCGCGATCGCGGGCACCCCGCGAAGGCCCGGCATTGCCGTCACGCTGCCGAGTTCCGTCACGACTGTACCGAGGCGTCGCTCCAGCGCGGCGGCCGAGGGCAATCCTCCACGCCCCCGCCGCGAGCGGGGACGCAGGCCGAAGATCAGCTCGTAGTCCTCGCCGCCGGCGAGGCAGAGCGCGTCGGGATCGAGGCCCAGGGCTCGCGCACCAGCGACGACGCCGCGGGCACGCGGAACGGCGTCGGCGTCGATCTCGGCCCCGACGCCGCTCGCCTCGAGCATGTGAACGAGGTCGGCGGCGAGTCCGTCCGAGCAGTCGATGCAGGCCGAGCAGAGCCGCGAGCGAACGAGCGCCCGCCCCGCCTCGATGCGCGGCGTCGGCCGATGCCGGATCATTCGGCCCGTGCGCTCCGCGCGGGCGACGGCCAGCGCGGCGGCACCGAAGCGCCCGGTGGCGAAGAGCCGATCGCCCGGGCGCAGGCCCGAACGCGAGAGCGCCCTGCCCTGCTCGACCTCGCCGACCGCGCTGATCGCGAGCGAGGTCTCACGCGCCCGCGCCACGTTGCCGCCGACCAGCGGCGCGCCATGAACGGCCGCCTCGGCGAGCAACCCCTCGAAGAGCGCATCGACCCGCGAGAGCGGCAGGGTCGGCGGCGCCTGCAACGCGCACGTGAACCCGATCGGGCGTGCGCCCATGGCGGCGAGGTCGGAGAGGTTCGCGACGAGGGCCCGGCGCCCGATGCTCCTGGCCGACTCCGTCGCGAAGCGGAAGTGCACGTCCTCGACCAGGGTGTCGGTGGTCAGCACGACCTCGAAGCCCGGCGCAGGTCGCAGCACGGCGGCGTCGTCGCCGATGCCGAGCCGGACGCGCGCCCCGCTCACACGGCGGGCGCGGCGCTCGATGCGGTCGATCAAGCCGAACTCGCCGACGTCGGCGAGGGTGCGAGGGGTCGGACTTCGGGGCATGGGCGCACGATAGGTGCGCGCCCCGACTCGCGGCAAGGCGGCGCCGAGCCGCCCGCGCTCAGCGCTCCTTGACGCTCACTGCGGAGGTCACCGCCTGAACGCCCTGGGGCAGTCGCACCGGTGTGCCGCGCCAGCGAAGCTGCTCGACCAGCGCGTGATCGAGGACCTCGCGCATGTTCGAGACCGGGATCAGCTCGAGCTTGCGGCGGAGATCCTTGGGGATCTCGTCGGCGTCCTTCATCGAAGCGCGTGGCAGGATGATCGTCGTGATGCCCGAGCGGAGCGCCGCGAGGGCCTTCTCCCGCACGCCGCCCACTGCGAGCACGCGCCCGCGCAGGGTGATCTCACCCGTCATGGCCACGTCGCTGCGCACCGGCGTGCCGGTCGCGACCGACACGATGGCGGTGGCGATGGTGACACCCGCCGAGGGGCCGTCCTTGGGCGTCGCACCGGCCGGCACGTGCACGTGGGTCTCGTTGCGGCTCAGCACGCTGTCGTCGGCGTCGATCTCGCGCAGCAACGCGCGCACGAAGCTGTGCGCCGTCTGCCCCGACTCCTTCATCACGTCGCCGAGCTGACCCGTGAGCGTGAGCCCCTTGCCCGAGGCGAGGTTCGCTTCGAGGGTCAGTACGTCGCCGCCGGCCTCGGTCCAGGCGAGCCCCTGCACCACGCCGATCTCGTTCTCGCGCTCGGCCGGGTCCTCCTCGAACGGCGCGGGGCCGAGGTAACGCGGCAGCGTGCGCTGGGTGACGCGCACCCGGCCGTCGTCGCCCTCGGCCGCCTTGCGGGCGACCTTGCGGCAGACCGCGGCCACCTGGCGCTCGAGGTTCCGGACGCCGGCTTCGTGGGTGTACTTCGCCGTCAGCATCTCGATCGCGTTCTTCGACCAGTCGAGCTGGCTCGGCACGAGCCCGTGCTCGGTGATCTGCCGCGGGATCAGGAAGCGCGACGCGATCTCGACCTTCTCCTCGGGCGTGTAGCCAGCCAGGCGGATCACCTCCATGCGGTCACGCAGCGGCCCGGGGATCGGGTCGAGCATGTTGGCCGTGGCGATGAAGAGCACCTTCGAGAGGTCGAAGGGCATGTTCAGGAAGTGGTCGCTGAAGCGCGCGTTCTGCTCCGGGTCGAGCACCTCGAGCAGCGCCGCCGCCGGGTCACCGCGAAAGTCGGCACCGAGCTTGTCGATCTCGTCGAGCATGATGACGGGGTTGCTGGTGCCCGCCTGCTTCATGGCCGGGATGACCCGGCCGGGCAGCGCGCCGACGTAGGTGCGCCGATGGCCACGGATCTCGGCCTCGTCGCGCACGCCACCGAGCGACACGCGCACGAACTCGCGCCCCATGGCGCGGGCGATCGAGCGGCCGAGGCTCGTCTTGCCGACGCCGGGCGGACCGGCGAGACACAGGATCGGCCCGCGGCTGTCCTCGCGCAGCTTGCGCACGCCGAGGAACTCGAGCATCCGCTCCTTCACGCCATTCAAGTGCGCGTGATCGGCGTCGAGGATCTCGCGGGCGTGCTCGAGATCGAGACGATCGGGCGAGCAGCGATCCCAGGGCAGGTCGCACACCCAGTCGAGGTAGTTGCGCACGACCTGGGCCTCGGGGCCATCGGGGTGCATGCGCTCGAGGCGGCGCATCTGGCGCACGGCCTCCTCGTAGGCCTCGGTCGGCAGGTCGGCCTCTTCGATGCGGTAGCGGTACTCGTCGACCTCTTCGCCGCGCGGATCGATCTCGCCGAGCTCGCTCTGGATCGCGCGGAGCTGCTCACGCAGGAAGACCTCGCGCTGACCGCGGGTGAGCTCCTCACGGGCCTGGGTCTGGATCTCGGCCTGCATGCTCGACACGTCGAGCTCGCGGCGCAGCACCGAGTCGATCCGGCGCAGCTTCGCGATCGGATCGTTCGTCTCGAGCACCTCCTGGGCCTCTTCCAAACGCAGTCGCAGGTTCGACGCGACGAGATCGGCGAGGCGGCCGGGCTTGTCGACGCCGGAGATGATCGACAGCACCTCGGGCGGGAGGTTCTTCAGAGGCAGCAGCTCCTCGACTCGCGCTCGCACGGTGCGGATCAAGGCTTCGCTCTCGACCGTCCACTGATCGAGCTCCTCGGTCTCGAGGTGCTCGACGCGCACCCACGTCGACGAGTCGTGCTCGATCACGCTCTCGACGCGCGCGCGCGACAGCCCCTGCACCAGCACCTTCAAGCGGCCGTCACCGAGCCGCATCGATCGCATCACCATCGCGACGGTGCCGACGGTGTGCAGCTGCTCGGGGGTCGGGTCCTCGACGCCGGGATCGCGCTGCGTCGTCAGCAGGATCAGCCGGTCACCGGCGAGGGCATCCTCGACGGCATTGACCGACCGATCCCGCGCAACGAAGAGCGGCAGGACCATGTAGGGGAACAGCACGAACTCGCGCATCGGCAGCACCGGCAGCTCGAGCGGCATCTCACGACAGGGGGGTACGTGGCTCATGTGGCGTCGTTTCGTCGACGCAAATCGACGACTTGAGACGGCTCACATCGAATCGCGAACGATTCCCGAAAGCGGGAAGGAGCTGCCGATGCCCGAAGAGAAGATTCCGGCTTGCTTCAGGTCTTTACCGGAGTGATGCGTGCGAAAGCGGTGGCGGTATTTGGCCGCAGCACCCTCTCCCGAATTCCCACTATGCTAGTCGAGGCCCACGATGCGGCCCTTCTGCACGCCGAGCATATAGGGTCTGCGGCGCGCGTTTCCATCGGCCTGCATCGTGGTGACGCCCGACACACCGGGATACCCCCTCACCCTGAGCAGACCGTCGCGCACGTCGCGGCGATGCCCCGTCCCGCCGGCGAGCTGCAGCAGCACGAGGTTGGTCGCGTCGTAGCCCAATGCGCCGAAGACGTCGGGCTCCCCGCCGAAGCGCGCGCCCCACTCGCCGACGAACTCGGTGACGAACGGATACGAGCTCGACACGAAGAACGGCGTCGAGATCACCGACCCCGAAACGTGATGGCGCCCGATGCGGACGAGATCGGGGTGATTCCAGTCACTCGAGCCCAGCAGCCGCACCCCCCTCACCTCGTGATAGGCGAGCTGGGGCGCGATCATCTCGATGCGCTTGTGCGAGTCGGGAATGAACAGCACGTCGAAGTCGACGACCGGCGGCAGCACCTCGGCCTCGGGGCCGATCAGCCGGTAGATCTCTTCGCGCAGCGCCGCCGCATCCTCGGGCTCCCAGCGTCGCGCCCGGCGCATGATCCGCTCGCGCTCCGCGAGCATCTCGCGCTCGTCCTGTGTGATGAGCTCCCAGCCCACCATGCGCCGGATCGAGTCGGCGAAGTCGGTAGCGCGCGGGTCGTAGCTCGAGACCGCTGTGACCATGCCGCCCCGGGCGAGCACGTCGTTCCAGTACTCCTCGCGCATGCCCCGGCCGTAGCGGCTCTTCGGATACAGGACGGCGAAGCGGCGTGCGCCGAGCTCGCGCCAGGCATGGTCGACCAGGAACGAGACCTCGTCGTGCGCCGTGGTGCGGAGCCGGAAGCCCCAGGGACTCTGCCTCGCGACCTCCTCGCGATTCGAGAGCGTGAGGATCGGGATGTGCGTCGCGTCGGCCGCCCGGGTCGCCGCCTCGCTCTCGGCGGAGAAGATCGGTCCGATGATCGCGCGCACGTCCTCGTCGCGGACGAGGCTGCGCACCGCCGCAGCCGCGCGCGCCGGATCACCGCCCGAGTCGCGCACGACGATGCGAACGCCCCGCGACAGCCGCGACCGCGCCTCGTCGGACAGCTCCGCGCCTGAATCGGCGGCGGCCGGTCCGGCCGCGACCGCAGGCAGCGACCCTTCGCCGGCGTGTCGGCCAGGCTCGGCCTCGAAGAACTCGGAGGCCACGAGGATGCCCTGCAGCGCGGAGCGTCCGTACGACCCGAGCCGGCCGGTCAGCGGGAGCACGACGCCGATCGTCCCCTCGGCGCCGGTCGCCTCGGGCACGGGACGGGCCGCCACCTCGGCGAACGTCGGGAGCGAGTCACCCTCCTCCGCGAGCTCGGCGCGGAGCTCGAGCATCTGCCGCAGCTGCGCGAGCCGCTCCTGATCGCTCGAACGCAGCGACTGACGGCTGGCGCTGGAGAGCTCACGCTTCGCCGTGTCGAGATCGCCCGCGCCGAGCGCGAGGCGGATCGCCGCCGCGGGCACCCCCTTCTTGATACCGCCGGCCGCGCGGTCGAGCTGATCTGCCGACATGCCGCGCAGGATGAGCGCGATCTCGCCGTCGACGCGGCGAAGCTCGCGGTCGACGTCGCCGCGGGCCGCCGCCTCACCGTCGGCCACGGGCGCGGCGTGGCGCTCGAGCTCGGTGCGCAGACGGCCGAGATGACCGAGCCGCTCGACGGGATCTCGCGAGAGCGCCACCTGAAGCCGCAGCAGCTCGAGACGCTGTGCGTCGTCGAGGCGGGCCGTGCGCACGCGCCGCACGAGATTGCGACCCTCGGCGAGGTCGCCGGCCTCGAGCGCGGCGCGCGCGAGCGTGAGCCGTGCCGCATCGGCCCGATCCTCGGCCGGATAGTCGTCGAGGATCAGCTCGAGCCAACGCTTCGCCTCGCCGTGCTTGCCCTCGCGCTCGGCGATCCCATGGAGCTCCCAGGCCGCATCGTCGGCGAGCGGACTCGCGGGATGGCTCTGGAGGTAGGCTTCGAGGGCGGCGCGCGCGGCGGCGGGATCGCGCGGCAGATGCGCGACGGCCTCGTCGTAGTCTGCCTGCTCAGTGGGGGTGGCGAGCCTCTCGGGGCCCCCACCGGTGGCGCAGCCGAGCGCGAGCACGATCAACACGAGGAGCACGCGCCCCCAGCCCGGCGCGCCCGGTCGAACACACACGCTCATCTCCAGCAGCTGCCCACGATGCACTTTCACCCCCCCCTCGATGACCGGCAACGGGCCCCACGATCTCCGCGCGGTGCGGACCGATTCGGCCGGTCCGCCCTAGGTTCACGCAGATCGGACGTTCCGTAAATCCGTCCGGCTCTCGCGAGGGATTCTCGGGCAGGAGCGGGCGCACCGGTGTGGCAGCGGTCACGGGGCGTGCCCGTCGTCCTTCGTCGTCCTTCGATGAACGTGCCCGGCCACGGCGTCCGGATCAAGCTCCAGGCCGAAGGAACGATCGGCGGGGCGCCGAGCCGGCTCGACGTCGTGCTCGGACACGACGACGGTGACCAGATGACCGCGATCCCGCTGGTGGAGTGCATTCTCCAGCTGCTGGACGGATCGATCCGGCGCCTGGGCCTGCACTACATGGGCAACGTCATCGATCCGCGCCGCCTGCTGGACGACATGCGACGCCTCGGTCTGGAGGTCTCCGGTCTCTGAGCATCGGGGTACGCGACTGAATCCAGACGTCGAGCGCGGTCGCGATGGGCGAGTCGCATCGACCCGGCTACTCGATGCCGTGCTCGTCCTGGTCCTCGGGGCCGGGCACGCAGTGACGATTGCGTTCGATGAGCCGCACGCAGGCGTTGAAGCGCAGCGCCGGCTCGACGCGGTCGGGCGACAGGCGCGCGGCCTCTTCGAAGTGGTCCATGGCGTTCTGGAACCAGTCCCAGGCGATGAACGAGCTGTGGCGCCCCCGCGAGCGCAGCAGATGGCGCGCCTGCCGCTCGCACACGATGCCCGCGTAGTAGGCGCGATCGAACTCGTCGCTGAGCTTCGCGAGCGGCTCGCGGGCCCGGTCCACGCCGCCGGGCAGACCCGCCTCGAGCAGGTCGGTCCGCGCCAGGAGTAGCAGCGCCAGCGCCTCCTGGTTGTCGGGCTCGATCTGGAGCGCGTCGAGGCAGATGCTCTCGGCCTCCTCGGGCTCGCTGACGTCGCGGCAACGCTGCGCCATGGCGAGCACTCTCGTGAGCTCGCCGTGGGGAAGGGGCTTCTTCTCCAACTCATCGGGGCTTCTCTTCATGGGCGCCTCCCGACCTCTACTGCGAGTCCATCGGTCCCCGGCGATCCATCGGCTCCTTCATGATGGCTCGCAGGTAGTCGCGGTTCAGCTGGCCGATGAACTTGATGCTGATCTCCTTCGGGCAGTTGGCTTCGCACTCCCCGTAGTTCCGGCAGGACCCGAAGGACTCGCTCTCCATCTGCTCGACGATACGACGCACGCGCGTGTAGCGCTCCGGCTGGCCCTGGGGCAGCAGGCCGAGATGCGAGACCTTGGCCGCCGAGTAGAGCATGGCCGAGCCATTCGGGCACGCGGCGACGCAGGCGCCGCAGCCGATACAGAGCGCCGCGTCGAGCGCCTCCTCGGCCACCTCGGGCTCGACCGGCATGGCGTTGGGATCGGGCTTGGGACCGGAGTGCACCGTGATGTATCCGCCCGCCTCCATGATGCGATCGAGCGCGCTGCGGTCGACGATCAGGTCGCGCAGGGCCGGGAAGGCCGCGGCGCGCCACGGCTCGATCGTGATGCACTCGCCCTCCTCGAACATTCGCATGTAGAGCTGGCAGGTCGTCGCGCCGGACTGCGGGCCGTGGGCGCGCCCGTTGATCACCATCGCGCACATGCCGCAGATGCCCTCGCGGCAGTCGGAGTCGAATGCGATGGGCTCCTCGTTCCGGGCCGTGAGCTGCTCGTTCAGGATGTCGAGCATCTCGAGGAACGACGTCGTGGGCTCGACGTCGTCGACCTCGTAGTCGACGAACCTGCCGGCGGCGGCGGCGCCCGGCTGGCGCCAGATGCGAAGCGTGAATCTCATGTCTTGTAGTTCCGTTGGGCCACCGGAAGCGCTTGGAAGATGAGCGGCTCCTGGTGCATGCGAGGCGCCTGGTCGTCGCCGGTGTGCTCCCACACGGTCACGTGACCGAAGTCGGCGTCGTTGCGCTGCGTCTCACCCTCCTCGGTCTGGTACTCCTCGCGGAAGTGGCAGCCACACGACTCGTTTCGCTCCAGAGCGTCGCGGCACATCAGCTCTGCGAACTCGAGGAAGTCCGCCAGACGCCCGGCGTGCTCGAGCGACTGGTTGAGCTGCTGTCCGCCACCGACGATTCGAAGATCGGTCCAGAACCGCTCCCGCAATGCCGGCAGCAGCTCGAGTGCCTCCTGCAACCCCTCGGCATTGCGCGTGATTCCGCAGTGATCCCACATCAGCCGCCCCAGCTCGCGGTGGAGCGAGTCCACCGACGTGTTGCCTCCGATCGAGAGCAGGCGCTCGATCCGGCCCCGCACGTCGCGCTCGGCGTCGACGAAGGCCGCGTGATCGGTGTCGACGTCCTTCGACGGGTGGCGGCTCAGATAGTCACCGATCGTGAGCGGAACGATGAAGTAGCCGTCGGCCAGGCACTGCATCAGCGCGCTCGCACCCAGCCGGTTGGCCCCGTGGTCGGAGAAGTTCGCCTCGCCGATCGCGAAGAGCCCCGGCACCGTCGTCATCAGGTCGTAGTCGACCCAGAGCCCCCCCATCGTGTAGTGCGGCGCCGGGTAGATTCGCATCGGCACCGACCAGGGGCTCTCGCCCGTGATCCGCTCGTACATCGTGAAGAGGTTGTCGTAGCGCGCGGCGATCACGTCCTTGCCGTGGTCGCGGATCGCGTCGCCCAGATCGAGGAACACGCCGAGGCCCGAAGGACCGACCCCGAGCCCCTCGTCGCAGACGTGCTTCGCGTTGCGTGAGGCCACGTCTCTGGGGACCAGGTTGCCGAAGCGCGGGTAGCGCTCCTCGAGGAAGTAGTAGCGATCGGCCACGGGGATCTCACCCGGCGCCCGGGTCTCGCCCTCGTTCCGCGGCACCCAGATGCGCCCATCGTTGCGGAGCGACTCGCTCATCAACGTGAGCTTGCTCTGGTGCTCGCCGGAGACGGGGATGCAGGTGGGGTGGATCTGGTTGAAGCAGGGGTTTGCGAAGCCGGCGCCGCGCTTGTGCGCGCGCCACGTCGCGGTCACGTTGCAGCCATTGGCGTTGGTCGAGAGGTGGTAGACGTTCGAGTAGCCCCCGGTCGCCAGCACGACGGCGTCGGCCGCGTGCGAGCTGACCTGGCCGGTCACCAGGTCGCGTACCACGATGCCGCGCGCGCGTCCGTCGACGGTGACGACATCGAGCAGCTCGGTGCGCGTGTGCATCTTCGCATTGCCCGCGTGGATCTGCTCGGCGAGCGCGGAGCACGCGCCGAGAAGGAGCTGCTGCCCCGTCTCGCCGCGACAGTAGAAGGTGCGCTCGACGAGCACGCCGCCGAAGGAGCGGTTCGCCAGCATGCCGCCGTACTCACGTGCGAACGGCACGCCCTGGGCCACGGCCTGGTCGATGATCTGGGCGCTCAGCTCGGCGAGGCGCCAGACGTTGCCCTCGCGCGCTCGGTAGTCGCCGCCCTTCTGCGTATCATGGAAGAGGCGGTAGACCGAGTCGCCGTCGTTCCGGTAGTTCTTGGCGGCGTTGATGCCACCCTGGGCCGCGATGCTGTGCGCCCGGCGCGGGCTGTCCTGGAAGCAGAAGCACTCGACCCGGTAGCCCATCGCCGCCATCGAGGCGGCCGCGGACGCACCGGCCAGGCCGCTGCCGACCACGATGACGCGGTACTTCGGCCGATTTCGCGGCCCCACCAGGCGCAGGTGCTCCTTGTGGGTGGCCCACATCTGCTCGATCGGCGCCTCGGGGATCCGGGCATCGAGATCCATCGTCAGTGGCCCCCATCCAGCTGGCTCGTCGTCGGCGGCGGCGGCGGATCCATCACGCCGGTGAGGAAGGCCAGCGGCACCGATGCGAAGGTGAGCGGCACCGCGACGGCGAGGACGATCGCCATGCGACGGAGCGCGCGGTTGCGATCCGGGTTGTCCAGCCCCAGCGACTGGAAGACGCTCCACGCGCCGTGATAGAGGTGCGAGCCCAGCACGCCCATCGCGACGAGATAGAGCGCCGCGAAATGCCATTGGCCGAATGCCTGATGGAGGTTCGCGTAGACCGCACCGTGGGTGAAGCGCGCCGCATCGAGGGTGCCGGTCGTCAGGTGCGGCAGATGGACGAGCAGGAAGAGCAGCAGGAGCGCGCCCGAATACAGCATCCAGCGCCCGGACGCCGTGGCCTCGACGAACGCCACGCGCTCGTACTCCACGGGGCGGGCGCGCCGATTGTGCACCGCCAGCTGGAGCACACAGACGACGTGCAGGACCAGGGCGAGCAGCAGAACCACCCTGACCAGCCACAGCACGGCGGAGTACGGAAGGAGCGGCTCGCCCATGGTGCGCAGGAACCGCGCGTAGACATCGATGTCGGGGACGCCCGGACTCGGCCCGGGCAGGAAGGTCTTCAGGTTTCCGGCCGCGTGAAAGAGAAGGAAGCCCAGCAGGATCGCGCCCGTCACGGCGACGATCACCTTCTTGCCGACCAGGCTCCGGTAGAGGAGCAGGAGCCGCGTCAAGAGATCGGCCCGCGACCGGGGGCGAGGATCATGGGGCTCGGCTTCTCCAGGCGGCTAGTCTCCCCGCGCCCACTCCAGCGCCGCCGCGCGGTCTGCCGGAGCGAAGAACTGGACGTGGGCGTTCCCGAAGAAGAGCCCGAGCAGCTTGACCAGCCAGCGCTCCCAGGCGTGATCGCCGACCACTGCACAGCGGCGGATCTGATGGCCGTGCTTCATGTCGAAGTCGAGGCCCTCCTTGAGAGCGGAGAGCGCAACGCCGTGGGTGTCGACGATCTCCACCAGGCAGTCGGCGTGACCGTACTTGGCGATGCGGGCATCGATCAGCCCCGCGAGCTTGTGTGACTCGTCGTGGATGTGCTTTCCGGTGATGCGGAAGGCGACGAGATCGTCCGACGTTTCGTCGAGGATTTCCAGCATGGGTGCTCCTGTGGATGCTTGCCGGTCCTCCGAAACTTAGGACCGATCGCGGCGGGGCGCACACCCCTTTGCGGGCGTCCGACGCGACCGGAACGGGAGCCTTCAGCTCGATCGAAAGAGCCTTCAGCTCGATCGAAAGAGCCTTCAGCTCGATCGAAGGAGCCTTCAGCTAGATGAAAGGAGCCTTCAGCTCAATCGAAGAAGTCGCGCACCCGGTCGATGAACGACTTCGACACCGGGTGGCGCTCGATGCCGCTCTCGTCGGCGAACTCCTCGAGCAGCTCGCGCTGTCGGGCGTTCAGCTTCGTCGGCACCTCGACGAAGATCCGCGCATAGAGGTCGCCGCGCATCCGATGGAGCTGCTCGACGGACAGCCTCGGCTGCAGCGGCGGCAGCCCCTCGCCCTTCAGCCGAAACACCTTGCCCGACTGCGTGCCCTCGGGCACCTCGAGCTTCCTCGTGCCTTCGAGGGTGGGCACCTCGACCTCGGTCCCGAGCGCGGCCGCGACGAAGGGAATCGGCACCTCGCAGTGCAGGTCGGTCCCGTCGCGATCGAAGAACTGGCTGGGCTGCAGCTGGATCACGACGTAGAGGTCGCCGGGCGGTCCGCCCGCGATGCCGGCCTCACCCTCGCCGACCAGCCGCAAGCGAGACCCTTCCTCGACACCGGGCGGCACCTTCACCGAGATCGTCTGCACGCCCTCGATGCGGCCGGCGCCGCGGCAGTCCCGACAGTGCTCGCTGATCGTTTCACCGGCGCCGCCGCACGCATCGCACGTACGGTTGACGCGGAAGAAGCCCTGCTGGAACACGAGCTGGCCCTGACCCTGACAGCGCTGACAGGTGTCGGGCGTGCTGCCCGGCGCTGCCCCCGACCCTTCGCAGGTCTCGCAGGGCCGCATCTTCGGAATCTCGATGGTCGGCTCGCAGCCGTTCAGCACGTCCTCGAGGTCGAGGTCGAGGTTGTACCAGAGATCGGCGCCACGCTGGCCGCGGCCACGGCGACGGCCGCCGCGCGAGCCACCGCCGAAGATGTCGCCGAAGAGATCGTTGAAGAGGTCGGTGAAGCCGCCGAGGTCGCCGAAGTCGGCGCCGAATCCGCCTGCGCCACCTGGCCCGCCCACGCCGGCGTGACCGAACTGGTCGTAGCGGCTGCGCTTCTCGGGGTCGGAGAGGATGGCGTACGCCTCGGAGACCTGCTTGAAGGCGTCCTCCGCCGCGTCGTCGTCGGGGTTGCGGTCGGGGTGGTACTTCAGCGCGAGCTTCCGGTAGGCCTTCTTCAGCTCGGCCTCGCCCGCGCTCCGGTCGACACCGAGCACCTCGTAGTAATCACGTTTGGCCAACTGGAGCGCTCTCTAGACCGGCGGGAGCCGGATTCTCGGGCTGGACGTGTCCCAGCGCGCTTCGCGCGGGTCTGCGAGCCGGACACGGCGATGAATTCGCGCGACGTTCGGCACGCGGAGGACAGAGTCAAGGGGAGCGGGGCCGAACTTTCTCGGCCGATCCGCAAGTCATCGGATTCGAAGCGGAAATCTGCCGGCGGCGTGCCGGGGCGGGCGGGCGCTCGCGCCTCTACTCGCCGCCGCCGAGCGCGGCGTAGAGCTTCTCGGTCATCGCGAAGCTCTGCTGCGAGAGCTCCTCGATCGCCGCCTCGAGCGCCTCGGCGTCGTCCGACTCGGAGGCGGCGCGGGTCTTCTCGAGCGCCGCCTCGAGGCTCGTGCGGTCGGTGTCGTCCACCTCGTCGGCGAACTCCTCGAGCGTCTTTTCGGTCGAGTACGCCAGCCCCTCGGCCTTGTTGCGCAGATCGATCATCTGCCGGCGCACCTCGTCGTCGCGCTGATGCTGCTCGGCCTCGCCGACCAGCCGCTCGACGTCTTCCTTGCTGAGGCCCGACGACGCGGTCACCTCGATCGACTGGGTCTGACCGGTGCCGAGATCCTTGGCCGACACGTTCACCACACCGTCGGTGTCGATGGCAAAGGTGACCTCGATCTGTGGCACGCCGCGGGGTGCCGGCGGGATGCCGACCAGCTCGAAGCGGCCGAGCGTCATGTTGTCGACGGCCATCTCGCGCTCGCCCTGCAGGACGTGCACGCGGACGACGTCCTGATGGTCTTCGGTGGTGGAGAACACCTGGCTCTTCGTCGCCGGGATCGTCGTGTTCTTGTCGATGATGCGCGTGAAAACGCCGCCCTGGGTCTCGACACCGAGCGAGAGCGGGGTCACGTCGAGCAGGATCACGTCCTCGACGTCGCCCGAGATCACGCCCCCCTGGATCGCGGCGCCGCTGGCCACCACCTCGTCGGGGTTCACGCTCTTGTTCGGCTCCTTGCCGAAGATCTCCTGGACCTTGGCCTGCACCCGCGGCATGCGCGTCATGCCGCCGACGAGGATCACCTCGTCCACCTCCGCCGCCGACAGCCCGGCATCTTCGAGCGCGGTGTTGCAGGGACCGGCGAGGCGATCGATCAGATCGGCCACCAGGCCCTCGAGCGTCGCGCGATCCATCGTCGTCACGAGGTGCTGGGGGCCCTCGTCGTTCGAGGCGATGAAGGGCAGGTTGATGTCGGTTTGCTCCGACGACGAGAGCTCGTGCTTGGCGCGCTCGGCGCCCTCCTTCAGCCGCTGCAGCGCCATGGCGTCGCCGCGCAGATCGAGGCCGGTCTGCTCGTGAAAGAGCGTAGCGAGGTGCTCGACGATCAGGTTGTCGAAGTCCTCGCCGCCGAGATACGTGTCGCCGTTGGTCGACAGCACCTGGAAGACGCCGTCACCGATCTCGAGGATCGAGACATCGAACGTGCCGCCGCCGAGGTCGAAGACCGCGATCTTCTGGTCGTCTTCGGTGTCGATGCCATAGGCGAGCGCCGCCGCGGTCGGCTCGTTGATGATGCGGAGCACGTTCAGGCCGGCGACCTGCCCGGCCTCCTTGGTCGCCTGCCTCTGAGCGTCGTTGAAGTAGGCGGGGACGGTGATCACCACGTCCTCGACGGGCTCACCGAGATAGTCCTGAGCCGTGTCCTTCATCTTCGTGAGGACGGTGGCGGAGATCTCCTGGGGCGAAAGGTCGCGATCGTCGACGTGCACCCAGGCGTCGCCGTTGTGCTCGGATGCGACGATCTCGAAGGGCGCGACGTTCGCGAACTGCTCGACCTCTTCGGCCTCGCGCTTGCGACCGATCAGGCGCTTCACGGCGAAGATGGTGCGCTCGGGGTTCGTGACGGCCTGGCGCTTGGCGATCTGCCCGATCAGCTTCTCGCCCGACTCGGTGAACGCCACGATGCTCGGAGTCGTGCGAGAGCCCTCGGCGTTCGCGATCACCTCGGCGGTGTCGCCCGACATGAAGGACACGCACGAGTTCGTCGTGCCCAGGTCGATTCCGATGACGTAGCCCATCTGGCGCAGTCACTCCCCAGCTCGATCAGGGGGTGACTCGGACTGCGGACCCGGTCGGGCCCTCAGCCGCCGCTGCCCCCCGCAGCGGGTGCCGAAACGATCACTCGTGCCGGGCGGAGCAGCCGGTCCCGCAGCAGGTAGCCCTTCTGCAGAACTTCGACGACGGTGTTTGGCGGTACGTCGTCGGTCGGCGCCTGCCCCATCGCTTCGTGGACAGCGGGATCGAAGGGCTGGCCATCCGCCTCCACGACGATGACGCCGTGGCTCGCAAGGCTGCCGAGCAGCTCACGCTGCACGAGATCCACGCCCTGCAAGAGACTCTTCAAGTCCGCGTCGCCACTCTGCTCCGAGTGCTCGATCGCGCGTTCCAGATTATCGACCGTCGTCAGGAGATCCTTGACGAGATTCTGGGGACCGTAGAGCGCAGTCTCCTGCTTTTCTTTGAGGCTGCGTCGGCGGAAGTTCTCGAACTCGGCCTGCAGGCGGACGTGACGGTCCTTCGACGCCTCGAGCTCGGCGGCGTGCTCGGTCTCGCGGTCCTCGAAGGCCTGCTTGAGCGCCTGGAGCTCGGTCGAGAGCGCCTCGATCGTCATCTTGTCCATGGACAACGGGGCGTCGCCGCCAGGCGCATCCCCGCTCGGATCGGTCGCGTCCCGCGCATCCTTGCTCTCGATCGCAGCCTGGAGCGCGGCCTCGAGCTCATCGGTGCCGGTGAGCTGGGGCCCCTCTTCGGGCCCGCTCGGGTCCACCTCGGTTGCGCTGTCGTCGGAATTCTTCGTCAAAACTGGAGCTTCTCTGTTACGAGTCGCGAGCGCGAGACTGCGCCCGAATTCTCGATGTCGTCCTATCGGCCGATCACGACTGGAGCTTTTCCGTCACGAGCCGCGAGCAGTAGCTTACGACGGGAATGATGCGGGAATAGTCCATCCGGTTGGGCCCGATGACGCCCACGACGCCGAGCGCCTCACCCTCCGCCGCCGCCTGAGCGCCCCCCGCAGCGCCGCCACCATAGGGCATCGCCACCATCGCGCAGCCACGCAGCCCCGGCTCGGCGAGGTCGTCGCCGAGCGAGACGGTCACGCCCTGGCTGTCGAGGATCTGCTCGAGCACCTCGATCAGCCGCTCGTGGGTCTCGAGCGCGGTCAGCATGGCCTTGATGCGGCTCGGATCGCTGAACTCGGGCTGGTCGAGGATCGCGAGCCGCGTCGCGACCACCAGATCGGAGGGCGTGAAGGCATCGGCATCGAGCGCCCGCAGCCCGAGCGCGAGCGCACGAGCGAGCAGTCGATCGGCCTGATCGCGCATCGTCTCGATCTCTGCGAGGAGAACGTCGTGGACCTCGACGAGCGTGCGGTCGCGCAGCCGCTCGTTGAGCGCGCGGGCCATCTGATCGAGCTCGCGCTGATCGCCCTCCCCCGGCTCGTCGATCGCCCGCTGGATCACCTGGCCGTTGGCGGCGACGAGCACGACGAGCACGCGCTCGGTCGAGACGCGCACGAGGCTGAGATGCGTGAGCGCGAGCCGGCGGGCGATGGGCTCGAGCGCGAAGCCGATCTGCCGCGTCCGATCGGAGAGCATCTGCGACACGGTGCGCAGGATCGGCTCGCCACCCGCCGCGTCGTCGACGCGCTCCTGGAGGGCGCGGCGCTCGTAGTCGCTGATGTCTGTGGGATCGATGAGCCGGTCGAGGAAGACGCGGAGCCCCGCATCACTCGGCACTCGACCCGAGCTGGTATGCGGCTGCTCGACGAGGCCCATCTCGGCGAGGCACGCGAGCGTCGAGCGGACGCTCGCGCTCGAGAGCGAGATCGGAAGCAGGTGCGAGAGCGTGCCTGAAGAGATCGGGCCGGCGTCCGCGACGTAGGCCGACACGAGCGTGCGTAGAACGAGCGCCTGGCGCTCGTCGAGCTCGAGATCCGTCGACGCCGCGGCGTGGGCCGCGGGTCGTTTCGATGCCTTGGTCGAAGGCTTGGGCCGGTCGCTGCTCATGTCAGGGCCCGGAGTGGGCGCTCCCCCCGAAAACTTCAATGATTTCAGGCTTCTTTACTAACACCCGCCCCCGAGCGGCGCAATCCTCGTCCCCGGTCGCTTCATGTCCACCCGATCACACGAATCGGGCGCCGACGGCGTCCGCCCACATCCGCCCCTCGGCGGTCAGCACGAGCCGCCCTGCCTCGGCCCGCTCGAGCCAGCCCCGCTCGCGGAGCTCGGCCACCGCCTCGCGGAACACCGCCTCGGGCGCCTCGCCGAACTCGCGCTCGAAGTCGGCCGGAAGGAGCCCCTCCGCGCAGCGCAGGGCGAGGAAGACCGCCTCGCCCATGGCCTCCCGCCGGTCGGGCGCGTCGACCCGCTCGGCCGCCGGCTGCCCTGCCTCGACTGCGGCCTGCCATGCGCCGAGCGAGCGCGAATTCGCCGGGCGCGCACCGAAGGGTCGGTCGACGGTCGGCGGATCGAAGGACCAGGCGCCTACGCCGAGCCCGAGCACGGGCTGGCGCGCCCAGTAGCGGCGGTTGTGGATCGACTCGAAGCCCGGCCGCGCGTAGTTGGTGAGCTCGTATCGGCGAAGCCCCTGCTCGGCGAGGCCCGACTCGAGGGCCTCGAGCATCGCGGCAGCCAGATCGGCGTCGAAGGCCTCGAGCCGACCGCGCTCGGCCGCCGTCGCGAAGGGCGTGCCCTTCTCGATCACGAGCTCGTAGGTCGAGACGTGCTCGGGGCGGTGCTTCCCGGTGCGCTCGAGGTCGTGCTCCAGATTCTCGAGCGTCTGCCCCGGGACGGCGAACATGAGGTCGATCGACACGTTGTCGAAGCCTGCGGCGCGGGCCGCCTCGAGGGTGCGATCGGCCTCCCTCGCCTTGTGGGCGCGGCCGAGCCGCTTCAGCACGATGTCGTCGAAGCTCTGGACGCCGATCGAGAGCCGACCGACGCCCGCCTCGTAGAACCCCTGCAGCCGCTCGCGCTCGACCGTGCTCGGGTTGACCTCGAGCGTGATCTCGATCGCGCCATCGCCATCGGGCTCGTCACCGTGGAGCGCCGACCGGATCGCCTCGATGAGGTGCGCCACCGACTCGGGGTGCATCAGCGCCGGCGTGCCTCCGCCGAGGTAGATGCTCGCGAGGCGCCGGCCGGCGAACGCGGGGGCGCGCGCCTCGAGCTCGGCGACGATGTCGCGGACGTAGCGATCCTCGACGTCGCGCTCCGGCCCGCCCCGCGCCGCCACCACCGCGAAGTCGCAGTAGGGGCAGACGCGGTCGCAGAAGGGTACGTGGACGTACACCCCGACTCCGCCATCGTCGCGTCCGAGCGTCATGATGCTCGAAGCGTAGCGGTATGCGGCGCGACGCCGTCGCGAGCGCACGGGCGCGCCCCGAGCGGGGGCGGCCGAGGGGCGGCCCCCGCGCCCCTCCGGTACCCTGCCGCGGCTTTGGAACGACCCGAAATCCTTCATGAAGTGCTCGACAACGGGCTGACGATCCTGCTGCGCGAGACGCACCGGGCGCCGGTGGCGAATCTGCAGATCTGGGCAGGTGTCGGCTCGGCGGACGAGCGCACGGGCGAGGGCGGCCTCGCCCACTTCCACGAGCACATGCTCTTCAAGGGCACGCCGACCCGCGGCGTGGGCGCCGTGGCGGGCGACGTCGAGGGCGCGGGCGGGCGCATCAACGCCTACACGAGCTTCGACGTCACCGTCTACTACGCGACGCTCCCGAGCATCGCGCTGCCCGTCGGCCTCGACGTGCTCTCCGACGCGATCCTGAACTCCGTCTTCGACGAAGAAGAGGTGAAGCGCGAGCGGGAGGTCGTGCTCGAGGAGATCCGGCGCAGCGAAGATCATCCCGGACACGTGCTGTCGGATCTCACGTTCCGCGAGGCGTACCGCGAGCATCCGTACGGGGCGCCGATCCTCGGCCCGCCCGAGAACGTCGCGGCGTTCGACCGCGCCAAGGTGACGCGCTTCTTCGAGCGCTGGTACCGCCCCGACAACCTCATCGTGCTCGCCGCCGGCGACTTCGACGCGCGTGAGATGCGCGACGCGATCGTGAGGCGGTTCGACGCGGAGGCGCCCGGCGAGGCGCGACGCGGACGCGCGATCGAGGCGCCGCACCGCGCATTGCGCGCGGTGGTCGAACGCCGGCCCTTCGAGGGGCAGCGCGTCGAGCTCGCCTGGCCCTCGGCGCGGTTCCGTGACGAGGACGCCGTGCACCTCGACCTGCTGGCATACCTGCTGGGCGAGTGCGAATCGAGCCGGCTCGTGCGCGAGGTGAAGGACGCAGCGGGGCTCGTCGACCGCATCGACGCCTCGTCGTACACACCGCTCGATCGGGGCCTCTTCACGATCGGCTTCGAGACCGACGAGGCGCGCGTGCGCCAGGCGGTCGAAGCGGTGGGCGAGCAGGTCGAGCGCCTGCGCCGCGAGCCCGTCACGAAGGACGAGCTCGAGCGCGCCCGCGTGAACTTTCTGGCCAGCGAGCACTTCGAGCGCGAGAGCGTGTCGGGGCTCGCGAGCAAGCTCGGCCACTTCCACGTGCTCGGCGAGGGCTGGCACACCGAGGCCGACTACTTCGACGCCCTCGGCCGCTCGACCACCGACGACCTGCTGCGCGTCGCCCAGGAGTACCTCGATCCCGAAGAGCTCGTGGCCGCGGCCCTCGTGCCCGACACTCCGAAGGACAAGCTCGACGCCGAGGCGCTCGAGGGCGCCGTGCGCGGCGGCTTCGACCGGGCGCGCCACGCGACACCGGAGGCAGCGACGCCGGTGACTTGCGCGACCGTCCGCGCTACCGGCGGGCCGCCGGCGGTGACGGCGGCGGCGGACGCCGACCGTGCCCCGCTCGAGACGTTCGAGCTCGCGGGCGGGCTTCGGCTGCACGTCCTGCCGCGACGCTCGGTGCCGGTGGTCGCGCTCCGCGCGGCGGTGCACGGCGGGCTGCTCGTGGAGAACGAGTCGAACGCGGGCCTCGGCAGCTTCCTCTCGTCGATGTGGACCCGCGGCACGGCCAAGCGCAGCGCCGCCGACTTCGCGAGCGCGATCGAGGACCTCGCCGCCGAGGTCGACGGCTTCTCGGGACGGAGCTCGTGCGGGCTCACGCTCGAGTCGACGAGCGAGTCGTTCGAGAAGGCGCTCGATCTCTTCGCCGAGGTGATGCTCGAGCCCGGCTTCCACGATGACGAGGTCGAGCGCGAGCGCCGCGAGACGCTGGCCGCCTTCGACCGCATCGAGGACAACCTCGCCCAGCGTGCCTTCATGCTCTTCGCCGATACCGAGTACGCGTCGCATCCCTACCGGCTGCCGCTGATCGGCCGGCGCCCGGTGGTCGAGGGCCTGACCGCCGGCGACGTGCGCGCGCATCACGATCGCCTGATCGCGAAGCCCGGCATGGTGGTCGCGGTGTCGGGCAACGTCGAGGCCGAGGCGGTGGCGCGCCTGTGGGAGGAGCGGCTCTCGGGCCTCGCGAGCGATGCACCCGCGCCCATCGACGTGGCGCTCGAAGAGCGTGGCTCGGGCGTACGCACCGCGCACATCGCGAAGGATCGCGCTCAGGCCCATCTCGTCGTCGGCTTCCGCGGGCTCGCGGTGGACGACCCCGATCGCCACACGCTCGAGGTGCTCTCGCAGCTGCTCGCCGGCCAGGGCGGCCGGCTCTTCCTCGAGCTGCGCGACCGCCAGAGCCTCGCGTACTCGGTGAACGCCACGAACGTCGAGGGCGTGCACCCGGGCTTCTTCGCCATCTACATCGGGACGGCGCCCGAGAAGCTCGAGACCGCGCGCCGCGGCATCTTCGATGAGCTCGAGCGCCTGCTCGCCTCACCGCCGACGGCGGACGAGCTCGAGCGGGCGACGCGCAACCTCGCCGGCAACTTCGCGATCGACCTGCAGCGAAACTCGAGCCTCGCGACGCACATGTCGCTCGACGATCTGTACCACCTGGGACCTGCGAGCTACGAGACGTACGCCGAAGAGGTGCTCGCGATCACGCGCGAGGACTGCCTGCGCGTCGCGCAGCGCGTGATCAAGCTCGACGCGTACACCGAGGCGCTGGTCGCGCCCTGATCCTGAGGCAGCCGCGCGCGAGCCACCAGGCTCAGCGCCCGACACCCACCGCCGCGCCGTCGGTGCGCGGGTCGCTGCCGCCCCAGTGCATGCCGGTCTCGGGATCGATCACGATCATCTCGGCGGCGGACCAGTGACGCTTCGACACGTCGACCTCGTGGCCGCGCTTCGCGAGCGCGTCGACGACGTCGGCCGGGGTCTCGGGCTCGACGCGCAGCACGTCGGGCATCCACTGATGATGAAAGCGCGGCGCCGAGACGGCGGCCTGCGCGTCCATCCCCCAGTCGACGACGTTGAGGATGGTGAGGAGCGTCGTCGAGATGATGCGAGGGCCGCCCGGGCTGCCCGTCACGATGAAGGGCTTGCCGTCCTTCAGCAGGATCGAGGGGCTCATGCTCGACAGCGGCCGCTTGCCGGGCTGCACGCTGTTCGCGCCGCGCTGGTCGATGAGCCCGTAGCTGTTGGGCGTGCCGGGGGCGATGCTGAAGTCGTCCATCTCGTTGTTCAGCACCACGCCGGTGCCCGGCACGGTGATGCCGCTGCCGAAGGGCGTGTTGATCGTCATGGTGAGCGCGACGGCGCCGCCCTCGGCGTCGGTGGTCGAGAGATGCGTCGTGCCCGCGTCGTCGGGGAGCTGGGGTGCGGCGGGCGCGACGGTCGCGGCCTTGTCGCGGTCGATGCGTGCGCGCTGGGCCTCGGCGTAGCCGCGGCTGGTGAGGCGCTCGAGCGGCACGTCGACGAAGTCGCTGTCGCCCATGTAGACGGCGCGGTCGGCGAAGGCGAGCTTCATCGCCTCGGTGACGTGGTGCAGGCTCGTCGAGCTGCCCGGCTGCATCGAGCCGAGCTCGAAGCCTTCGAGGATCTGCAGCACCTGCACCAGCACGGCGCCGCCCGACGAGGGCGGCGGAAACGAGTAGACGTCGAGCCCGCGGTAGCTGCCACGCACCGG
This sequence comes from uncultured Spirochaetaceae bacterium, assembly GCA_964474355.1. Lineage (GTDB taxonomy): Bacteria > Myxococcota_A > UBA9160 > UBA9160 > UBA4427 > CAYYSY01. Next base: position 10,004 of record CAYYSY010000398.1, on the reverse strand, counting down.
CTCACGCTCCTTCGGCTCGTAGCGCGCGATGTCTTCGAGGGTCAGGATGCCGCCGCGGCGCCCGACCTCGGCCGCGATCTTGCGCCCCGTCTCGCCTTCGGTGAGCTCGCTCGCGCCCCGCTTCGCGACGGCCCGCAGGGTGCGCGCGAGATCATTCTGCACGAGGCGCTGCCCGGGCACGGGCCGCGGCCCGAGCGGCTCGAACTGGATGCGCGCGGTCTCGGGGAAGCGCTCGGCCGGCAGCCGCGACTGCATGAATCCCACCATGCCGGCGTGGTAGCGGCCGATCACGAAGCCGTCGTTGGCCAGGCGGATCGCGGGCTCGAGGAGCTTCTTCCACTTCAAGCGGCCGTAGCGCTGGTGCGCGACCTCGAGCCCCTGCACGAACGAGGGCGTCGCGACGGCGAGCGGGCCGTGCACCGATGCGCGCTCGGGCACGCCCTCGCGCACGTACATGTCCTCGGTGGCGGCAGCGGGCGCCGTCTCCCGCGCGTCGACGGCGACGACCTCTCCCTCCGGCGTGCGAATCATGAGAAAGACGCCACCGCCGAGCCCGGCGGAGAAGGGCTGGGTCACGGCGACCGCGAAGGCCGTGGCGATGGCGGCGTCGACCGCATTGCCCCCGGCGCGCAGAATCTCGGCGCCGGCAGCCGCCGCGTCGCGCTGGGTGCTCACCACCATGCCCTTCTGGCCGAAGGCCGGGGCGCCCGCGGCGGCGTGGGCGGTGCCGGGTGAGCCGAGGGCCGGGCCACTGTGGTGAACGACCGACAGGGAGGGAGAAAGAAGAAGGGGAGGAAAAAGGAGAAGAACGAGGGCGGCGAAGGTGGCCGTGACGCGACCGCGGCGAAGGAATCGACCTCGCCTGCTCGCATCGCTCAAATTCGGGACGAAGCGTGTCGATACCCTGCACATGGACGAGACCCTATCACAGCGATCCACGAGCGAAGCCGGGTGCTTGCGGCGACGGCTGCTGGCGACGGGCCGGGGGGTCGCGCTGCTCGTTACAGCCGTGTTCGCCGCGTTGGGATGCTCCGGCGGTAGCGGTGGTGACTCTGCGACGGCGGTCGTCGAGGACGGCGACGCGGAGGCGAGGAGCGCCGAGGCCGGTGGTGATGGCGCCGAGGCCGCGGCCGAGCCCACGCCGTTCACCTGGCCCGAAGGCCCGCATCCGACCGCGACCCTCGTCGTTGCCGGCTTCGGCGAGATCGAGGTCGAGCTCTACCGCGGGCTCGCGCCGGAGACCGTCGCAAACTTCGAGAAGCTCGCGAGCGAGGGCTTCTACGACGGCACGTCGTTTCATCGTGTGATCCCGGGCTTCATGATCCAGGGCGGCGACCCGAACACGAAGGACGCCAACCCACGCAACGACGGTCTGGGCGGGCCCGGCTACACCATCGCCGACGAGCCGAACGAAGCCCCCCACGAGCCGGGCGTACTGTCGATGGCGAACAAAGGCCATCCCGACTCGGGCGGCAGTCAGTTCTTCATCGTGCTCGAGCCAAAGCCTCATCTCGACGGCCGGCACACGGTCTTCGGGCGCGTGAAGCGCGGCGGCGACGTGGTCGAGGCGATCGCTCGGGTCGAGATCGACGAGCACGGCCGCTTCGGCCCGCGGCAACGCCCGCTCGCGCCGGTGGTGGTCGAGCGGATCGTCATCGCCGAAGCACCGAGCCTCGCCGTGTCGGACTGAAAGCGCCTCCGAGTCCAACGCGTCTTCGACGCGCGGCGATGCCACCCCGGAGTCCAGCACGTATCGGACGCGCAGCGATGTCGCGTCCGACGCTTTGCGGGGCGCGTGCTTGATGCGCGCACGCCCCACGGCCAAGCTCCGCGCCATGTCGAGCGCCGGGCCTTCGACCCACGCACGTGTCGCCCTGGTCACGGGTGCCTCATCGGGCATCGGCGAGGCCTGTGCGCGGAGCCTGGCGGCGGCGGGCTTTCGTGTGGCCCTGGCCGCGCGCCGCGGCGAGCTGCTCGAAGGCATCGCCAAGGACATCTCACGAGCGGGCGGCGACGCGCTGCCCGTCGCCGTCGATCTGGCCGAGGCCGATGGCACGTCGGATCTGCTGCGGCGCACGATCCGGCACTGGGGCCGGATCGACGTGCTCGTGAACAACGCCGGCTACAGCCCGCCCGGTGCGATGGAGCAGGTGTCACGCGACGGTCTTCGGCACGCGTTCGAGGTGAACCTCTTCTCGGGGCTCCAGCTCGTCGCCGAGGTCGCCCCGATCATGCGCGCACAGGGGGGCGGCCGCATCGTCAACATGGGCTCGATGGCGGGCACGGTCGCTGCGCCGCTCGCCGTACCGTATTCGGCGACGAAGGCGGGGCTCGACGCCGCCACGCGCGGGCTGCGCCTCGAGCTCGGACGCTTCGGCATCCACGTCTCGCTCGTGGTGCCCGGCTTCGTCGACACCGCCGTGTTCGAGAACTCGAAGACGGCGGCCGAGCCCTTCCGCGCCGATCCCGAGAACCCCTACCGACAGACCTTCTTCGAAATGGAGGCCTTCGCGGGCCCGAACTTCGAGAAGGCGATCCCCGCGAGCGCCGTGGGCGATCTCGTCGCTCGCGTCGCCACCGCGAAGCGTCCGCGGCCGCGCTACTACGCGCCGGCCTCAGCGAGGCTGCAGGGGAAGTTCATGACGCTGCTGCCGGCGCGCGTCGCCGACTCGATCTTGCGGCGGGTCTACAAGCTGCCCAGCTGAGTCGGACCTATCGAAAGGGCTCGGGCTCGACGCCGAAGTGCTCGCTGTAGCCCTTCACCGCGTCGCGGATCGCCGCCTCGTCGAGCGAGAACGCCTCGAGGCTGTAGCGATGCTCGCCGAACTCGTTCTTCGGATGGGCGACTACGTACTGCTCCATACGGGCCTCGGCCTCCGTCGAGAGCGGCAGCTCGAAGCGCTCGTAGATGCGCCGCACGCTGCCGACCGGATCGGCGACGAGCGCCTTCATGTGCAGATCGAAGATCTGGCCGGCCCGCTCGGGATGGGCCTGCCTGAACCGCATGCCGTCCTCGAGCAGCCGCGGCCACACGAGCATCGACTGGCGGCCCTGACGCGCCGGATCGAGGTCGTCCGTCGACACGCAGCGCATGCTGTATTCGAGGCTCGACACCGAAGGGATGACGCGGACCGGATCGCGATGGGTCTGGATGACGCATGCGTCGGGGTACTCGGCGAAGAGCGCATCGAGGGGGCCGAGATGGCCCGGTGACTTGAGCACCCAGCGTTCGGCCGCGAACTCGGACTGCATGTGCTGCAGGACGTGCCGGTGGAAGCGATACGCGGGGCGCATGTCCTGCTCGAGCATCCACGTCTGGTAGCCGGCGACGTCGAAGCACATCTCGAAGCGCAGACTCAGGAACTCGGGCGCGGTCAGCACGATGCATTCCTGGGGCATCGTGGAGCCGATCGGATGGATCGCCTGGAAGCTCGGCGCGAGCTGGCGAAGCTGCGTGAAGCGCTTCTCCGTGCGCTCGATGCGCGGGTCGGACTCGTACGTCTCGGCACGCGCGGGCGGACACGGGTCGTCGATCTCCCACGACAGCGGCGACCGGTTGGCCGGATCGCAGGAGAGCAGGCCGTGCAGCAGCGTCGTGCCGGTGCGCGGCAGGCCCGTGATGAAGATCGGGCGGCGGATTCGCTGCTCCGCCGTCTCGGGGTGCCGCTTGCGATGGTCGACGAGACGCAGGCGATGGCAGAGCAGCTCGACGAGCTGGCGCTTCGCGAAGTAGCGGCCGAACAGGTTGAGGCGCGCGTCCTCTTCGAGGGACGTGCAGAGGCGCTCGAGCCCCTCGCCGTGACCGGGGTCGCCGAAGTCGTCGAGCTCCGTCGCGCAGCATGCAGTACGACGAAGCGATTCGGGGTCGAGGCGGATGGGCCGGCGCCCGCGACGCGCGAGCGCGCGCCCGACGGCGTTGAAGCCGCGGATCGGCATGGGACGGAACGGTGCGGGGAGCAGACTCGCGCTCAAGGGCGACACCTCGCTGGAGCGATCGGCGCGGAGCCTACCGCCCGGCCCGGCATCGTCATCGACACTCTGGACGGACACACCGCTCGCGTCTGACGAAAGACCGGCCGTCACGCGCCGGGCGATCTCGCGTTGCTAGTGTCGCGTGCCTGCGCGCGGCCATCGTGGCCGTGCCGCTGAGGGGATGGCGCAACATGACCGACCGCGAGCTCTCGACGAGCCAGGCCGCCTGGAACGACTTCGCCGATCGGCTGAAGGAGATCGGCGAGAAGATCACCGGGCCGACCGGCGCCAGGACCCCACGCGAGCGCGCCGAAGGCTATCGCTACCTGCTGCGGCTCATTGCGGCCGCTCACGAGCTCGACGCCGAGTTCGATCGCAGTCGCCCTTCGATGCATCGGCTCTTCACGCCGACGCGCAAGTTCAAGGGCGACGGTGGCGACACCCTCTACTACGAGGCGAAGCTCGATGAGTCGCTCGACTACGAGCTCGTCGTGCGCCGGGGTCAGGGCCTCTTCTTCTCCGCCACCGTCTACGCCTACGACGAGAACGGCTCGTACTACATCGTCGACAATGTGATCGACGAGGAGATCGCCTGGGACGAGGAACCCGATGGCGAGACCGCGACGATCCACGTCGGGCCCGAGCGACCGGCGGGCGCGAAGAACTTCGTTCAGCTGAAGGGCGACAGACCGATCCTGTTCACGCGGGAGTACTTCCCCGAGTTCGTCCACAACGTGGACGAGGGACGCTACCGCCCGAACGTCTACGCCCTGCGCTGTCTGGCCGACGTGCCGCCGCCGCCGCCGCTCACCGAAGAGGCGCTCGCCCGATCGCTCGAGCAGGTCACCGACTTCGTCGACGACGCGAGCGACGTCTCGATCGGCCTGTCGATCTTCGCCGGCCTCAACACCGTCTCGTACGAGACGAGCACCGAGGGCCAGAAGGCCGAGGGGATCCTCATCGCGGACGGCGAGATGAAGATCGACGAGGAGCGCGTCGACGAGTTCTCACCCGAAGAGCTCGCGGCGATGGTCGACCCCAGGCTGGTTGCGAACAACCTGCCGGGGCCGGGCATCCAGTACATCGGTGCGTGGTTCAAGCTGAAGGATGACGAGGCGATCGTGATCGAGGGGCGCGACGTGCCGTGCCGGTACTGGTCGTGCCAGATCCTGACCCGCTACCTCGAGAGCGGCGACTACCGCTACTTCAGGGCCGGGCTGAACGATCGGCAGGTGAAGCTCGCGGGCGACGGCTCGTTCACGATCTACGCAAGCCACGAGAACCCGGGGGTCGACAACTGGGTGTGCACCCAGGGCTACGAGAACGGGCACATCCTGATCCGGACGCTGCTCGCCGACCCGCTCATGGAGGCGACGTTCAAGGTCGTGAAGCTCGACACGATCCGGCCCGAGACGGCCTGAACACGGGTCCCCGCCGAGCGAGCCTCGCTACGACTGCTCCCGCTTCGCCCGCCGCGCCTGGATGAGCGCGATGATCGGAGACGGCTCGGCCGGATGCCATTTCGTGTCTTCGGGCGCCTCGTGCCAGCGGAAGGGCAGATGACGCACGGTGCCGGGCCCTTCTGCATCGCGCGCGAGCTCGAGCGCGGCGACGAGCACGTCGCGTTGGCGGTGCGGGTCGGCGACGTCGCCATAGGGCCGGCCGAAGGGATGCTCGATCGCCGCCACTCGCGGGATGCCGACGGCATTGTGGTAGGTCCAGATCAGCTCGAGCGTGACGGTCGGGATGCCCGCTTCTTCGATCTTGCGCGATACCAGTCCCACGGACCGGCAGCAGTCGGGTCAGACCGGGGCGAGGAGCGCCAGGTCGACCTCCTCGCTCTTCATGATTTCGGCAATGGCAGGCGCGGACTCGTTCTCGAGCTGGCTCGAGTCGCTGCCCTGGAAGCCCATGATCGAGTAGTGCGTGTCGGCCACCGCGCCGATGACGCCCTCTTCCGCGAGCTCGCGCAGCCGGTCGAGTGGGAGCGCGACGTTCAGGTCCCGCTCGATGTAGCCGGTGTCGATGTGGAGGTGGTTCGCCTCGATCGCCGACGCCGTCGCGTTAGCGCGGAGCTTGCGGAAGCTCGAGTCACCGCGGGTCGGGTTCTGCCGCTCGTAATCCATGTCGAAGGGCGTGTCGTCTTTCATGGAGATGCCAGCCGTCGAGAGCAGCGCGACCTTGCACTCGGCGAGCGGCTTCTCGAGCGGCGTCCACGGAATCGGCGGATGCTTCGGCTCCGAGGGGATGGCCGGTGCGAGCATCTTCGCGAGCCCGGGCCCGGTGAAGCGGAAGGGATCGACCTCGTGGGGCGTGGTGTCGTCGGCGGGCATTGTGGCTCCTGGGCGGGGGAGGCTGCGGGACGCCGGCGCGTTGCTGCGGCCGGCTCTGGAGCACCCTAACGCAGGGGCGGCACAGGCCGAAGGGCGGCGCGGGGGATGTCGTTGGATTGGCACCCCGGGCCGAGCGCGGCGGGCGGGCGGGCAGAGACCGGGTCGGCTGTGGCCCGCCCGCGCGCGGCGAGGGGCTCGCGGATGCGAACCCCCTGATTTCGGGGCGCTTTTCGGACTCGATTTCGGTGAGATTTCGCGGCGGGTCGGCTATGGTCGCCGCCCCGCGTGGCCCGGTAGCTCAGTTGGTAGAGCACTCGACTGAAAATCGAGGTGTCGGCGGTTCAAATCCGCCCTGGGCCACCACTTTTCTCCCAGAGAGATGAAGGCGCCCCGACCTCCCCTGTCGACGCGGCGCCACCTCACCGCCAAACCTGCCCACACACCCGCAGCCAGTTCTCACCGAGCACGCCCCGCACCTCCTTCTCCCCGTACCCACGGCGGAGGAGCTCTTCGGTGATGCGCGGTGCATCCTCGATCTCCAGCTGAGTCATTCCCGAGTATCCACCCGACGCTGCGTAAGCATCCGAGCTCGCGACGAACGCCTCGAACGAAGCCATGTCGAACACGTAGTCGAGGCCGAGGCCGACGTGCTCCGGGCCGACGAGCTGGGCCACGTAATCGACGTGGTCGACGAAGCGCTCGACGGTGGCGGGGCCTTCGCCCAGGAACACACTCAGCCCCGTGATGCCCATGACGCCACCGCTCGCGGCGCACGCTTCGATCTGATCGTCGTGGATGCAGCGGTCGTGCTCGCGTAGCGCGTGGATGTTCGTGTGCGAGATGATCACGGGGGAGGTCGACGCCTCCACCGTCTCCATCATCGTCCGGTAGCCGGTGTGCGCGCAGTCGACGAGCATTCCGACGCGATTCATCTCGGCGATCAGCGCTTCGCCGAAAGGCTTGAGCCCCTCGTCGACGTCGACGTGACAGCCCGACCCCACCACGTTGTGCTGGTTGTAGGCCATCAAGGCATGGCGGATCCCCAGCTGATAGAAGACGTCGACGAAGCCGAGCTCCTCTTCGAAGGGCGCCGTGCCCTGGAAGTGGAAGCCGATCGCGACCTTGCCTTGCGCCTTCGCGGCGAGGATCTCGTCGACCGACGCGACGAGCACGGCGGTGTCAGCCTGCTCGGCGACCAGCGCCCGATACCGGGCGATCTGCTTCCCCGTCGCGCGGTAGTCGAAGCCGTCGACGGCGAGGGTGATCGACTGGTAGTCGATCCCCGCCGCGGCATCCCGCGCGAAGACCTCCGCCCTCTTCTCGGGCGCGCCCGGCGTGATGATCGGCATCGTCATGTCCCAGACGAGCGCGTCCCGGTGCAGCTCGAGCGCCTCACTCGAAATCTCGCTCGTGGCCATGGCCTCCCCTCCTGCGAGCACGCGGGCAACGCGTGGCTCGTCGTCTCCTACCTCGAATCCTCCATCAGGTAGGAGATCATCGCCCGCTTCGGGACCGCGAGAGGGCCTCGGCCGAGCCCAAGAGGCACCAAGCCATTGAAATCACGATTAGAACGGACGAATCACCCGCGCCCGAGAAATGGACAGACCGGTTGCAGAGCGCTCACAGAGCCCCCCGAAGCCTCGGCGTTCAGGCCCTTCAGCGCTCGGCCCGTCTCACACCGTCCCCGCCATCGCCTCCACCGCGAAGTCGTACGCATGGAAGTGGCCCGAGTTCAGCGTCGTGTTGCCCATTGCGCTGATGCTCGCCGCGATGTCCGCGAGGTCGGCCTGGCTGAGCGTGATGGTGTGGGTATGGCCCGAGTTGCGGCTCGTCGACGCCGTGAAGCCCGCCGGCGGCGGCGCGTCGAGCACGCTCTCGGGGATCGTGAACGTGTGGCTGTGACCGCTCGCGCTCTCGACGGCGAAGATGGGGTCGCCGCCTCCATCCGCCCCGCCCTCTCCATCTTCACCGCAGCCGGTGACGAGGGCGCCACCAAGGGTCGTGATCGAAGCGACGCCGAGCAGGCCCAGGCCCGACATCGACGAGCGGATCAAGAAGGTGCGTCTTCGCATGGCGTCCATCTCCTGTCGAGTGAGAGAGGCTCGACCGCCGCGAGCTGAAAGCTGCCCTGGGCTGCGGTGAGTCGGCGCCCGGGCCGACGAGCCCCATGCCGCTCTACGCAGACCCGCGCTCGACGGTTGCATGATCGCGATGAAACGCCCGGTTTTCGTGATGATCTCAGGGTAGCGCGCCGCAGAGGCCCGGCTCACACCCGCCGCTGCAATCTGAAAACGCGGATGTTCCGATCCGTCCACTGCTCGTAGACGTTCATCTGCCGCTCGCCATCAGCGCCGTCGGCTTCAGCGCCGCTCGCCGTCCTCGATCGACTCGACCCGGCCGCCGCGGATCGTGACGATGGCGAGCAGCCGGCCCTTGCCGCGGTCGTAGACCCACTGCTCGATCGGTACTTCGAGCGGCGCGGTGCTGGGTGCGGGCGCCGCCGACGCAGGCGCGAGGCCCTCGGCGTCCCGCGCGAGGGGCTCGCCACATCGCTGGAGCACCGTGGCGGTCGTGTGGCCCGCCTCGACGAGCGCGCCTTCGCAACGCATGCCTTCGCCCACGAGGCGCCCGGCTTCGAAGCGGAGCAGCTGGAATCCCTCGCTACTCGGCACCGGGTACGTCCACGTCTCGACGTAGTCGAGGCGGATCGGCTCGCCTTCGGCCAGCGCGCGCTCGACGGCGACGACGTCGCGCACGAGCGGCGGGCCGCAGGCCACGGTGAGGCGCGCCTTGGTATCACCGGGCTGGATCAGCTTGCCGTCGCAGCGCATGGAGCCCGCTTGCGCCGCGCCCGACACGAGGCTCGCGCCCACGACCAGCGAGAGCAAAGCAGCCACAAAGAGGCGATCGGTCGGGCGGATGCCTCGCGGCGATGGCGTCGGATCGAATCCAGTAGAAATGGTCGCTCCTCTCCGCCGGTGGCCGGAGTCGGCCTCGCCCCGACCGTATCGTCGAGACCGGCGCGGTGCTGAAGGCGAGCGACGCCTTCAGCAACGACACGCTCAGCGGGTCGCCCTACCGCGCCTCCACCCGACACACCGCCTCCGAGGTCAACCGGATCGCCTCCGGCCGGTCGGGCGCCATCCGCTCGGGCGGCGCCTCGTCGATGAGCTTCGCAAGGTGCTCGCTCTTCACGGCCCAGTTGACGTTCTGCGGGAGCGTCCCGGTCTCGCGCAGGAACACCTCCACCGCCGCGGTCGATGTCGCGATGCCGATCACCTGACCCCGATCGCTCACCACGGGCCCCCCCGAGTTGCCCGGCTGGATCGGCACCGTGATCTGCATCAGGTTCGTCGCATCCCCCACGCCCGTCAGCGAGCTGATCACACCGTCGGTGAACTTCGGCTCGTGCCCGAGGATCTGCGTGGCGGGGTAGCCCATCGTGAAGATCTCCTGGCCGACGGTCGCGGCACCCTTCGGCGCGAGCGAGAGATACGCGTGGCCGGTCGCCTCGACGCGAAGCAGCGCCAGGTCGTTCGACGGGTCGCTGCGCTCGCCCTTCGACTCGAACACCTGACCCTCGGAATCGATCACGCGAATCGTCGACTTGCCCTCGACGACGTGCGCATTGGTCGCCACGAAGCCGTCGGGCGTCACGAAGAAGCACGAGCCGTGAAACACGCTGCCTCGGCCGGGGAG
>CAYYSY010000397.1:0-2842 GCA_964474355.1 uncultured Spirochaetaceae bacterium | reverse complement strand
GCCGCCGAGCGCCCCCGGGAGCAGCACGCCCGCCGGCAGCGTCCCGAGCAGCGCCGCGTGCACGAGGCAATGCGTCTCCATGGCGAGCGAGAAGCCGTTCGCGCCGCCGCCGGTGCGTACGACGAAGGTCGCGACCATGGCCGCCACGCCGACGAGGCCGAGCGCCAGGGCGCCGCGCGCCATGCGATCGCGGCCGGGCTCGCGCGTGGCGAGGGCGGCGCCGGTCGCGCCCGCGATGCTCGACACCAGCCCCACGAAGAAGCCGTCGGTCACCACCTCGGCGAAGCTCGCCGTGTCGCGAACGCCGCCGAGCAGCCAGATGCTGCCGAGCCACCACGCCACGTAGATCGCGAGCACGCCGGCCACCACTCGGCCCATCGGATAGATCGGCTCGACGGGGCCGGCGTCGTCGACGAGCGCGCCGAGCAGGCGGTCGGTGCGGGCGCGATCGTCGTATCCCTGGGTGCTCATGACGGACCCCCTCCGAGCAGACGCCGCATCGCGCGGTAGCCGCGATGGGCGCGCACCTTGAGCGCGCCGGGCGTGACGCCCGCCTCGAGCGCGGCCTCCGCCACCGACAGCCCGCGCAGCTGGATCATCTCGACCGCGTGGCGCTGCTTCGCCGGCAGCCGCTCGAGCGCCGCTTGCAGCTTCGGATCGAGCGCGTCGCTCTGGAGCGGATCACGCGACTCGCCCGGAACGTCGTCGATCCACTCGACGCCGACCTCGCGCTCGCCGCGGCGTCCCGTCTCGCGGAACGAGTCGATCATCGCGTTGCGCGCGATCGCCCGCATCCACGGACCGAACGAGCGCTCGGGGCGATACGTGTGACGCGCGCGGTGGATGGAGAGCAGGATGTTCTGCACCACGTCTTCAGCCGACTCCCGATCGTAGACCCGCGCGTGCACCATGCGGCGCAGCACCGGGAGCAGCTCCTCGAGGAGCCGACGATACGCCTCGCCGTCGCCCGCCTGAGCGTCGGCCATCCAGACACTCCAGCGTGCGTCCTCGGCCTCGCGCTCGGTGCGCCGTGCTTCGTCCGCATCGGCCGCGGCATGGGCGCCTTCGGCAACGTCGGCCATCACCATCCTCGGTCTACGGGGCCGGGGCCCGGCGGTTACGCCCCATGCCCCGATCTCGCTCGCAGGTCGCGCGTAACCCGAGCTGCGATCACGCCGTAACCATGCAAGATGACGCCACCCACGAGCCTTGCATGCACGACGCCCCACCCGGTCGCAACTCACGATAGCGACGGCCCGGCCTGCGCGCGGGGGCCGAGACTCCTCGACGAGCGCGAGCTGGACGAGACCTTCGCCCGCCTGCGGCCCCGCATGAGCGCGGTCGCCCGCCGCATCGTGCGCAGCTCCGATGCCGCCGAGGACGTCGTGCAGAACGCCTTCGAGAAGGCCGTCCGAAAGCTCTCGACCTTCGACGGACGCTCCCTCCTCTCGACCTGGCTGCACCGCATCGTGGTGAACGAGGCGCTCATGTGGCTCCGCAGCGAGACGCGACGCCGCCGGCGCTTCGCACTCGCCTCGGAGACGGGTGCCGAGCCCGAGCGGCACCCCGACCCCGACGGCGATCCGTCGAGGCCGCTCTTCGCGCACGAGCAGATCGCGCGACTGCGCGCAGGGCTCGCCGCCCTGCCCCCGGCGGAGCGGGACGTGCTCGAGCAGTGCGCGCTCGCTGGCGAGAGCTACGACGCCTACGCGAGCCGGGCCGGCATCGGATCGGCGGCCGCGAAGAGCCGCGCCTTCCGTGCGCGCCAGCGCCTGCGCGGCTGGCTTCGGCACGCCTGATCGGCGACACGCTCGCTCGCCGGCACAGTGGCGCGTTTTCGGGTGATCGCCTGACACAAGCCGGGGCCCGGTCCCACGTATCGAGCGGGGGGCCGGAGGCCCAGTTGGCGCGTCGCTGCTTCGATCATCTCCATGCCGAACTTTCCGTCGAGATCGGAACTCTCGTTCCGCGCTATCCGCTCTGGATCCGCGTGCAGGAGGCCGGCTTCGATCCAGACGGCTTCGAGGCCAGCCAGCTGCTGAGCTTCGTCGACGAGCACCTCGAGCCCTTCCTCGTCGAAGAGGGCCTCGAGCTGTCGCCCAGGCGCCGTACACGGCTGCTCCGGCGCCTCCGGCGCTTCGATCCGAACGTGCCGACGCCCTACGAGACCATGGAGCGCATCTTCGGCCGCTCGGTGTAGCCCCCTCGAACAGGGGGGAATTCAAGAGGCGCTCACGGCTCTCAAGCCAGCGAGGCCGACACCCGATTCGCTCGCCATGGACGAGCGCGCTCAGGTCATTCTGATCGAGGGTTCCGACGGCGGGATCACCACCCTGTCGGAGCGCCTGCGCGCCTTCGACGTCGAGCCCACACGCGTCGCGAACCTCGACAGCGCGGAGGCCCTCGTCGCGGCCCACCGTCAGCCCTTCTGCGTCGTGATGATCCCGACGGACTTCCATCACGACAAGCTGAAGAAGGCGCTCAAGGGGGTCAGCTCGGCCAACCCGCAGACCGAGGTCATGTTCGTGTCGGTGGGGCGCCACCCGACCCCCTCGCAGCGCAAGGAGCTCAAGAGCGCCGGCCTGAGGCTCGCTCTCTGGGAGCCGTACGACGAGGGCACGCTCCGCTTCCAGCTGAACCGCGCGCTCGGCGGCGATCGCGATCATCACAATCGCCGCACGCTGCGCGTTCCGACCTATCTGCTCGCGCGCATCTTCATCGCGGGCCGCACGAAGGACTCGGTCGTGTACAGCCTCAGCGAGGGCGGCGCGTTCCTCGAGACCCAGCGCGCCAGCATGGAGGGCGCCCAGATCAAGGTCGAGCTGCGCTTGCCGGGCGGCGC
>CAYYSY010000396.1:0-18427 GCA_964474355.1 uncultured Spirochaetaceae bacterium | reverse complement strand
CATGGGCCTCGGCGTCGTCGAGGCCGCGGTCGACTTCACTCGCGAGCAGCTCGAAGAGGCCGGTCTCACGATCGACTACACGGCGGGCAAGGGCACGCAGCCGGCGGCGGTCGAACGCTTCATCGAGCTCGAGGCGCAGTTCGAGGCCAGCAAGCTGGTGACCCTGCAGTGCGTCTACCTCGCCGGGCAGGGCAAGCCGAACAACATGGAGTCGTCGGTCTGCAAGGCGCACGCAGGCGATACGGTGCGCATGGTCACGCAGGGCTGCATCGATCTGCTCGGCCCGATGGGCATCAGCCGCGAACACCTGCTCGAGAAGTGGGCGCGCGACTGCCGCATCACCGACATCTACGAGGGTACGGGCGAGATCCAGCGCCTGATCATCGCGCGCGGTCTGCTCGAGTACTCGCGCGCCGATCTCTCGTAGGCGTATCCACAGCGATCACCGCGACCGGCTCGAAAGCCGCGACTCGGCCCCGCTCGCCCCATCGTCCGCCGCACGGCGATGGGTCGGGCGGGGCCCTTTCGTTTCGGGACGTCGCCGCCCGCGGCTTCGGCGCGCTAGCTTCGGCGGCATGAAGGCCATCCTGATCGACGAGCCCGGGGACGAGACCCGGATGTACGTGGGCGACACCGAGGCGCCGAGCCTCTCACCTGGCTGCGTGCGCATCGCAGTGGCGGCCGCGGGCGTGAACCGCGCCGACCTGCTCCAGCGCCAGGGCTTCTACGCGCCGCCGCCGGGTGCGTCCGAGATCCTCGGCCTCGAGTGCGCGGGCAGCGTGACCGAGCTGGGCGAAGGCGTCACGGGCGTGTCGGTCGGCGATCGCGTGATGGCCTTGCTCACCGGCGGTGGCTACGCCGAAGAGGTCGTCGTCGACGCGGGCAGCCTGATGACGGTGCCCGAGAAGATCGACCTCGTGCAGGCGGGGGGGCTGCCCGAGGTGCTGCTCACCGTCTACCTGAACGTCTTCCAGATCGGTGGGCTCGAGGCCGGTCAGACCCTCCTGGTGCATGGCGGCGGCAGCGGCATCGGCACGGCGGCGATCCAGATGGCGAAGGCGGCCGGCGCCCGCGTCGTCGTGACGGCCGGCTCGGACGACAAGTGCCAGCGATGCCTCGATCTCGGCGCGGACGTGGCGGTCAACTACCGCGAGGGCGACTTCACCGCTGCCGCGAAGGAGGCGACCGGCGGACGGGGCGTCGACGTGATCCTCGACAGCATCGGCGGGCCCTATCTCGCCGGGAACCTGTCCGCGCTGACCGTGGGCGGCCGGCTCGTCATCATCGGGCTGATGGGGGGCGCCAAGGCGGAGATCCCGCTCGGCGCGCTGCTGACGAAGCGCCTCCAGGTCATCGGGTCGACCCTGCGCGCCCGCCCCGAGGCGGAGAAGGCCGCGCTCGTCGATGCGTTCGAGGCGGCGTTCGGCGACGCGCTGGCGGACGGGCGGATCGCGCCGGTGATCGACCGGGTGCTGCCGCTCGCCGAGGCGCCCGAAGCGCACCGGATCATGAAGGCCAGCACCCACTTCGGGAAGCTCGTGCTCGAGGTCTGAGGCGGCACCCGGCCGCCGATCCGCTACGTTCCCGCCGCCCCGAGCCCCATGAGCGGCTGCGGCGCACTCACAACCATCGATTCGACGCAGCCAGCGGCTCGCCGCGCTGCCGAGGAACACCCCGGCGCCCGGATGCGCTGGGCTCAGGGAAACCGAGAGAGGAGTCATGGCCATGGCCGCGGAACGGACCTTCGCCATCATCAAGCCCGACGCCGTCGCCAAGAAGGTCGCCGGCCAGATCATCGCGCGCATCGAGGACAGTGGCCTCGACATCGTCGCCATGAAGCGCATGCAGCTCGACGAGGAGATGGCGCAGGGCTTCTACGCGGTCCACAAGGAGCGCCCCTTCTTCGGGGAGCTCGTCAAGTTCATGACCTCGGGCCCGATCGTGGCGATGGTCCTCGAGGGCGAGGGCGCCATCAAGAAGTGGCGGGATCTGATGGGCCCGACCAACTCGAACGAGGCGCCCGAGGGCTCGATCCGCGGCGACTTCGGCACCGACATCGAGCAGAACGCCTCGCACGGCTCCGACGCCCCCGAGACGGCTCGTCTCGAGATCTCGTACTTCTTCAACGCGGGTGAAATTCAGGGCCTCGTCGAGGCGCTGCCGGCCTGAGGGCCGGCCCGGCCCGGCCCGGGTTTCAGCCCGGGCCCTGCGGTCCTCGGATGGACCGCGTCGGCTGCGGCGGACCCTCGGGCTCGCCGCGCCGTGGTGGCTCTGCGGGTCGGCCTACAGGTAGGCCCGGGCCATCAGGACGAGCAGGCCCAGATACGTGAGTGAGAGCCAGAGCTGGTGGCTTCTCAGTGCGCGAGTCAATTGAACACCCCCCGATTCCCGGCTCGATCTCGACCGGGCCCCAGATTCGACCAGCTCGCCGCCGCGCGCTGCTTCGAACCCCCTACTTCCTCTTTCGAACGAAAGGCTCGGCACTTTAGCCGGGCTGGCAATTCTCTCGCGAATCGCCGCCGATCCAGTCGGATCTTTCGTTCGAACTCCCCACCTCCGGCCCATCCCGGCGATCGCCGGGGCCGGTTGCGGCCTCTTCTCTCATTCGGGCTCGGATCCTCGCGATGGCCGTCATGCGGAACGGCCGGGCTGCGAGGCCCGAGGCCTGCTGGTCGGGGGGCTGTCCACGTCGGGTGTAGCGACCGTGGCCCCCGTCCGGCAAGGGCTCGGTGCGGAAAACCCGGACTTCGCCCCCTGTGTACGGTCCTTCGGCGATCGGCTGCCCTGAGACGGTGTCGGAAGTCACAGTCGGCTGGCCGACTCACCCGGTCCGAATCAAGTGGAGCTCGGCATCGGTCCGGTCGCGGCGGGGCGGAGCGGCGGGAGCGGGGCTAGCGGCCCTCGAAGCTCGGGTCGCGGCGAGCCTGCACGGCGGCGAGGCCCTCGTGGACGTCCTCGCTCTCGAACGTCACCGCCTGCTCGCTCGCCTCGAAGGCCAGCTGGTCCTCGAGGGTCGCGTCGAGGCTCCGCCCGAGGGAGCGCTTCGTGGCCTGGACGGCCAGCGGGGCGCAGGCGGCGATCTCGCCGGCGATCCCCATCGCGACCGGCAGCACCTCGCCGCGCGGCACGCTGCGATTCGCGAGCCCCATCGCGGCGGCCTCCTCGCCCCGGAAGAGCCGGCTGGTGTAGAGCAGCTCGGCGGCAAGCGCCGGCCCGACCAGCCTCGGCAGGGTCCAAGTCGCCGCCATGCCGGGATGGACGCCCAGCTTCGTGAAGTTGAGTCCGAGCCGGGCGTCGTCGGCGACCACCCGGATGTCGCAGGCCAGCGAGACGCAGAAGCCCGCGCCGATCGCGGCGCCGTTCAGCGCGGCCAGGGTCGGGCAGGGCAGCTGCCGCACGCTCAGGAAGAGCTTGTAGAAGCTGTTCATCGTGTCGCGGATCGGGCGGCGGGCGATGCCCGGGCGCGCCCGGCCGTCGTCCGCGAGCTGCGTCAGCATCGTGAAGTCGCCGCCCGCCGAGAAGGCGCGGCCCGCGCCGGTGAGCACGACCGCCCGGAGATCGTCGCGCCCGGCGAGGCTGGCGATGCGGTCCGCGAAGGCCTCGCCCATCGAGCGGGTCATTGCGTTCAGGTGTTCGGGATCGTTGAACGTGAGGGTCGTGATCCCGTTCTCGTGGGACTCGAGGATCAGCTCTTCGGCCGTCGGCTGCGTCGTCATGGCGGACGACTCTCACCCAACCGGACCGAATGTCAACGGCGTGCGAGGGCGAGGATTCGAAAGCAAAGACGCCGCCCTGCGCGGGGCAGGACGGCGTCCTCGTCGTTCATTCTGCGACTGGTCTCACCGGCTTCGCCAGCGTCGCCAGCGTCGGGCCCGCCCCGGGCGGGGCGGGGCGTCGGGCTCGGTCTCAGTCCTGGGCGCGTCTGAGAAACGCAGGCGTTTCCCGGTCGTCGTCCTCCCCCTGGTCTCGCTTTCGCAGGAACGCCGGCGTGTCGAGCTCGTCCTCTTCGAAGGGAGAGTCGAAGCCCGCATCGGCGCGGGCGATGGCGTCGGCGGCCAGCTCGTCGTGGCGCGTCGCCGGCACCCCCTCGCGTGCGCTCGCGGGGTGGGGCGGAGCCGCAGGCGCAACGCCCCCGGCCTGGGCCTGGCTGGGCACCGGCTCGAGCCCGGGCTCGGGCTCGGGCGGGCGGGATCGGGCGACGTGCTCGATCTCGATCTGCTCGGGCCGGAAGTCGTCCTCCCGCGCGTCCGTGCGTCGGGTCGGACGCTCGGGCGGCGTGCGCCGCTGGCGCTCGTCGTCGAGCCCGGTGGCGATCACCGTCACCCGCAGCTCGCCATCCGGGACCGTGTCGTCGATGACCGCACCGAAGATGATGTTCGCATCCTCGTGCGCGGCCTCCTGGATCAGCATCGACGCCTCGTTCACCTCGAAGAGCGTCATGTCGCCGTTGCCCGTGATGTTGATCAGCACGCCACGTGCACCGTCGACCCGCAGATCCTCGAGCAGCGGGCTCGAGATCGCGGCCTCGGCGGCATCGGTGGCCCGGGCATCACCCTTGCCGACGCCCGTACCCATCAGTGCGACACCCGCCTCGTTCATCACCGTGCGAACGTCGGCGAAGTCGAGGTTGATGAGGCCGTGGATCGTGATGAGGTCCGAGATGCCGCGCACCGCGTTCAGGCAGACCGCGTCGGCGAGCGCGAACGCGTCCTGCATGTTGGTGCTCTTCCCGGCCAGCGACAGCAGCCGCTGGTTCGGGATCGTGATCAGCGTATCGACCACGCCGTGCAGCTCGTCGAGCCCGCGCTCGGCATGCTTGGTGCGGACCTTGCCCTCGAACGAGAAGGGCTTGGTCACGACGCCCACCGTGAGGGCGCCGATCTCGCGCGCCACCTCGGCGACGATCGGCGCGGCACCGGTGCCCGTGCCGCCACCCATGCCGGCGGTCACGAACACCATGTCCGAGCCCTCGAGCAGCTCGCGCAGACGCTCTCGCGCCTCGAGCGCCGACGCCCGTCCCCGGTCGGGGTTCGCGCCGCAGCCGAGCCCGCGCGTCACCTCGGCGCCGAGCTGAACCTTCAGCGCGGCGGCGTTGTGCTGCAGAGCCTGGGCATCGGTGTTCGCGGCGATGAACTCGACGCCCGAGAGCCCGCCCTCGATCATGGTGTTGAGGGCGTTGCCGCCGCCCCCCCCCACGCCGATGACCTTGATGGTCGCCTTCTGGCCCGGCGTCTGGTCGAACTCGAGCATGTCGTCGGCGTCTTCGGGACCGATCTCGAGCAGATCGAGTCCCTCGTCGTCGAGATGCTCGTCGATCACCGGCGACGAGTCGTGCGTCGCCTTGCTCCGAGTCTGCTTGTCATTTCGGCCGGTCGTGCTGCCTGCACCACCGGTCCTGCGGCCCCGCCCACTGCGGCTGGAATCGCGCTTGGCCATCCGTTCACCCCCCCGAGTTCGGCGGACGTTCGCGTCGCGCCGAATGTTACACGAACGCATCTCATTTGTGCGTTTCGAAACAGGAAATTTCGGTGCCGACCCACGTCGTCACCGATTCGCTCGGACCCGTCGGCCCGAATCAATCGAACTCCGCGTAGAACCAGTCGCGCATGCGCTGCTTGACCCGTCCGAAGATGGAGTCGTCGCGGATCCGGAACCCGCGTGTGCGACTCGACCGCTGCTGGTTGACACCGAAGAGCACGAGGCCGACGCCGGTCGCATACATCGGGCTGCGCACCACGTCGAGCAGACCGCCCACGTGGCCCGGGGTGCCCTGGCGCACCGGCGACTCGAAGACCTCCTCCGCGAGCTCGTGCATGCCGGCGAGCGCCGAGGCGCCACCGGTCAGCACCGCGCCCGACGGGATCCGGTCGGCCAGGCCCGCGCGCTCGATCTCCTGGTGGGCCAGCGAGAGGATCTCCTCGACCCGCGGCTCGATGACCTCGCAGAGGATCTTCCGCGACACCTCGCGCGGGCGTCGCCCGCCGACGCTCGGCACCGAGATCACGTCGTCCCCCGACAGGTACCGTGCCGACGCCACGCCGAACTTCTTCTTGATGCGCTCGGCCTCGTCGAAGGGTGTGCGCAGCCCCACGGCGATGTCGTTCGACAGGTGGTAGCCGCCGATCCCGATGACCGCGGTCATCTTGATCGAGCCGTCCGCGAAGACCGCCACGTCGGTGGTGCCGCCGCCGATGTCGATCATGGCCACACCGAGGTCGCGCTCGTCGGTCTCGAGCACCGCCTGCGCCGATGCGAGCGGCTCGAGCACGATGTCGATGACGTTCAGCCCGGCCTTGTTGCAGCACTTGACGAGGTTCTGGGCGCTCGTCACCGCGGCGGTCACGATGTGGATCTGCGCCTCGAGCCGCACGCCGCTCATGCCGAGCGGCTCGCGGATCCCGTCCTGGTCGTCGATGATGAACTCCTGGGGGATCACGTGGATCACCTCCCGGTCCATCGGGATCGCGACGGCCTTGGCGGCGTCGATCACGCGCTTGACATCGCCTTCGCGCACCTCGCGATCCTTGACCGCGACGACGCCGTGCGAGTTGAACGCGCGGATGTGTCCGCCCGCAACGCCCGCATACACCGACGTGATCTCGCAGTCGGCCATCAGCTCGGCCTCTTCGACGGCGTGCTTGATCGACTCGACTGTCGCGTCGATGTCGACCACGACCCCCTTGCGAAGTCCCTTCGACGGATGCGTCCCGATGCCGACGATGTCGACGCCGTTCTCGGTCCGCTCTGCCACCACCGCACAGATCTTCGTCGTCCCGATGTCGAGCCCGACGATCAGGTCTTCCTTCCTTCGACTCATTGCTCTCACCCCCCGGTGAAGGTCCGCCGGATCCCCGGCGTGCCTGGTTCGGACGGCCGGCCCCATCCGGGCCCGACCGCCACTTGTGTCCGCTTCAACTCGAAGCGGCGACTTGCTCCTTCCCGCTCCGCAGAATGGCTCTGTCCGCGAAGCGAAGATCGATCTGGTCCGTGCCGCGCAGCTCGCCCGTCTGCGATCGCAGCAGGGTCTCGAGTCGGCCGAGGCGCTCGATCAGCCGGTCGTGGCCGAGGATCACGAGCGGCCGCCCGCGCCCCGCGTCGAGCACCCAGCCCTGGGGATCCCCCGGCTCGGGCAGGCGCAGCTCGAGCCCGTCCCTGGCCGCGAGCAGCTCGGCGAGACCCTCGGCACGCACGTGCCGGGTGAGGGCCAGGGCCGCCGCGAGCTCGGGATGCGCCTGGCCGTCGGCGAGCCGCTCGCCGCCGCGCAGCCGCGGCCACTCCGCGCTGGTCCGGGTGTCGAGCAGGGAAGGGCCCGGAGCGTCCCGGTGCGCGAAGGGCGTGCCGGTGGCGTCGATGAAGCGCCATCCCAGGGCGCCCGCCTCGTCGCTCGGCGCGAGCAACGCGGCCGGCTCTCGCTCGTCGATCGAGATCAAGAGCTTGCCCGTCGGCAGTCGCAGGACCTGGGCGTCGCGGATCCAAGGATGCTCGCGCAGCCGCCGGCCGACCTCGTCGGGCGCGACGTCGGCACCCATCTGGCCCGGGGCGACGCCGGTCGCGGCCGCCACGTCGCGCGAGCTGAGCAGCCTGTTGCCCTGCACCGCGATGCGCTCGATGCGCACCGGGTGCCCCGCGCTCCACGTGCCCGCGGCGTCGAGGGTGGGCCAGCCGAAGACGGCGCCGGCGATGACCGAGATGGCGAAGGCGCCCGCCACCACGAGGCGGCGCCGGATCGGATCGTGCTGCGTCGTGCGGTCGCCGCGACGCCCGCTGCGCGCCGCCCGCTGGAGCGCGCTGCGTCGGCGCTTGCGCGCCCGCTCGAGGTGGGTGCGCGCGCGCTGACCGCGGGCCTGGTTCTCGGCCTGGATTCGGCGGGCCAGCTGCCCCGGAACGGCCCGGCGACGACGTTCGCTCATGGCGCCTTCCTCCCGATCACCTTGACCTCGGTCTCGAGCCGCACGCCCGACTCGGCCTGGACGCGGTCGCGGACCCGATCGATCAGCTCCAGTACGTCGGCGGCCTGGGTGCCGATCTCGGTCACGATGAAGTTCGCGTGGATCTCCGAGACGCAGGCGCCGCCCACGCGCAGGCCCTTCAGCCCGGCGGCCTCGATCAGGCGCCCCGCGAAGTCGTCTTCGGGGTTGCGGAAGACCGAGCCGCACGAGGGCGCGTTGACCGGCTGGGTCCGCGTCCGGTGCGCCATGTGCTCGTCGACCTGCTTCTTGACCGCGCCCGGCTCGGCCTTCGTCACGGCGAAGCGGCCGGCGACGATCACGCTGCCTTCGGGCAGGCCGCGCAGCGCGCGGTACTCGAAGTCGAGCTCGTCGGCGCCGCTCCAGGCCGACTGGCTGCCATCGGCGCTCATCCACTCGACGGCGAGCGTCGCGTCCTTCATCTCGCGGACGCCGATCCCGGCGTTCATCGCGAGCCAGCCGCCGACGCTGCCCGGGATGCCGGCTGCGAACTCGAGCCCGGCAACCGATGCCTCGATGCAGAGGCGCGTGATGCTCGCGTGGCGCACGCCGGCCTCGGCGAGCAGCGTCTGCTCGCCGCCGTCGTCGCCCTGCAGCTCGAGCCGCCGAAGCCCCGAGAGCTTGAGCGCGATGCCGTCGAGGCCCGCGTCGGTGACGACGGTGTTGAAGCCCTCGCCGATGATCGAGATAGGGATGCCCTCGGCCGCGGCGAGGGCGAGGGTCGCGGCGAGCTTCGCGCGATCGGGGGCGCGGACCAGCGCGTCGGCCGGGCCACCCACGCGCATCGAGGTGCAGCGCGACATCGGGGCGTCGAAGCTCACGTCGGGACCGAGCAGCTTCTCGAGCTGGGCGCGCACGGGCGGGGAGATCACGACGCGTCTCCTTCACCATCTGCGCTGCTCACCGACACCGACGCAGTGAGCGCTTCGAGCAGGCGGGGGCCGAGGCCCGACACGTCGCCGGCGCCGAGCGTGAGCACGAGGTCACCGGCGGCGAGCCGGCCGGGCAGCCACGCGAGCACGTCGTCGAGCGTCGCGAGATGCTTCACCCCGACAGCGCCGCGGCTTGATCGAGCGCCGCGGCGCTCGATCGCGGCGGCGAGCGCCGCACCCGTGATGCCGTCGATGGGCGGATCACCGGCGGCGTAGATGTCCGTGATCACGACCAGGTCGGCTGCGTCGAAGGCGGCCGTGAAGCCGTCGAAGGCGTCACGCGTGCGCGTGTAGCGATGCGGCTGGAACACGGCGACGATGCGGTCCGCATGCACGCCGCGCGCTGCGGCGAGCGTCGCCTCGAGCTCGGCGGGGTGATGCGCGTAGTCGTCGACGACCCGCACGCCACCGGCCTCACCGCGCAGCGAGAAGCGCCGATCGACGCCGCCGTAGCTCGCGAGCGCCTCGGTCGCGAGCCCCCACGGCACGTCGCGCTCGAAGGCCACCGCGAGCGTGGCGAGTGCGTTCGCGACGTTGTGCCGGCCGGGCATGGGGACGAACGCATCGCCCATGGCGGCGCCCCGGGAGCGCACCGCGAAGCGCATGCCGAGGCCGTCGGCGCGCACGTCGTACGCCTCGAGGTCCGCTTCGCGCTCGAGCCCATAGGTCACGCGCCGCCGCTCGATGCGCGGGAGCAGGGCGGCGAGTCGGGGATGATCGGCGCAGGCGACGCACACGCCACCCAGCGGCATGCCCGCCGTGAACTGGACGAACGCGTCTTCCAGGGCCGAGACCGAGCCGTAGTGGTCGAGGTGCTCCGGGTCGACGTTGGTCAGCACCGCGAGCGTCGGGCGCAGGTGCAGGAACGAGCCGTCGCTCTCGTCGCACTCGCAGACGTAGAGGTCGTCGCGGCCGAAGCGCAGGCCGCTGTCGCTTGCGCCGAGGCGGCCGCCGACGATCGCGGTCGGGTCCTGTCCGGTCTCGCCGAGCACGTGGGCGATCATCGAGCTCGTCGTGGTCTTGCCGTGGGTGCCGGCGACGACGATCGACTCGCGACCGTCGAGCAGGTCGGCGAGCAGCTCGCCGCGTCCGACGACCGGCAGCCCGAGCGCACGCGCCCGAGCGACCTCGGGGTTGTCGTCGCCGACGGCGGAGGAGCGCACGACGACGTCGGCCTTGCCGAGATGCGCCGCGTCGTGGCCGATCTTCACGTCGACGCCGAGCGAGCGGAGGTGTGCGGTGTTCGCGCCGGCCTTGAGGTCCGAGCCCGAGACGGGGTGTCCGCGGCGATGCATCAGCTCGGCCAGCGGGCTCATGCCCACGCCGCCGATCCCGATGAAGTGCGCCGACGTCATCGCCTTCACCTCGCCTCCGATCCGTCGCCGGCGACCAGCGCCTGGCATCGCTCGACGATCCGTCGCGCGGCCTCGGGGTTCGCCTGGCCACGCGCGGCCTCGCTCATGCGGGCGAGCTGCGCCGGGTCTTCGCAGAGCGAGCAGAGGTGCGCGAGCAGCGCGTCGTCGTCGAGGGGGCGCGGGTCGAGCGCGATGGCCGCCCCGGTCTCGGCGAGCGCCTTCGCGTTCACGGTCTGGTGGTCGTCGGCGGCCGTGGGCAGCGGCACGAGCAGCGCGGGCAGGCCCGCGAGTGTGAGCTCCGCGAAGGTCATGGCGCCGGCGCGGCAGATCGCGAGATCGGCCCATGCGTAGCGGCTCGGCATGTCGGGCTCGAAGCGCACCACCTCGGCGGGCCGGCCGAAGCCGCGGTAGGCCTCGCTGACCGTGTCGAAGTCGAGCTCGCCCGCCTGATGGAAGATCTCGACGGGGAGGGCCTCGAGCCGCGGGAGCAGCCGGACGATCGCCTGGTTGATCTGCCGCGCACCCTGACTGCCGCCGAAGATCATGACGTGCAGCGGCGGTACCTCGGGCTTGCGCTCACCGCGCGCGGCGAATGCCTCGACGAGGCCCGCGCGCACGGGGATGCCGGCGATCTCGATGCGATCGTCCTGGGCGCCGCGCGAGAGCCGCCGCTTCGCCTCGTCGAAGGCGACGAAGACGGTGCGCGCGAAGCGCGCCGAGAAGCGGTTCACCCGGCCGGGCAGGGCGTTGGGCTCGACGAGGAAGAGGGGGGTGCGCGTCCACGCCGCCGCGAGCACGGCGGGCATCGCCGCGTAGCCACCCACGGACACGACGAGGTCGGCGTCGGCCGCTCGCAGCGCGCGTCGCGCGGCGCCCACCTGGCCGAGGATGTTCAGCACGCCCTTCACGCGCCCGACGATCGAGCGGCCCATCACCTGCTGCGAGGGCAGGGCGACGAGCTCGAAGCCGGCCTCGGGGACGAGGCGGCTCTCGAGGCCGCGCTCCGAGCCGACGAACACGACGCGGTCGCCCGCCGCGCGCGCCGCCTCGCCGATCGCGAGCGCCGGCGTGACGTGGCCGCCTGTGCCGCCTCCCGCGATGACCCAGCTCAGTGCCATGCGACGGTCCTCGAGGAGCGCGGCTCGCTGCGGCCGGCCGCAATCAGCAGGCCCAGCGCGAAGCAGCTCGTGATGAGGGAGGTGCGCCCGTAGGAGAGGAAGGGAAGGGTGAGCCCCTTCGTCGGCACGAGCCCCATGACGACGGCGCCGTTCACGAGCGCGGGCACGGTGAGCAGCGCCGTCAGCCCGAACGCGAGCACCAGGGTGAATCGGTCGTCCGCCCGGCGGGCGATGCGCGTGCCCGCGAAGAGCAGCGCCGCAAACGCGCCGAGCACGATCAGCACGCCGAAGAGCCCGAGCTCCTCGGCGACGAGCGACAGGATGAAGTCGGTGTGCGCCTCGGGCAGGTACGCGAGCTTCTGGTGCGAGTTGCCGAGCCCGACACCGAAGACCCCGCCGCGCCCGAAGGCGACGAACGACTGGACCAGCTGGAAGCCCCCGTCGAGCGGGTCCTGCCACGGGTCGACGAACGACGTCACGCGGCGCATCGCGTACGGGTTGCGGAAGACGTAGACGGCGACGGCGACGACGCCGACCACGCCCGGCAGCACGAGCTTCGCGAGCGGGACTCCCGCGACGACGAGCAGGAGGAAGCTGATCAAGGCGATCAGCACGGCGTTGCCGAGATCGGGCTGGGCGACCAGCAGCAGGACCGGCACGAACGTCAGTCCGCCTGCGATCCACGCGCGCCGCGCCGAGAGCTCGTCGTGCCCGTCGCGCCGCGCGATCACAGTTGCCACGGCCAGGATCGTCGCGCACTTGAGCGGCTCGACCGGCTGGAAGCGGAAGCCGAGCCCGGGCACCTCGAGCCAGCGGCTCGCGCCGTTCACCTCGACACCGAACGCGAGGGTCGCCGCGACGAGTCCGAGGCAGAGCAGCCAGATCGGCTCGGCGAGCCGGCGCCAGACGTTCAGCGGTACGAGCACCGCGATGGCCGCCGCCCCGCCGCCGAGCGCCAGCGCACCCACGTGCTTGAGGAAGAGCGGCGGGATCGGCGAGTCGAGCTGCATCGTGGCGGTGGTGCTGTAGCTCATCACGACGCCGAGCCCGGCCAAGACGCTGGCGGCGAGCACGAGGTCGCCGTCGAACGAGGAGGGTCGGGTCGGGGCGTCTTTGCGGCGAGGTAGGCTCATGCGTCGCGCGCTCCTCGGGTGATGACTTCGACGTGATGCTGGAACGCGTCACCGCGGGCCTCGAAGCTCTCGAACTGATCGAAGCTCGCGCATGCGGGAGCGAGCAGGACGACGTCGCCGGGCTTCGCGATCTCGGCCGCGCGGGCGACGGCCCGCTCGAGGGTCTCCACGCGCTCGCAGGCCACGGCGCCCTCGAGCGCCGAGGCGAGCTCGTCGGCCGCCTCTCCGATCAGCAGCGCGAGTCGCGCGTGCGTGCGCGCGGTGTCGGCGAGGGCAGCGAGCGCAGCGCCCTTGGCCCGACCTCCGGCGATCCACACGACGGGCTCCGCGAAGGCCGCGAGCGACTTCGCCGCCGCGCCCACGTTGGTGGCCTTCGAGTCGTCGACCCAGGTCACCGCCTGATGGCGCGCGACGACCTGGCAGCGATGCGGCAAGCCCTCGAAGGAGACGAGTGCGGTGGCGGCGCGCTCGAGGTCGGCACCGAGGCACCACGCCATCGCCAGTGCGGTCACGACGTTCTCGAGGTTGTGGCGGCCAGCGAGGCGAAGCCCCTCGAGCGAGACGCGGTGCAGGCCACTCGAATCGGCGAGCACGGCCATGCTGCCGTCGATCCAGGCCTGGCGCGCGCCGTCGCCCCCCTCCGCCGGCGCGGCGCGGGTGCTGACCCGGACGATCTGTGCGCGCGCGTCGTCGGCCATCGCGCGGACGATGGGGTCGTCGACGTTCAGCACCGCGAAGTCGTCCCCCGTCTGGTTCGCGAGCAGCCGCGCCTTGGTCGCGGCATAGGTCTCGAGGTCGCCGTGGCGGTCGAGGTGATCGGGCGTGACGTTGAGCACCGCCCCGACGTGGGGCCTGAACTCAGTCGTGCTCTCGAGCTGGAACGACGAGACCTCGAGCACGGCGACGTCGAGCGGCTGGCCGACCAGCTCGAGGGCGGGCAGGCCGAGGTTGCCGGCGGCGGTGGCCCGCATGCCGGCGGCGCGCAGCATCGCCTCGAGCAGCGCGACCGTGGTCGACTTGCCGTTGGTGCCGGTCACGGCAGCGATGGGGACCTGGAGGTGCCGGCCCGAGAGCTCGATGTCGCCGACCACTCGGTCGTGGGCTTCGTGCCATCGGTGTACGGGGATGCCGGGGCTCGGCACCACCAGGTCGAATCCATCGGTCGAAGGAAGAGGGCGCCCGACGTGCAGCTCGACCGATGCGGGCAGCGTGTCGAGCTCGGACAGGGTGTCCCCCGGTCGCTCGTCCGCAGCCACCACCTGCGCACCCCGCTCCGCGAGGAAGCGAGCTGCGCTGCGCCCGCTCTTGCCGAGACCCAGCACGAGCGCGCGTCTACCGGTCCAGTCCGTCACGACGGCCTGCTCTCCCTGCCCCGACGCATCCATCCGGATGCGCCGGGCCCATCCCATCGCATGCGCTCCGCGCACACGAACCTCGCGATGCGCTCCGCGCATCGCGACGAATTGCCTCGTTCGTCTCTTTCGTTCGTGGGCCGCGCTACCTCAGCTTCAGTGACGACAGCGCCACCAGGCCGAGGATCGCGGACACGATCCAGAAACGAACGACGATCTTCTGCTCCGCCCACCCCACCTGCTCGAAGTGGTGGTGGATCGGAGCCATGAGGAACACGCGCTTCCCGGTCAGCTTGAACGAGACGACCTGGATGATCACGGAGAGCGTCTCGACGACGAAGATCCCGCCGACCACGGCGAGGAGGATCTCCTGCCGGATCACGACGGCGATCGCGCCGAGCGCGCCTCCGAGCGCGAGCGCGCCGACGTCGCCCATGAAGAGCTCTGCCGGCGACGCGTTGAACCAGAGAAAGCCGAGCCCGCCGCCCACGAGCGCTCCGCAGAAGATCGCGAGCTGCCCGGCGCCGGGCACCGGCTTGATGGCCAGGTAGTCCGCGATCGTCGCGTGTCCCGCCGCGTAGGCGAGGAAGAGGAACGTGCCCGCGGTGATCATGACCGGGCCGATGGCCAGCCCGTCGAGACCGTCGGTCAGGTTCACGCCGTTGCTGGCGGCGACGATGATGAACGCGGCGAGCGGGATGTAGAAGACGCCCAGGTTCGGCGTGAAGTCCTTGAAGAAGGGGACCGCGAGCTCCTGGTCGAAGTCGGGGCTCATGTAGATCGCCACCGCGACGCCGAGGGCCAGCACGACCTGCCAGAAGAGCTTCATGCGCGCCGAGATGCCCGCGCTGTCCTGCTGCCGGACCTTCGCGTAGTCGTCGACGAAGCCGAGTACGCCGTAGCCGGCCGTCAGCCCGAGCACGATCCAGACGAAGCGGTTCGAGAGATCGGCCCAGAGCAGCACCGAGACGCCGAGCGAGAGCAGGATCAGCAGGCCGCCCATCGTCGGCGTCCCGGCCTTCGACTGATGGTCGGGGCCGACGTCGCGGATCGGCTGCCCGACGCGCAGCGCCGCGAGCTTGCGGATCAGCCACGGTCCGAGCATGAACGAGATGAACAGCGCGGTGAGGGTCGCGGCGCCCGTCCGGAACGTGATGTAGCGGACGACGTTGAAGCCGCCGAACTGGTCGACCATCGAGTAGAAGAGCCAGTACAGCATCTAGCCTTCGTCCTTTCCGGTTGCATCCGCACCGTGTACGAGCGCTTCGACGACCCGCTCCATCCGCATGGCGCGACTGCCCTTGACCAGCACCCAGTCGCCTGCGCTCGCGAGCGCACGGGCCGCGCGCGCCGCCTCGTCCGGCTCTTCGCAGCGCACCACACGGTCGGCAGGCAGCCCCGCCTCGATCGCGGCGTCGGCGATCGCTCCGGCAAGCTCGCCGAGAGTCACGAGGCCGGCGGTGCCGGTCTCTGCGACGGCGCGCCCGGTCTCGGCGTGCAGCGCATCGGACTGCGCGCCCAGCTCGCCCATGCCACCGAGGACCGCGATGCCCGAGGCGTCGCCCCCCGTCAGCTGGGCGAGGCTCTCGAGCGCGGCGCGCACCGACTGCGGGTTCGCGTTGTAGGTGTCATCGATCAGGTGGAGTCCGCCCGGCGCGGCCTTCGGGGCCATGCGGCCGGATACGCCTTCGAACGCCGCGAGTCCGGCCACGACGTCGTCGAGGTCCAGCCCGGCGGCGAGACCCACGGCACTCGCGGCGAGCGCGTTGATCACCGTGGTCTCGGAGAGCCCGGCCACGCGAACGGGCGCATCGCCCGACGGCGTGTGGAGCGTGAATGCGAAGGCGCCGCCGGTCTCGAAGCGCACGTTCGATGCGGACACGTCGGCGCCGGCCTCGCGGCCGAAGCGGAGCACGCGGCCGGGAGCGCGCGTCGCCTGGGACATCACGCGCTCGTCGTCGGCGTTCAGCACGGCGACGCCGTCCGCGTCGAGGCCGGTCAGCAGGTCGCCCTTCTCGGCCGCGATCTCCTCGCGGCTGCCGAGGTGCTCGATGTGCGCGGTGCCGACGTTCGTGATCACGGCGATGGTCGGCGCCGCGATCTCGGCGAGCGGCGCGATCTCGCCGCGATGGTTCATCCCGATCTCGACCACGCCGGCCCAGTGGTCCGCCTCTCGCGCGAGGAGGCTGAGCGGCAGGCCGAACTCGTTGTTCAGGTTGCCGAGGGTCTTGAGGCAGGGCCCGCGGCTCGAGAGCACCGAGTGGATCAGCTCCTTGGTCGTCGTCTTGCCGTTGCTGCCGGTCACGGCGACGAGCGGGCCGTCGAAGCGGCGACGATGGCCGGCGGCGAGCTGACCGAGCGCGGGCGTCGTGGCCTGGACCTCGAAGATCGGCGCGCGGCGGGCGAGGGCGGCGTCGACGCGGCCGTGCTCGACCAGGAGGCCGGCGGCGCCCTTGTCGAGGGCCTGCTCGACATAGGCGTGGGCGTCGTGCACGTCGCCGCGGATCGCGACGAAGAGCGCGCCCGCCTCGACGGTGCGCGTGTCGATCGACACGCTGCGGAAGCGCACGCTCTTCGCGTCGCCGACGAGCTTCGCGTCGGTCCATGCGACGACGTCCTGTGCGTCGAAGCGCTCGCTCACGCCTCTCTCCTCTGGCTCAAGGCTGGTTCCTCTCGCGCAAGGCTCGTTCCACATCGCTCAAGGCTGCGTCCTCAGGCCGAGGGCGCGTCTCGCCTCTTCGCGATCGTCGAAGGGCAGCTTCTCGCGTCCGACGATCTGGTAGTCCTCGTGCCCCTTGCCCGCGATGACGACGGTGTCGGCACTGTGGGCGGCGCGCACGGCGGTCATGATCGCGGCGCGTCGGTCCTCGACGACCGCGTACTCGTTCTCGCCTTCGCCGAGCTCGTTGAGCTGGCACTCGCGCATGCTGCCGAGGCCCGCGACCACGTCCTCGAGGATCGCGGTGGGAGATTCGGTGCGCGGGTTGTCGCTGGTGGCGATGGCGACGTCGCTGTGTCGGGCCACGGCCTCGGCCATGAGCGGGCGCTTCGCGCGATCGCGATCACCGCCGCAGCCGAAGACCGTGATCATGCGGCCGCTGCAGAGAGGCCGCACGGCGGCGAGCAGCTTGTCGACCGCGTCGGGCGTGTGCGCGTAGTCGACGATCACCACGGGCGCGCCGGGCTTGTCGACGCGCACGACCTCCATGCGTCCGGGGACCTGCGGGCACGCCGTGACGCCGGCCGCGATCGCCTCGGGCGGGGTGCCGATGGCCTCGGCTACGCCGCAGGCGACGATCAGGTTCTCGAGGTTGAAGTCGCCCACCAGCGGCAGCTCCACCGTCAGCTCGCCGGAAGGGAGGGCCAGCCGCACGCGTGAGCCGCTGAGCTCGATCTCGCTGTCGAGCAGTCGCACCTCGGCGGCGGTGTCCGACTGGCGGCTGCAGCGCAGCACCCGGGCGCCGCCGGCTCGTGCCGCCTCCATGAAGCGCCCCGCGCTCGGATCGTCGACGTTCACGACCGCCGTACCGCCGGGCACGACGTGATCGCTGAAGAGCTTCGCCTTCGACTCGCCATAGGCGTCCATGTCGCCGTGGAAGTCGAGGTGGTCCTGCGTCAGGTTCGTGAACGCCGCGACGCGGAATCGGCAGCCGGCGACCCGCCCGAGCTCGAGCCCGTGCGACGAGACCTCCATCACCACGGCCTCGATCCGCGCGGTGCGCATGTTCCGCAGCGTCCGCTGCAGGTCGAGACTCTCGGGCGTCGTGTTGACCGAGGGGATCGTCTCGCCGGCGTAGCGGATGTCGACGGTGCCGATGAGTCCCACCCGCTGGTCGGCTGCGGCGAGGATCGACTCGACGAGATAGGTCGTGCTCGTCTTGCCGTTCGTGCCGGTGATGCCGACGAGGGTCAGCTCGCTCGCGGGGTCTCCGAAGAAGCGCTGGGCGATCGGCGCGAGTGCCCGCCGCGTGTCGGGTACGACGACGGCGGGGCAGGCACCGAGCATCGGCGCAGCCGGCGCCTCCTCGACGAGCACCGCGGCGGCGCCCTGCTCGAGGGCGCGGTCGATGAACTCGTGACCGTCGCTGACGGCGCCTCGCACCGCGACGAAGAGGTCTCCGGGCGAGACCTTGCGCGAGTCGTAGCTGACGCCGCGGATCACCGGATCGACGTCGGGCGACGAGCGTACATAGGCCGTGGGCTCGAGGTCGCGGGGCAGGGCGGAGAGCAGCGAGGAGAGCCTCATCGTGCGGGGCCTCCGGTCGTGTTCGCGGCGAAGGTCAGCAGCACGGTGCGGGCGGGGCCCGTGATGATCGTCCCCGGTCGCGGCTCCTGCGCCACGACCTGGCCTCCGGCATTGCCCAGCACTCGCACGTCGAGATCCTCCCGGGCGGCCAGCGCCGTGGCGCGGTCGGCCTGCGAGCCCCTGAAGTCCGGAACGAGCACCGCCCGCTCGCGGCGCTGCTCCGAGGCTGGGGACGGCGCCATAGCGGTGCTCGCCGCCGGCGGCGTGGCCGGAGCGGTCGGCGGCGGGGCCGACACGGCAGGCGGTGTCGCCGCCACCGATGCC